>CAJWEH010000021.1 GCA_913031135.1 uncultured Puniceicoccaceae bacterium | reverse complement strand
CAACTATAGATAAATTAGGATTATTGATTTTAAGTTCAGAAATTAAATCTGCGGCTAACTCATCTCCAGAGTGCTCCCCAGCAATCAGCAATAAATCAACATCCTTTTTTAATACATCTGAAAGCTCATTTAAAGTCGGATTATTCTTCATTTAAAATCAGATGATCATACCAGCAGCAACTGTTTCATTACTCAAGGGATCAATTAAAATGAAACTTCCAGTGATTCGATTTTTAGAATAGGAATCTGTGAAAACGGGAGCAGAAGTTCGAATGGATACCCTACCAATTTCATTCAGTTTTAATTCTAAATCATCCTCAATTTTATGAAGCGTATTGATATTCACTTTATAGCGAATCTCACTGATGAGTGCTTGCACTTCATTGGTAGTATGTCTCAAAACAAACTTTCCTCGTCCTTGAAGTGATTTTGTGGATGAAAACCAGCAAATCATTGCCTCGATATCTTGTGTCACTTCTGGGACATTATTTGGCTTAACGATCATATCGCCTCGAGAAATATCAATCTCATCTTCTAAAGTCATCGTGATAGACATAGGAGCATATGCTTCGTCCAAATGATCATTCATTGTATGTAGCGATTTTATTTTTGATTCAAAACCTGAAGGTAATACTTTTATAGTATCGCCAGGTTTAAAAACACCACCGGCGACTCGACCTGCAAAGCCTCTAAAGTCATGGTATTCATTTGAATGAGGTCGAATTACCCACTGAACTGGCAATCGTGGATCTATATGATTAAAATCGGAACCATTGTAGACTGTTTCCAGGTGATACAATAAAGTTGGACCTTGATACCAAGGCATGTTCTTTGATTCTTCTACAATGTTGTCTCCCAATAATGCACTTGCAGGGATAAAAGTGATATTCACTATATTGTCTAAACGGGATGCAAACTTTTTGAATTGCTCAACAATATCATTGTACACGCCTTCATCCCATTCGACTAAATCCATCTTGTTAACACAAACGACGACATTTTGAATTTTGAGCAAACTCGCAATGAAGGCATGTCTGCATGTTTGTTCAATCACACCTTTTCTAGAGTCGACTAAAATAATTGCTAAATTTGCAGTTGAGGCACCCGTAACCATATTTCTTGTGTATTGAATATGACCTGGAGTATCGGCTATTATAAATTTTCGGCGTGGCGTAGCAAAATAACGATACGCTACATCTATAGTAATACCTTGTTCTCGCTCTGAACGAAGACCATCGGTAAGCAATGCTAAATTAACGTGGTCGTCCCCCCTTGATTTTGAACTTTTCTCAACCGCATCTAATTGATCTTCAAATATAGCCTTACTATCGTATAGAAGTCTTCCGATTAACGTGCTTTTACCATCATCCACGGATCCAGCTGTGGTGAATCTTAGAAGATCCATATCTAAGTAGCCTGAACTATCTTTACAATCACTCATAAAAAATTTTTATTAAATTAAAAATAACCTTGTTTTTTGCGGTCTTCCATGGCGGTTTCAGAACGCTTATCATCGGCTCTAGTCCCTCTTTCTGTCTGCCTTGCAGAAGCAACTTCATCGATAATTGCATTCAAATCCTGTGCATCTGAGAGTGCGGCTCCCGTACAGGTCGTATCTCCAATAGTACGAAACCGAACGCGCATGCGCTCAACCGTTTCAGAGTCTAATGGTTTGGTGAATTCAGTAACAGCCATAATAACACCATTTCGAATAAAACAGTCTCTCTCATGAGAGAAATAAAGATTCGGCAAGTCAATATTTTCTAATTTAATATACTGCCAGATATCCATTTCGGTCCAATTACTAAGAGGAAAGACTCGGAAATGCTCTCCATGCTGTTTTCGACCGTTAAAGATATTCCAAAGTTCGGGCCTTTGATTTTTAGGATCCCATTGACCAAACGCATCACGATGCGAAAAGAAACGCTCTTTGGCACGAGCTTTTTCTTCATCTCTACGCCCACCACCCAAAGCCGCATCGTATTGACCATTTTCCAATCCCTCTAGCAGTGCTACAGTCTGCAAGCTATTTCTACTGGCATTGTGACCCTGTTCCTCAACAACCTTGCCTTGATCAATTGCATCTTGCACCGAAGCAACAACAAGCTCCGCCCCCAATTCCTTTATAAACCGATCACGATATTCCATAGTTTCAGGAAAGTTATGCCCTGTGTCTACATGCATGAGTGGAAAAGGCAATTTAGCTGGCCAAAAAGCTTTTTTTGCTAGGTATGCCATAACAATAGAATCCTTTCCTCCAGAGAATAGTAAAACTGGCTTTTCGAATTGGGCGGCCGTTTCTCTTAGTATATAAATCGCTTCAGATTCCAGCTGTTTTAAATGCGTGATCGTATAATCCATAGTGTTTAATAGCTTTAATGCTTCCTTTCTGTCATTGGCAATATTTTATTTAGTAGATTTTCGACACAAGTATCAATAGTGCTGTTTTCCGTATTGATGATCCAATCCGAGTCTTCACTTAGAGGCGATTCAAAATCGGAATCCTTTCCCGTAAACTGTTTAATGTCGCCGGATTTTGCTTTAGCATACAGTCCTTTTACATCTCTTTCCGAACAGGTTTTATATGAGGCTTCAATGTAAACTTTAGAAATATCTCCTGTGCCAATAATTGACTCAGCTAAAAGTCGATTCTCTATTTTAGGGCAAATAAAAGATGTGATGACAATGAATCCAGCTTCAACAAATAACTTAGCAACTTCAGCTATTCGCCTTATGTTTTCTTTTCTATCTACATCAGAAAAACCCAAATCTCCATTTAAAGCCGATCGTACATTATCACCATCCAATAACTTAACAAAGCGATTTCTTTCAACAAGCGACCGTTCTAATCGATCTGCTAAGGTACTTTTACCTGAACCCGATAAACCATACATCCAAAATACATGACCTTTTTGCCCTGTTTGTGCTTCCTTAGAATCCCTTCCAAGCATTCTTTTGAATTCAGTGTGGATATTCTCATTCATAACTATTAAATCGATAAAAAAGTTTATTTTATTAGTCAAGAACCCAAAATTAGCCGTCTATATGAAAGTGATTCAGTCTATTTGTTATTTTTTCGAACATTTTCCTATCATTTACTTCATTCGAGATAAGCATGGCTGAGTTTAATAATTTAATTTCTAACTTTCTTGGAAGTTTATGACGAAAAATCAAATTATGATAAAGCTTTAAAGATCGTTCGCTATGACCGTATTCATTGAGCAAGTCTGCAATCATAGACACGATGACTACTTCCTCTATTTTAACAGTTTTCTTATAGGAAACCGTTTTTAATAACTCTACGGATTCATCAATTCGTTCTTCGCTAATTAAAACTTCCGAAAGTTTTAAAAGCAATGCATAGCTATAATGATCCTTAAGATTTTCTTTAGCATTTAAAATTGCTATCTCAATTCCAAGTGTCTTCAAATCTTCATAGTACTTATTTAAATAATAATAATTATGGAACGGTAATTTAACTTCTTTGTGTAGTTTCTCATCTCGGCTTGTCTTAAAAGGCCTATAGAGCGGATCTCCAATTAGTATCGATTGCCAACTAAGCACAGGATTTGCGTAATAATATGCCTCCCCAAGACTAGAACCATCACCCAACGCTTCCAAAAACAAATTAGGCCTTACGGTAAGAGCTAGGAATGGTTCGTAAACATAACCGAAACTGGCAGAAAATCCATTTTCTATGAGTCCTGCAACCCAACCTTTTTTCGGATTCTTTAAACTAGAGGCAGAAAAACTATGCAAGTGATAGCCTATAGAACCCGCAGGATAAGAAACTAGTGGACTCTTCCATCGTCCGTTGATGTTGCCTAAATACCATCCCATATAGATTGCAGGAGCATCCACTCGATGTGTAAAATCAAAGTTATCCTTAGAAGCTTCAATTTCTGTATCAAAATTTAATAATCTGGCTATTTCGGCAGACTCCTTAAGCCACTCATTTCCTTCTTTATGGGGACCACCTAAGTCAAAATAAGCACGCCCCATCAATCCATTAGTTTCTGCTCGGATTGAATCATCAATTAAGCGAAAAACACTTTCTAGTTTTGGAGCCTCTAAACGAGAGACTCTTACGATAGGCAATTTTCTTTGGCTAGAAATAGACTTTGAAAAAAAAGCATTCGGAATATACCCATCGAGCTGATTAAATCGATTGAACAACATCGCAGAAATTTCACTATCAACAGACGATTGATCTTTGTTCATGGAATTAATGTATGACTTCAAAGACGCATTTTCATCGATAGTTCTAGTAAATTTTAGCGGAATGCCCTTTGTTAAAATAAGATAATCGATAGAATGACTCACAACACTCATTTTCAATCGATTCACCTCATCCCTTGATGAGTCAATCAATCCATATACGACTTTTTTATCTAGCAAAAGTTTAAGTAATGGGTTGTGAATTTGTTTCACATATTCATCAATAGAAATCTCTTCCTTATCTGTAATATCTAGTCTTAAAATATTTTTTGAAGGAATACCCCGTTTCTCAGAATAATAACGAGCAATTTTTTCAGAATCTTCGACATTTGAATTAACAAGTAAATAGGTTTGATTCGAACTATCGCTAGATTCTGCAGAAATATTTAAAACCGTAACCGACGCTAGAAATAGATAAAATAAGAACCCGTAATTCATAGCTACCTACACTAGATTAAGAGGATGAATTTTGAAATCAGAAAAGATGGAAAAAATCACTCATCCTCTTGAATCGACTCATCCATATCATCTTCCGGTAAACTAAACTTGAGTTGACGTTTCTTCGACGGAAGCGGTGACAGGACGATTCCTACCTGCCGACCCACTAATTTCGCAGGACTATCTGGGGCTGAAACACCACCCAATTCGGAAGCAGCTAAATTGACTCGTTCAAAACCTAGTTGTTTATGCTCATTCTCTCTTCCTTTAAACTGAAGTGTTAATTTAACCTTATTGCCTCGATATAAAAATTGCTCAGCACGCCTCAGTTTGGTTTCAAAATCATGCTGATCGATAGACACTCTAAATTTTACCTCCTTTAACTTATTGCTGACCTGCTTATTATCTTTTTGTTTTTTGCTTTCTTCGTACAAATACTTACCGAAGTCTAAAATACGACAAACGGGCGGTCTTGCTTGAGGAGAGATTTCTATTAAATCGAGACCAACATTTTTAGCTAGCTCTAAGGCTTTTTTGGGCTCCATTACTCCGAGGTTAGTGCCCTCAGGCCCAATGACTCTTATTTGGCTGGATTTAATCCTTTCATTCCTTCTAAGGCCTTTAGGGCCACGATTACGATGAAAGTTTTTATTTCGTGAATTAGGATAGCGTGACATAAATAATAAACTTCATACTTATGAAGTTATACAATAAAATTACTGAAAACTGCTTCAGTTCGAATAAATGCTATGTCTAAGAATATAGATTTCATATAGAATTCCAAAAAACTTGAAGGGATTCATAGAAAGTTTCAATCAATTTATTTAAATATCTCTTCAAATACTAAAACTCTCACCACAACTACAACTAGATTTTGCGTTTGGATTATCAAACTTAAATCCACCACCTACTAATTTATTGGAATAGTCCAAGCTGGTTCCCTTTATAAAAAGGGCCGTTTTAGGATCGATAATAACATAGCTTTCCAAAGCATTCACTAATATGTCCCCCGATTTAACATGATCAGTAAAGTGCATCTTATAGCTCAAACCATTACAACCACCTCCTGTTATCTTTATTCTTAGCAATGACCCCGACGCCTCTCTTTCAACGAGTTGTTTTAATTTATCAGAAGCATTCACAGTAACTTTAATAAGTTTTTCATTACCGATCCGAACACCCTTCGCTTCTAATTCATTAAGCTTTATCATCATCATTATTAATTAAAAAAAGTCATTTGTGGTTCTTTTAGCATATTGTAAATTTTCAAAATCCTCAACAGTTGCAACAAATCTGACTTTTGATAACTTTGATTGACTTCAATATTACGGATCAAAGATTCTAAAATAGTCGCAAACGATATGATCCCATCAATGCCTTGTTCTTTTAATAGGGTAATACTCTCACTTCGGTGAGGCTCACCTGAAGGAAGACTAGGAATAACAAGAATTTTTTTGAAGGATTGAGTTTCTTTAGTGAGTTCAATTTCATTTAGATTAAAATAATCGCTAGCTTTATTTAACACCTCTTTCTTCAAAAAGTCGAATACCTTTGTTTCGCTGCGAAGTATTGCCGGAGTGAATTTTGAACTATGCCAAGGCTTAACAACAATAATTGCCTGTCGAATATTTGCGACATCTTGAGAAAATAGCTGAAAGTTATTTATAGCCTCCTCTGCATTAGCTTTCGGATTATAAATGAGCATATCAATTTCCTCATCAATACGCTTTTTCCTAGACTGCACTTGATATTTCCTCAGCTGTCTTACAAAAAAACCATTCAATTCAAAATATTCTCTAACTATATTTTCGTCAAAACCGGACATTATCTCTTTACATTAGGAAGCAATTTTAAAGGGTCAAGTATGCTAAAAGCACTTTATTAAAAGAAACACTCTATCACTTTAATGACGAAAAGGATCAACATTATACAAAGGTGTCTACAATTTAAATGCCCTAAGTGTGGACACTTTAGTTTTATCAAAAATTGGTTTCGATTAAAAAAAGAGTGCGATAACTGCTCATTGAATTTTGCACGAGATGAATCAGGGTTTTATTTTGGTACCACTTCAATTGGCTATGTCATTAGCATAGTATTTGTCATTCTTCCTATTTGCATTCTTGTAATCTTGAATCACCTATCGGTATGGTTTGCGGTTTTTTTGGCTATTTTGGTATCTTTACTACTTAATATAATACTATATCCTCTTTTACTAAGCTGGGTTTTAATGAGCTACTTTTTCCTGCAACCAGAATTATTAGAGGAGAACTATTAGTGTCTACCTACGCATAATGCAGAAGCTAAAGATATCGCTTCAAGAAGACTAGAACTGTCAACTAAACCTTTCCAAGCAATATCTAGGGCAGTTCCATGGTCAACAGAGGTGCGAATAATTGGCAAACCTAGGGTAACATTAACCGCAGAATCAAACGATAATAACTTAAGAGGAATCAAACCCTGATCATGGTACATACAAATAAATGCATCAAATCGCTCCAAATTTTGTATAATAAATGCAGTATCAGGAGCCAATGGCCCAATAACATCCATGCCGTTAGAACGAGCGCGCTCTATAGCTGGCTGAATGATTCTTGCCTCCTCATCTCCAAATAAACCAGACTCACCAGAATGAGGATTTAATCCTAAAACTGCCAATCGAACGATTTCTTTAGAACGCATTGATCGCATAGCGACACTGGTTTGCTCTATCACTTCATAAATTCTTTCAGAGATTAATGATTCGCTCACTTGCGAAAGAGGAATATGAGTCGTAACTAGAGAGCAAGAGATGGTTTTCGAGGTTAATAACATAGTAACTGAAGGAACCTCAGTCTTCGTTTGTAAAATTTCTGTATGTCCTGGATAACTTATGCCTGCTAAATTGAGTGCAAATTTATTTATAGGAGTTGTTACGATTCCATCCACCAAACCCTTTAAGGCAAAATCAATTGCTTGATCAAAATATTCGAATGAAACCTTTCCTGTCATCGCACTCACCACACCAGGAATAAACGCTTCATAATTAATATTAGAAAAATCTAAAACGAAACCATGCTGTCCCGAAAACATATCCCGACTTAAAGACTCTTTATATGAGATGACTTTTGCATCAAAAGGTTGATTCAATTCATCCGATACACGCTTCAAGCATTCGTAGTCGCCAAAAATTATTGGGGTACACTGTGATAAAATTGATGTCTGGTTTAGAAGATTTATACACAGTTCAGGACCAACGCCTGCAGGATCTCCCATTGTTATTGCCAGAAGCGGCTTCGCTTCACTCATCATAAATTAGTCTTGCTTGCTCGGCGCAAACATTAAAAACAAAATGAAAAGAATATTTACTAATGGAAGTGCTATCAATAGGCTGAATATCGGAGATTTCCCTAAATCATTTAATCGCTTAATCGCCTGCATCGTGATACTAAATATGGCAATCAAGCTAGCGATTAAGCCTATGAAAATCCCAAGGGGATAATGAGTGCCATGATGCCAATGCGAAAAGAAATCCATGGCAAAAAGCGTAACTAAAAAGGGCACAGCAATGAATAATAAAAGCCTTGAGGTGAAATGAACGCGATTAATTGAACCGACTGAACTAAAGAACTGATCTTTCATAACAAAACATAGTTTAAATAAATTAAAAAAATTCAACTAAAAGACGTTAATCTCTAGCATTTATTTCTTGAATAGACCACTCTGCCTGTTCCGATAAATCAGCATCGCCCTCTTCAGACAAGCGAGCCAGAGCAGCCAGGTCTCCTTTGTTCCCTATATTTCCCAATACTAGCGCGACATTCCGCTTCAGCCCATTCAATTTTAAGCGTCTGATGGGTGAAGCTTGTAAATACAAATCAAAATCACTCTGATCCCAGTCAAGAATCTTACTTAATTCCGGCAACTCCTTAGCCTCAAAATTAGCTTCTTTAGTTCTCTTTGCCCACTTATTCCATGGACAGACATCTAAGCAGGTATCGCAGCCAAAAACACGGTCACCGATTTGTTTTCTGAATTTCTCGGGTATTGCCCCTTTGTGCTCAATGGTTAAATAAGCGATACATTTTGATGCATCTAATTGATACGGTGCCGTTATTGCACGAGTCGGACAAGCATCAATACAACGAGAACAACTCCCACAATAATTTTTACCAGCACCATAGGATGGTAAATCCAATGTTGTAATAATCGTTCCCAACAAAGACCAAGTGCCTCCCTTTGGTTCTACGAGGATGGTGCTCTTACCTTGCCACCCTATACCGGCAGCTTCTGCGATCGGTTTTTCCAACAAAGGACCTGTATCGACATACGGTCTTTGCTCTGTGCCGTAAGTTGCTTTCATAAAACGACAGATTTGCTTTAACCGCTTCAACATAAATTTGTGGTAATCGTTACCTAAAGCATATTTTGCGATTCTAAATTTCCTCTTAGGGTCTGGCTGAAAATAATTCAGTGAAAATACAAGAAGACACTTAGCTTCAGGTAGAATGCTGCCTGGATCAAACCTTCTGTCTGTATTTTTTTCCATCCAGCCCATCGTTCCATGCTGACCTGATTCGATCCATTTTTTGTAATAATCTTTTCGAAGTTCAATTGGTATTTTAGCGACCCCTGCCTTATGAAACCCGAGGGTTTTAGCTAGCTCCTCAATTGCAATCCACTGCTCAGTTTTCATATTCTATACCTAAATAATATAATTTCTCTCGCCAATCAATTAAATCCAATTTAGCTTAAACGATTATGAATAAGCAATCTATCTCTTTAAGTATTTTAATTGGCATTATAGCCTTTTTATTGATTTCAGGCTCTCGTTTCTTCGTGAGTGTACCAGCAGGACATGTAGCAGTCGCTACTCTTTTTGGTGAAGTTATCGACAAGCCATATGAAGAAGGGTTACATATACCTGTTAACCCACTTTATAATTTCACTCTTTATGATATTAGAGAAAAGGAACTTAAGGAGTCCGCAGGAGTACCGAGTCAGGATCAATTAACGACAACCATAGATGTTAGTATTAAGTTCAGAATAAATGGAAAAGATGCACCAAGAATGCTCCAAGAAACAGGTACCTTTGAAGATGCTGTTCGTGTTCAAATTCAGCCTAAGCTTCGCTCCGTCGTTCGTGAACAAGGCAAAAGTGTTGTTCGAGCAGAGGACTTTTTCCTTCAGGAAACACAAGAAAATCTACAAACTGCAATTTTCGACAGCATGAGTGCTTACCTATCTCCTCGAGGAATCACCTGTCTAGATATTTTAATAAGAGATATTAATCTCCCTTCATTCATTACTCGCGCAATTGAATCTAAAAAAGAACGAGAACAAGAAGTTGAAAAACAAAAAGCCGAACTCGAGCGTTTCCGAACAGAGCAGCAACAAAAAATAGCAGCAGCTCAAGCTGAAAGAGAAGCAGCCGAACTACAAGCAGAACAACGAAAGATTCTAGCTGATGCTCAAGCTTATGAAATTAATAAGCTGAATGATGCCATCGCCAAAAATCCTGCCTATGTACAGATTCAAGCGCTTGAAGCACTTAAATCAATTTCCAAAGATCCTTCCAGTAAATTATATTTCTTAAATGGAGAAAGCCCGACCCCGCTACCATTGATGAATATGGGCGAACCTTTGACGAAATAATTTAAAGTTATATGTCCAGTAATTATACTGAAGATAATATAAAGTCCCTAGACTGGAAAGAGCATATTCGGCTCAGACCCGGCATGTATATCGGCAAATTGGGTGACGGTAGTTCTCCCGATGATGGTATCTATATTTTAATCAAGGAAGTCATTGATAATTCTATTGATGAGTTCGTAATGGGACATGGCAAAAAAATCGAAATTAAGATTGAAAACAACACGGTATCGGTTCGCGATTTCGGTCGAGGAATACCGCTAGGTAAATTAAAAGACTGTGCTTCGAAAATAAATACTGGTGCCAAATATGATTCTGAAGCATTTAAAAAATCTGTCGGTCTCAATGGCGTTGGAATTAAGGCGGTTAATGCTCTCTCCTCGTTCTTCAAAATTGAAGCCTTTCGAGATGGGAAAACACGTTCTATAGAATTTTCTCAAGGCGAAATAGTCAAAGAAGATTTAAAAGACCAAAAAACTGTAAAAGAGGTTCCCAATGGAACGGCTCTTGAATTCCATCCTGACAAATCAATCTTCCCCAATTTTAGGTTTAGAGAAGATTTTGTTAAGGATATGCTGTGGAATTATGCCTACCTAAATAGTGGCTTAACGATTCTCTTCAATGGACAAAAATATAAATCAGATAATGGGCTATTAGACTTGCTAACTAATAAATTAAATAGCGAACCCATTTATCCCATTATCCACATCAAGGACAATGATATCGAAGTCGCTTTCACGCATGATGATAACTATGGAGAGGATTATTACTCATTCGTAAATGGACAACACACAACGATGGGAGGCACTCATTTAAATGCATTCAGAGAGTCCATAGCAAAAACGATAAAAGACTTCTACAAAAAGGACTTTGACTCTGTTGATATTCGAACCTCCATTGTCGCTGCAGTTAGCATAAAAGTTGAAGACCCTGTTTTTGAATCACAAACAAAAACCAAACTAGGCTCACAAGAAATTGGACCTGATGGACCGACGATTCGAACTTTCGTCAATAATTTCTTGAAAGAAAATTTAGATAATTACCTGCATCGTGAAACGGACACTGCAAAAATTCTTTTAAGCAAAATTCTAGATTCAGAACGCAACCGTAAGGAACTTAAAGGCATTCAGAAATTGGCAAAAGAACGTGCTAAAAAAGCGAAGGTACACAATAAAAAGCTTAGAGATTGCCGCATTCATTTATCTGACAAAAAATTGGAACGACTAGAATCCTCTCTATTCATTACCGAAGGTGATTCAGCTAGTGGTTCTATTACGAAAGCCAGAGACATCAATACACAAGCCGTATTTTCGTTAAAAGGAAAACCATTAAATTCATTTGGATTGAGCAAAAAGATTGTTTACGAAAACGAAGAATTCAATCTCTTACAAGATGCTCTTAATATTGAAGATGGACTCGATAACCTAAGATATAACAATATCATTATCGCAACTGATGCCGATGTCGACGGGATGCATATTCGTCTTCTATTAATCACATTCTTTCTCCAATTTTTCCCTGAACTGATCAAAAAAGGTCATTTATACATCTTACAAACACCATTATTTCGTGTTAGAAATAAAAAAGAGACACTATATTGTTACGACGAAACTGAAAAACAAAGTGCCATAACCAAACTTGGTGCTAATCCTGAAATTACCCGATTCAAAGGCCTAGGTGAAATTTCACCCGATGAATTTGGACATTTTATTGGTAAAGATATACGCTTGGATCCCATTATCATCGCTCAAGGCATGACAATTAAAGATCTTCTGACTTTCTATATGGGTAAAAATACACAAGAAAGACAAAACTATATAATAGATAATCTTTATGTAGAAAAGGATGAAGCTAGTTTAGCTAGCGTTCACTCATAGTATTGCTCAAGCTTTTTTATACTAGAGGTCAATAATGCAGCAGCATCCATTGAACTACTTTGCTTGACCTTCATTGCCTGAATGATCACTGAATGATGATCCATTAATCGTTGATTATAATCTTCTTGAGAAGGCTTAATTCGTTGAGTTAAAAAGTAATTTGAAATCATCTGAATAATTGCCTCTGCGTGTGCCTCCTTATTATTCACCCATCGAATGAATTGTTGAGAGGATTGAATATCCGCCTGATCGCTCAATTCATTAATTTTCAAAATGGATTTATTGATGGTTTTTGCATCCTCATGCAATTGCTCGATTCGAGAAAAGTCATCGTAAATTCCGCATGGAATTTGGCAATGACCCAATCCAATATAAGTAAAAAGAAAATAAGATACAATATATGATATAGTTTTTAAAATTTTCATAGACAAATGATCGACTGCAGTAATATTAAAAATTGTTTATATTAATTTTATGCCAAAAAAAAGCGGATCCGACAACGATAATTTAGAACTCAACTTAACCGGTGATTCGAAAGAATCTAGTTCAGAAACGAGCACGAGTTCAACCGATACCCCAACACTCAGCCAATTAGACGACTATTACAGTAAGTGGTTTCTAGAATATGCGAGTTATGTCATCTTGGAACGTGCCGTTCCCCATGCCTTAGACGGGCTAAAGCCTGTACAAAGACGGATTCTTCATTCTCTTAAAGAATTGGAAGATGGTCGTTACAATAAGGTTGCGAATGTCATAGGAAACACAATGAAATACCACCCCCATGGCGATGCGTCAATTGGTGACGCTATGGTACAAATTGGTCAGAAAAACCTCTTATTGGACATGCAAGGAAACTGGGGGAATGTCTACACAGGCGACTCTGCAGCTGCCTCCCGATATATTGAAGTTCGTTTATCTAAATTTGCCTTAGATGTTGCATTCAACGCAAAAACCACCAAGTGGCTTTCCTCTTATGACGGCAGAAATAAAGAGCCTGATTCATTGCCAATGAAGTTTCCACTTCTTTTAGCGCAAGGAGCGGAAGGCATAGCAGTTGGTTTATCCTGCAAAATACTACCACATAATTTTAATGAATTAATTGATGCCAGTATTGCATCCTTAAGGAAAGAACCCTACGAACTCTTTCCTGATTTTACAACAGGAGGTACTGCCGATGTCTCCGAATATAATGAAGGTAAACGAGGCGGAAGGGTTAAAGTAAGAGCGACTATTGAAAAAAGAAAGAAGAACTTACTTGCTATTACTGAGCTGCCTTATAGCAAAACCACAACATCTCTCATAGATTCTATATTATCAGCAAATGATAAAGGAAAAATTAAAATAGCAAGAATTGAAGATAATACTTCCGACTCGGTTGAAATACTAATTTACCTATCCTCTGGATCTGATCCAGATACAATCATTCAAGCACTCTATGCCTTTACGGATTGCGAACTCTCAATTTCTTCAAACATCTGTGTTGTCGATAATGAAAAACCAAAATTCCTAAGCGTTTATGATCTACTAAAGATTTCAGCTGAACGCTCCAAAGCACTGATCAAGTTAGAGTTTGAAATAGAGCTCAAAGAGTTAGAAGAAAAATGGCATTTAAGTTCATTGGAGAAGTTATTTATTCAGGAAAAAATCTATCGCAAGATCGAGACCGTTGAGACATGGGAAGGCGTTTTAGAAACAGTTTATTCAAACCTCAAGCCATTCGAAAAACACTTACACAGGAAAATTACGAATGAGGATCTTTTGAAACTTTTAGAAATAAAGATTAAAAGAATATCAAAATACGATTCCTTAAAGGCAGATGAACTTCTTAAAAACTTAGAAGATAAAATAGCCCAAACAGAAAAAAATCTCAAGCAACTCACTAGGTGCACAATCAAATGGTTTAAAGAACTCAAAGAAAAGTACGGAGCACTTTATCCAAGGAAAACCCAACTAGCTACATTTGATAAAGTGGTTGCTCAAGAAGTTGTGATTTCAAATGAAACACTATATGTGGATCGATTGGAAGGATTTGCAGGCTTTGGAATGAAGAAAGATGAAAGCATTTGTAAATGCTCAAAGCTAAGTGATGTTCTCTCTATTAATGAAGATGGTATTTTAATCGTTAAAAAAATATCTGAAAAAGCCTTTTTTGGAAAAAAAATCTTACACATTGATCTATTTAATCGAAGCAATCCAAATGAAAAAGCCTATTGTTTAATTTACAGAGATGGAAAAGGTGGTCCTGCATTAGCAAAACACTTCACGATTGGCGGAATTACAAGAGATAAGGAGTACTCTCTAACAAAAGGAAAACCAGGCTCAAAAATATTTTATATCGCAGAATATGTTCCTGAAAAGGAAACTCCACCTTCTGTAAAAATCAACTTACGAGCAGCACCTCGATTACGTAAACTAGAAGAATTTATTAATTTCAAGGAAGTGGCATTACGAGGCAGAAGTTCTGGCGGCATTCAAGTGACCAAACACAGTATAAAAAATGTTGTTCGAAACTCAAAAACTTAAAAAAATCTATGCGTAAATTGTTCCGAACTATAGATTGGGGTTTTAAAGCCTACCTTGAGGCACTAGAGCTTCAAAAATCTATGGTCGAAGCTCGTAAAAACGAACATATTGAAGATACCTTAATCTTCACAGAACACGAGCCTGTCTATACATTAGGTTCTCGTAAAGATGCGATTAAAAATTTAAAAGTTTCAAAAGAAACTTTGGAAAGAAAACAGGTTCCTATTTATAAAACGAATAGAGGTGGTGATATCACTTTTCATGGCCCTGGTCAATTGGTCATCTACCCTATCCTAAAATTAGAAAACAAGGACTTACACAACTATTTAAGGTTACTTGAACAAACGATTATAAGTGTTTTAAAAACATATGATTTAGAGGCTTCAACTAGAGAAGGTAAAACGGGCATATGGATAGAAAATCGCAAAATTTGCGCTATAGGAATCGCAGTTCGATCTTGGATCACATATCATGGAATTGCCCTTAACTTAAACACAGATCTAAGCTATTTTGATTGGATCGTTCCCTGCGGTATTACTGATGGAACTGTAACTTCATTGAAGAATGAAGGCGTTAAAGAAATAAATAAAAATAACCTAAAAGAGCGATTCTTGGTTGAATTTGACAAATTTTTCTATGATTAATGAATGTCGATCATGCTTAAAAATAAACCGAATTGGCTAAGAGCTAAGCTCCCAACAAGCCCAGAGTACAAATCTACTCTAAACATTGTGAACGAACACAAATTAAATACCGTTTGCAAAAGTGCTCAATGCCCAAATATGGGAGAATGTTGGTCACGTGGAACTGCAACAGTCATGATTTTAGGCAATATTTGCACCCGCTCTTGTAGCTTTTGTGCCATCAATACAGGCCGACCAACTGAACTGGATTTAGGAGAACCAGCTAGAGTTGCCGATTCCATTGCTAAAATGAACTTAAAGCATGCCGTAGTAACCTCAGTAGCAAGAGATGATTTAAAGGATGGTGGTGCATCAATTTGGGCTAGTACAGTTCGTGCTATTCATAATAAGATTCCCGAATGTGCGGTAGAGATTTTGACCGCTGATTTCCGCGGACAACAGGAGTATTTAGACATCGTGCTTGATTCGTGCCCTGATATATTCAATCACAATCTTGAAACGGTAGAACGCCTTCAAAGACCCATCAGGAAGACAGCTCGTTATGATCGTTCACTCTGGGTCTTGAAGCATGCAAAATCTAGAGGATTTATAACGAAATCGGGCATTATGCTAGGAATTGGAGAAAAGAAAGATGAAATCAAACAGGTGCTCAATGATATGCAATCCGTTGGTGTCGACATTATAACAATAGGTCAATATCTACAGCCATCACCTAAACACGAACCAGTCGATCGCTGGGTCACTCCCGAAGAATTCAAAGAATGGAAAGCATACTCGTTAGAAATTGGCTTTGGAGTTTGTGAATCAGGGCCATTGATTCGATCTTCTTATCATGCCGAAGAGCAATCAGAAAAATTTGATGTGTTAAATAGACGTAAGCAGCTTATGCAAACCATTGGATCTAATTAATCCATTCTTTTTCGCTTTGATAAAGTGCTTTAGCTAAGACTCTCGGGAAAAAGGGTCCCTCATAAATCCAACTTGAATAAATTTGGATTAAAGAGGCTCCAGCATTCAGCATTTCTCCAGCAGTCCTCGGACTATTAATACCTCCCACTCCTATGATTGGAAGATGTCCCAAGGTGGACTTGGATATGTATCGTATCATATCTAACGATAACTTATTTAAAAAATCACCACCACTGTAGCCACCCATTTCAATTATCCCAATTGAGTTTGGTCTTTGGATTGTCGTATTTGTAGCAATAATACCACTGTAGTTGTAGTCCAATAAAAGCTCTAAAATAATATCTACTTCTTGATATGTTAGATCAGGTGCAATTTTTAACAAAACTGGATGTGGAGCTCGCCCCATTTTTTTTGCATATGCCAGATTTTCTTTTTGTATAGAATCCAACAACACGGAAAGGTATTCGCGAGATTGCAACTGCCTTAAATTTTGAGTGTTTGGACTACTCACATTGATTGTAAAATAATCCGCCTGATCTGCTAAAACTTTAAAACATTTCAAATAATCCTCAACCGCATTTTCTAATGGTGTCGATTTTGCTTTTCCGATATTAACACCTAAGGGAACTCCTCTTCGCCCTTTGGGATATTTATGCTCTAACGCATATAACATATTTTCAGTGCCTTTATTATTAAAGCCCATACGGTTAATAAGACCATTCGAAGCAAGATCACGAAATAATCTAGGTCTTGGATTGCCCGGCTGAGCTTCTGGCGTTACAGTACCAACCTCGATATGACCAAAACCAAAGCCTTCGATTGCTTTAGCCAATTCCCCGTTCTTATCCATTCCAGCCGCTAAACCGACTCTATTTGGAAATTCTAAACCAAAAAGCTTTACAGGATTATCCGCTTTTACCGAATTATAGCGAGACATAAGCTCGCAAACGAGTGGTAAAGAAGTCATCAGCTTCAAGAACTGACAGGCAGATTCATGGGCATTTTCGGGCTCGAGCTTAAAAATTAACGGCCTAAGTAAGTTTTTGTAAAAAAAAGTCATTTAATTGAAATAATATAGGCAATTGTGTTATCTAAATCCAATTAAATTTCAATTTTTTATAAAAAAATTTATAATGCGCTTTACAAAAGAAATCACACTGTTTTACCCATTAGATA
>CAJWEH010000020.1 GCA_913031135.1 uncultured Puniceicoccaceae bacterium | reverse complement strand
AGTATCTAGTTGAAAACATACGTTCTGGAAAATTTTTGATCAATTCCCTCGAGCAAAGACAGGGAACTTTAAAAAATATAGCAGAAAAACTAATTGAATTCCAACCCAACTTTTTCGTTAAGAAAAATCCAAAGCTAGCCCCTCTTAATATGCTGACAATTGCAGAATCTATAGGAGTTCATGAAACTACGATCAGTCGAGCCATCGCTAATAAGTTCGTCAAAACGCCTCATGGCGTATTTCCATTGAAACATTTTTTTAATACTGGATTTAAATCTGATACTGGAGAAAGCATAGCCAACCGCTCAATAAAAGAGCAGATCGAAAAAATCATTTCTAAGGAAGATCCAAAAAAACCGATTAGTGACCAGGCTATCGTTACTATTTTATCTAAGGAAGGAATCAAAATAGCTCGAAGAACGGTAGCAAAATACAGAGAACAACAAGGCATCTTGCCCACTCATTTGAGGAGGCGATTTGATTAGCCTTACCCTAACTGCATCAGTTCAGAACCAATTGCATCGCATTTCAATTGTCCTTCCCTTGTTAACACAAATCGATCACCAGAACAGTTCAAGTATCCCTCATCAACAAGACGACTCATTAAATCATCAATAGAATCGAAAAAAGTTACGGACGGATATTTAGCTTTAAGAGCACTTAAATTGATTCCTTGATTCATTCTTAAGCCAAAAACAAGGCTATCGATTAATAAAATTGATTCCGTCAGTTTGATTTCTTCTTCCCTAACAGGAATATTTGACTGTAGCCCGTTTAACCAACTAGAGATAGCACTCGTATTCCTGTAGCGCATCTTATCCACTTGAGATGCTGCCGATGGCCCACAGCCAATCCAATTATTCATTTTCCAAGTATTCAGATTGTGCAGACATTGTGTTTCTTTAGAATTCGAAAAATTTGAAATTTCATACTGCTCAAATCCCAAAGATTTCATTGTGTCCCAAGTAAACTCATAGAACATACGCTCACGTTCTACATCTAACTTTAGCTTCCCTTGGGATAATTTAACATACAACGCAGTATCTTCCTCAAACGTCAGGCAATAAGTGGAAATATGTGAAGCCCCTAAACGATGTGCCTCTTTTAAATCAGAAGCCAATTGATCTAAGGTTTGGTTCGGCAAGGCAAACATAAGATCAATATTGGTATTTTCGATTCCTGACTGATCAATCAATTCCCAAGCCTTGTAAATTTGATTTGTATTATGCAAACGTCCTAAGTGCGTTAATAAGTCTTGATCAAAAGATTGTACTCCAAGAGATAAGCGAGTGACGCCCATAGCTTTAAAAACGGCCAATTTATCTTTTTTAACAGTGGAAGGAGCCATCTCAACAGTCCATTCTTTAAAATCATGATTGATACTTTGGAGCATCGATTTCCCCAAACGCTCTAAATCTTTAGCTGGCAACAAAGAGGGCGTTCCTCCTCCCCAAAATATGGTATCTATAGATTGATTGCTCCCAAGAGTCTTAAATTCAAGATCCATCCCACTCAAATAAGCATTTAAATCTGATCGAATCGGCTTTTCTTGATAAAAGGCACAAAAGTCGCATGTACTCGCACAGAAGGGTATATGGCAATAAAGACCTGTTTTCATTATTGTAAAAATAGATTTTAAACACCTATTTAATCAATCGAAGGCACGGCCTGAATCAACTTTTGAGTGTAAGGATGCTTTGGATCTGAACAGACTTTTTTTGCATCCCCCTGCTCCACAATTTTTCCTTCTGTCATGACAATTAAATCATTACTCATGTGTTCAACAACGGCTAAATCGTGAGCAATAAATAGATAGGTTAGCTCGTACTCAGATTGTAAGTCTTTTAATAAATTTACAATCTGTGCCTGAACAGAAACATCTAGTGCACTAACCGGCTCATCACAGATGATGAATTCTGGATCGGCAGCAAGCGCTCGGGCGATTCCGATGCGTTGTCTTTGGCCACCACTAAACTCATGAGGGAAACGAGTCATCATGTCTTTTGACAAACCCACTCGATCCAATAAATCTGTAACCTTATCTATTCGCTGACTTGCCGATAACTCTTTTAAGTGAACTGTCATCGGTTCCTCAATACTCTTCCCGATTGACAGCCTAGGATTCAGAGAACCAAATGGGTCTTGAAAGATCATTTGTATTTTCTTTCGGTATGGTAAAAAAGATTTTGCACCCTTCTTTGATATATTCGCTTCTTGGTAAAAAATATCCCCTTCCGTGATAGGCACTAATTGTGCAATAGCTCGACCTGTTGTTGATTTCCCACTGCCACTCTCTCCAACCAAACCCATTGTTCTTCCTTTTGGAATCGAAAAGCTAATACCATCTACCGCCCGAGTGATTGATGCCCGTTTGTTAAAAAAGCCAGAAGCTGACGCATAATGAACTTTTAGATTTTTAACTGTTATTAAATTTGCCATCTAGAATTGAGTGTCATTAAATTAACATAATGAAAACTAGAATCATAGTCTTAATTATTGGAATTCTCTTTTTAGCTGGATGCACCTCAACAAAAAATGATCACGGTGTCATTATTGAGAAAAAAAGAAATTATAATCCTTTAAATATTTTCAATTAAAAGCAGCCTCTAATCAATGAAGATCGATTGCGTTGCGGTCTGATTTTCAGATAAAAATTGATCTATGTTACCTTCATAGAGCAAGCGACCTCCTTGTTCGCCACCTTCAGGCCCAAGTTCAACGATCCAATCAGCTAGTTTAATCACATCTTTGTCATGCTCTATAATGATAATTGTATTACCTGCATCCCTTAGCTGAAATAATAAATCCATTAATTTCTGAATATCTGCCCAATGAAGCCCTGTCGTAGGTTCATCTAATATATACAAGGTGTTTCCCTGTTGTTTCTTACTGAGTTCTAATGATAATTTTATTCTTTGTGCCTCACCACCAGAAAGCGTTGTAGCTGGTTGCCCCAACTTTAAATAGCCTAATCCGACATCTGATAACGTTCTTAATTTTTGAGCTATTTTGGGTATTTTTTGAAAAACTGTGTACGCTTCTGTCACGCTCATTTTTAAAACATCTGAAATCGTATAACCCTTAAATAGAATATCTAGGGTTTCACGATTATACCGATTTCCCAGACAACTAGGACATTCAGAATACACATTTGCCAAAAACTGCATGTCTAACTGAATCACACCATCGCCCTTACAGCGCTCACATCGACCACCTTTTACATTGAAGCTAAAACGGCTTGCCTTATAACCTCGTACTTTTGAAAGAGAGCAGTTCGCATATAGATCTCTTAATAAATCAAATAATTTAATATAGGTAGCGGGATTAGATCTTGGGCTCCTTCCAATCGGATCTTGATTCACTTGTATCACGGATTCAAAAACATCTAAACCCTCAATCTTTTTATGTTTACCAGGAATTGTTTTGGCACGATTCAATTTAAAAGAGGCATATTTAGCTAAGATTCCATTGATCAAAGAACTTTTACCAGAACCAGATTTTCCACATACAACGCTGAGTAAGCCGATTGGGAAAGAAACATTGATTGATTTCAAATTATTTTCTGTGGCACCTAAAATTGTTAAAAATTCATCCGAACTTAACTTTGTTTTAACATTTTTCTCAACACTTTGAACACCCGACAAATAAGGACCTGAGCGGCTCGTTTTAGCATTACCGGCTTTATCGGGAGGCCCTTGATAAATTATTTCGCCTCCAGCATGCCCAGCACCAGGTCCAATTTCAATAAGATGATCCGCATTGAGCATCGTCTCCTCATCGTGTTCAACAACAATGACAGAATTGCCCCGATCCCTCAACCCTTTTAGCGTGTGAATCAAACGTCTATTATCAACCGCATGCAATCCGATACTAGGCTCATCTAAAATATAGACAACCCCAACTAAAGACATTCCTAGTTGCGTAGCTAATCGTACCCTTTGTGCCTCACCTCCGCTAAGCGTTGAAAAGGCTCTATTCAAACTGAGATATCCAAGACCCACTTCATCCAAAAAGCGTACCCGATAATTCAAGCCATTAATTGCGTCTGACATAGCTTCAAAATCGCCTTCTGTATCCAATTTTAATAGAAACTGTTTCGCTTCCTCTAAAGACATTTTTAAAAACTCTGTTAAAGAAATGCCGTGAATCACAACGCTTCTGCTAATCGCATTTAGTCGCTCTCCATCACAAATTTTACAAGTTTGTGCTGTTTGGTAAGCTCTTAATCGAGTCCTAAGACTATCACTGCTTGATGTAGCATATGAATGCTCAAGATCTGAAATCACGCCTTCGTAAAGCATAGCTTCAGGCTTTCTATTTCCACCCCTAAGTTTAAATTCAAACAGGCGATCTCCAGTCCCATTAATAATTTGTTTTTGAACCGAATCCGTTAACTCTTTCCATGGGCAATCAGGGTCAAAAGGTAATTGTTCCGATAATTGCTTTAAAATTGCATTTCGTTTGATAATCATTTGCTTAGAGCCAATACGCCAAGGCTTGATCGCACCATTTTTTACAGATTTAGATTCATCTGGGATTAAAAGCTCCTTTCTGAACTGAAGGGTTTCGCCTGTACCACCACATAAATCACAAGCACCTTCTGGATGATTCCAAGAAAACATTTTTGCTGATTTCTCTTGATAGATTTCACCACATATTTCACAGGATAACTCCATACTTAACTTCAATTCTTTCCATTGATCAGACGCTACATTTTCTTGAATCAGAATAATGGACTGTTGTGAACCTTCGCTGAAAGCGAGCTCTAAAGAATCAGCGATTCGACTTCTTTGATTCTCCTTCAAAACGATTCGATCAACAACAATATCGACCTGAATAAGCTTTGCCTTAGAATCAATAATATCTTTTTCGTCTAGACGAAAAATTTCACCATTTAGACGAACCCTTTGAAATCCTTTTTGCTGCAATCTTGGAAGTTCCTCTCTTAAAATAGAAGGTTTCGCCCGCAACCATGGAGCCAGTATCATCATACGGCTTCCTTCTTTTTCTTTGTAAAGCGTTCCAATGCAATCATCTAGAGACCTACGAATGATAGCACCTCCATCATGCGGACAATAAGCAGTACCGCAAGCAGCCCACAAGACTCTGGCGTAATCAGCTATCTCGGTCACTGTAGCCACCGTACTTCTCGGATTGGCCCCCGATGCCGTTCTTTGCTCCAAAGCAATGACCGGAGATAACCCCTCGATAAAATCAACATCGGGCCTAGGTATTTGATCTAAAACAGAACGTGCCTTAGAGGAAAGACTATCGATGTACTTACGATAGCCTTCTGCATAGATCGTATCAAAGGCTAGAGAGGATTTACCTGAACCACTGACTCCCGTAATGACCACTAATTTATTTCTAGGTATCGAAACTGTGACATTTTTCAAATTATGCTCACGAGCTCCTTTTACTTTAATAGAAATATCTTTAGCTATATTTTTCACCATATTGACAAAATGTCGAAGTAGATTAATACAAAACTATAATAAAAACATACAATTTAAATCATGAATAAACCGATTTTATATATCAAATCAAGCTGCCCTTGGTGCCAAGATGCCTTGAGCTTTTTCAAAAGCCACTCTGTTACTCTTGAAATAAAAGATGTTTTAATGAACCCATCAGATATGGGCTACATGCAGGAAGCTAGTGGTCAAAACCTTACACCTACTTTCGTTTATGAGGATTGTGTCATTGCCGATTTCTCTGTAGATGAATTCAAAGCAGCTATCAAAGACTTTCCTGAAGTCATGGCGAAGATTGGCCTATCGTTAAATCAATAAACCGTACCATTGAAATAATCTCCACCAGATACATTCCCAAATTTAAGCGAATGCAAGGCAGAGACTTTTTTACTTAAAGTATCAAGTAGCATCAATCGAGTCTGATTATTAATACGCTCCGTAAATATAGCGTGTCGCCCATCTGAAAGCCAACAAGGTTCCACAGCACCTCCTGGCGTGTTCGTTAAGACCCGACTCTTAGACTTTTTAAACGAATATTCTACAATTTGAAAGGTCCCACCTACGCTTGCTGTGAAGAGGATCAAATCAGAATTAAGAGGATTCCAATCAGGTTCAGTGCAATTTTTACTAATATTAGTTTTTAAACGATTTATTGAACCACCATTTTTTTTAATAGTGTATAATTGAGGTTTCCCAGAACGATCAGAAACAAAGACCAATTGACTGCCATCTGGAGACCAAGAGGGGCTCGACTCAAGGGCACTTGTTTGAAGGATACGACTGAGCTTCCTACTCCCAATATGAATCCGATAGAGATCTGAATTACCATCAACTGATAAAGTCATAGCAACCTCATTGCCATCGGGCGAAATAACACCCCCTGCATTCGCTCCCTGAAAAGCAGCTAATGTGGAACGTTCTTTAGTCTTTAAATCCATAATAAAAAGATCGGGAAACCCAGATTTATAGTAACTGGTAAAGACGAGATGACCTCCATCAGGAGACCACTTTGGTCGCATCAACAAAGCTTCATCCTGCGTAAATGGTTTTATTTTACGAAAAAACAGATCACTTACATACAATTCGGTAGCACCTGTACGCTCTCCCAAAAAGGCTAGAGAACCAGAATAGAACCCTTTTAAATTAGCAGATCGGCCGATATACTCAACGGCATAATCCATCGCCTTTAAAAAGGTAGGGTAATCAAAGCTTGTTCCAACATTGGCCTCAAATACGGGTACCTGGTTAGAAAAAATTTTAAGCAAACATCCATTGTTTAATGAGCGATTAATAGCCACCCTAAAATCTGCATTGTTTTCATTAACTAAATTAAATGCTCCATGTGCTCCTAATGCATAATTCCCAATCTGTTGAAATTCAGAATGGTCACTGCTGAGAGACACATCCCAAACTTGATTTGATTCACGAACAAGATCTGGCAACTCAAAAACTGAACCAAATAAATTAAAGGAACAAAAGATTAGGATACTAAATAAAGGTTTCATTATCAAATGAATTAAACAATACAGTTGTTTATAAAATCTTAAAAGAATTTTCACAATAAAATGTATCTTTCTTATTGATAAAAAAAGGAAACTAAAACAACTTTTACCAATGGATACAGAAACCATAAGAAAAAAGATTCAAGAAGTGAAATATCCCGGTTTCTCAAGAGATATTTTATCATTTGGCTTAGTTAAAGAAGTCTCTTTTGAGAACGACCAAGTATTTGTAACAGTAGAAATAACAACTAGAGATTCAGCTATCCCAGAACAAATAGCGAAATCAATCAAAGAAAAAGTTGGTAGTATAGAGGGAGTAAATGAGGTCAAAGTAAAAATGGAAATCACCGAACCTAATCCAAATACCAACACAACACAAGCCAACCAACCAGCTTCTATAGAAGCGATGCAAAAGGTACAATTTGTCATTGCAGTCGCATCTGGCAAAGGCGGTGTAGGAAAGTCAACGATTACCGTCAACCTCGCCTGCGCACTGCAGAAAGCACTAAAAAAGCGATCTCAATCAACGAAAATAGGTATTATGGATTGTGATATTTATGGTCCATCTATTCCTTTAATGCTCGGTGCTATGGGACAGCCTCAGGTTCAGAATAACTTAATTGAGCCTATTAAAAACTTTGATATCAGTACGATTTCTATGGGCTTTTTGGTCGATGATGATACTCCTGTCGTTTGGAGAGGACCGATGATCATGAAAACAATCAAGCAATTTGCAGAAAATGTGAATTGGGGAGCTCTTGACATTTTGATTGTCGATTTACCTCCAGGGACAGGGGATGCGCAATTATCACTGACTCAAACAATTCCATTAAATGGTGCAGTGATTGTAACGACACCCCAAAAGGCAGCTTCAGAAGTAGCACGACGAGGCGCCAGAATGTTTGAAAAGGTCAGCGTTGATTTATTAGGAGTCGTTGAAAATATGAGCTACTTAATGGACTCAGACGGAACAAAACAAACGCTTTTTGGAGAAGGTGGAGGAGCATCTACAGCCAAAGCTTTAAAGACTCCCTTACTCGGCAAAATTCCTCTGGATACTGACATTAGAAAAGGTTGCGATGCAGGGATTCCAATCGTTGTTAACAAAGAGGATTCTCAAGCTACTAAAGAATTTCTCAAAATAGCTGACTCAATTCTTGATCAATTATTTAAAGAAACACTGTAAGGATTTCACTTAAATGATGACATATGTATATTGCTCTTTTTATATTTAAATGAAAAATCATAACCCTAACCAAGATGACTACTTTAATTCAGACCCACCTTATCTGGACAATCATTTCATGAAGCATTCAACCGTCTATAAAGAGTTCCTTGCTGAGCGGAATGAAATCCTTAAACATAAATGGCTTGAATCAGAAAAAGAAGGTTCTGATATCGGCTTTGAGCGCGCCCTACTAGACTGGATAAGAAAACACCGAGCGAATTGGAGAAAACAAAGAAAAAGAGATTAATTCTTAATTTCTTTGTGTAGCGTGTGGCGACGAAGATGCTTATTATATTTCATCTTCTCAACTCTTTCTGGTTGTTTTCTTTTATCACGCGTACTCATATAACGAGAAACAGGCTTACCCTCTCCTCGCGCTTCAGTACATTCTAAGATTATATGTTCTCTTGGCATTGTTTTGAAAAATTGAAACTGTAAAAAAGCATATGTTTACAATTGTGCAACTTTTTTTTTATTGCAGTTTATTTTTCCCATAACATCTTTCGAATTAATTATGAGCGAACCCTCTATGACCATCGCACTCGGGACTGATCACGCCGGATACAATTTAAAAGTAGCACTCCTTGACTACCTTGATTCTCAAGGGATCAAAACCATAGACTGTGGTTGTTACAGCGATGAATCCTGTGATTACCCAGACTTTATTCACCCAGCAGCCCTTAAAGTTATTAGCGGAGAAGCTGACCGAGCGATTGTACTAGGAGGCTCTGGTAACGGAGAAGCTATTGCAGCTAATAAAATAAAAGGTATTCGCTGTGCTTTATGCTACGACATATGGTCAGCAGAAATGGCAAGCCTCCACAATAATGCTAATTGCATCGCTATTGGCGCTCGCCCAACGACTCCAGAGTTAGCTTATCAAATTGTTGATAAGTGGCTCTCGACTCCTTTTGAGGGAGGGCGACATAAAAGAAGGATCGATAAGATTGAACCTCAAACTTGAAACTAATTAAAATTCGTACATAAATTAATTAATAACTATTTTAAAAGCTATGGAAAATTCATGTAAATCCGAGGAGGAGAAAGACAAAAGCAAAAGCTCTAAAATTCAAGAGACATTTCTTGAACAAAGAAAAATTTTTCTGTGGGGCGAGGTTTCCGACAAATCCGCACGAGACGTGACAGAAAAATTCTTGTATTTGGAATCAATCGATCCCGGTAAACCTATTACATTTTATATTAATACACCAGGAGGTTCAATCACAGCTGGCATGGCAATCTATGATACGATGCAATTAATTACCGCCCCTATTACTGTTGTAGTTACAGGCATGGCTGCGAGTATGGGTTCCATTTTGTTGTGTGGCGCTGATAAAGGGAAGCGTGTATTATACCCGCATTCTCGGGTTTTAATTCATCAACCGCTCATTTCAGGTCAAATGGTAGCTGTTGCAGTTGATATCCATATTCAAGCAAAAGAGATGGAAAAACTTAGAGATGAATTGAATCAAATTTTAGCAAACGCTTCAGGGCAACCCATTGAGCAAATACAAAAGGATACCGATCGAGATTTTTATATGACTGCTCAAGAGGCGATCGATTATGGTTTAGCTGATTCTATCTGTGACTCCATTTAGGTAAGATTCAACTTACTTAAATAACAACAAACTCAGCGCCATAATAAGCATACCAAGAACGAGCCCTATGATACTATCGTGACCCTTACAATAAGCACGACTAGTCGGCAATAATTCGTCTAAACTAATATAAACCATAATTCCAGCAACAGCAGAGAATAAGATACCCATAATGTTCGATGGAATGACTCCGGACTCACCTCCAACAAAATAATACAATGCGGCGTACGCTATAACGGCCCCAATCGGTTCGGCTAAGCCACTTAAGAAAGAATAGACAAAGGCTTTCTTTCGATTTCCAGTCGCATAAAAAATAGGAATGGAGACACTTATGCCTTCTGGAATATTATGAAGAGCAATCGCAATCGCGATTGGTATACCTATTGTTGGATCTTCAAGAGCAGCTAAAAAAGTCGCTAGACCTTCAGGAAAATTATGAATCGCAATCGCTAATGCAGTGAACAATCCCATACGAAGCAGTTTTTTTGAATGCGCTGAATTGATAACCGGTTCCTGTCCATCTCCATGTAATAGCTCAAACTCTTTTTCCTTATGCACTTCATGAGGATTCTCGGAGTGAGGAATGAGCGCATCAATCAACCCAATAATCCCGATGCCGCAGAAGAAAGCAATGGCATTCACCCAGTGACCTAAAGGTTCTTCATAATAGCCAATTAAAGCTGATGCCCCTTTTTCGCAAAAGATTTCAACGAAGGAGACATACAACATCACACCAGCAGAAAAACCAGTTCCAAATGACAAAAAACGATAATTCGTCCGCGGTGTCATAAAGGCTAAAATGCTGCCTATTCCCGTTGCCATTCCAGCAAAGATGGTCAGTCCGAGAGCTATCCATAAATTATCCATATTCTAATACCTTTTGAGTGCTTAATGTTTAAAACCAAATTAATTCAAAAATAAACACACAAATGCCTTTATTATAAAGCCCAATCTGGACGATAGCTTCTCAGGCGACAAATGCTTTAATTATAACAAAAATTAAATGGTGGCCAGACGCAGAATCGAACTGCGGACACAAGGATTTTCAGTCCTCTGCTCTACCAACTGAGCTATCTGGCCAATAAAAACGATTAGTTAGTTATGAATTAGCATTTCAGTCAACTGAGTTTTTTCAAAAAATGCATCTAAATCTTAATTTAATCTAGCAAAGTAATCGACGGCTCTATTTTAATAGGACTTAACTCTGACTCAAGTATCGCTTGATCACGATCTATGAAGACAGCAAAAGCAATCATAGCTGCATTATCTCCATTGTGCTTTGGATCTGCTACTAAGAAAGGAAGGTCAAAAGTTGAAGCCATAGACTCTAAACTTTGAACTAAGGTCTTGTTGTTCGCAACACCTCCAGACAAACCGAAACTTTTATAATTTTTATCTGAAATCCATTTCTTAGTCTTTGATCTCAATTGAGCAAAGACTGCTTCTTGATACGATGCACAAATCGTTTCAAGGTTTGCCTTTTTTTCTGAATCATTCAATTTTTCTAATTTATAGCGCAAGCTTGTTTTCAAACCTGAAAAACTAAATCGTAAATCGTTTTTCCTATTCATAGAGTGAGGAAAGGCTATGCCTTGTGCCTCTCCACGTTTAGCCAACTCCTCAATTTTGGGCCCTGCTGGATAGGCTAAACCAAGCATTTTTCCACCCTTATCTAAGGCCTCACCAGCAGCATCGTCCACGGTCTCTGCAATAATAGAGATGCGCTTTTCAGCATTAATTTCAAAAAGAATTGTATTACCTCCAGACACAATCAATCCAAGATGTGGCAATAATTGCTTCATGCACGCCTCAAAAGCTTCTGGATTATTCTTATGAATAGGAATAAATGTCGACCAAGCATGGCCCCTCAAATGATTCACCCCATATAGAGGTTTATCTAAAAGAATTGAAAGGCTCTTACCTAAAATTCCTCCCATCGCTAAACAACCAGCTAGACCAGGACCACGGGTGACGGCTATTGAATCAATATCCTCTCTATAATCTAAGAGATTCATCTCCTTAAGAAGAATTGGAAAATTATATAAATGCTCACGACTCGCTAAATCAGGCACCACACCACCATACTCAGAATGCAATGAAATTTGGGAGTGTATTTTTTCTTCTAATATGCCACGTTTGGGATCAAAAATTGCGAGTGCGGACTCATCACAAGAACTTTCAATAGCTAAAATCATAATAAGTATGAATTAAATTTGGCATATAGATTGAATTAAAGCACAAAATAGCATAAAGAAAGCATTGATTCTAATGATTAAAGAGACAAACACGTTTTTAGATTATCTTAAAAAAAGCATTGGTGACCAATCCATTAGTTATAAAGATTATATTCAACTATGCTTGTATCACCCGACTCACGGCTACTATTCAAAACAAAAAAAGCGTGTTGGTCGAACATCAGATAGTGATTTTTATACAGCTGAGAGTCTGGGGCCTTTATTTACAAATCTCATAATTGCCTCGGTCCGAAATTTACTAAAGAGCTCAAAACTCAATGACGATCTATCACAGTATACCTTTATAGAAATTGGAACCGAACCAGAATACGCTTTGTTATCGTCTATCGAAGTGAATCCTTTTGGAGATCATAAAATTCTCCGTTTAGGCGATGATTTGAATTTTGAAGATTCAAATGTTATCTTATTTGCAAATGAATGGCTCGATGCACTCCCCTTCCATCGCTTAATTTACAAAGATAGTAACTGGCACGAACGAGGTGTTGGCTTTAATAATGCAGGGAAGTTAGAAGAACGATTGCTAAACTCTTTAGACTTAGCATTGGATCCGATCATTGATAAACTTCCAAAGAAATCTACGGAAAACTACCAAATTGATCTTTCTACAGAAGCACCAAAACTTCTCACTTCACTACTTAACCGTCAATGGAAAGGCATCGCACTCTTCTTAGATTATGGGAAAATGTGGGACGATCTAGCCTATCAACGCCCAAATGGTACCGCTCGAACTTACTGGAAACACAAACAAGATACTGATTTGCTTAAAAACCCAAGTGAAGCCGATATCACATACGATGTATGTTGGGATCTTCTGATTGAATCCATTGAATCAAATCCCCAAACTCAAACCAAACTTCAAACACAAGAAACTTTTTTCATTCAACGAGCCGGTAATGTGATTGAACCAATCATTTCTCAATCAGCCTTTACCTTTTCAAAAGAGAAGCAGACCCTAATGGAACTAGTTCACCCATCACATATGGGCAGAAGATTTCAAGTTTTGGAAATTATAAGAAATTAAAGAAAAGTCTTGAACCTTCCTACAAATACATTTTTATCCATACTTTTTAAAACAAGGATAACTATGGCAAGAGTATGTGCAATCACAGGTAAACGTCCCGTCAAAGGCGGACGAATCATTCGAAAGGGTCTCACTAAGAAAAGTGGTGGTATCGGTACTAGTTTAGTTAAAAATACTAAACGACGCTTCCGCCCTAATGTGCAACGCATTCGTGTTAAACTGCCATCAGGTCAAGTAAAACGCATGTGGGTATCCGTGAAAGCGATCAAAGCCGGCAAGGTGCAAAAAGCCTAAGACTTTTTAAATATAAAAAAAGCCCTCTTATCAAAGAGGGCTTTTTTTTGGAAAAGTTTTTAACTAACGTTTGTTTTCTTGCAAACGCTTTTCTTTAACTTGATTTGCCGCCTTACCGATACGGTCTCTCATATAGTACATTCGTGCACGCATCGTCACTGACTCGCGATCGACTTCTACTTTTTCGATCACTGGACTGTGAACTGGAAAGACTTTTTCAACACCTACACCTGAGGCTATTCTACGAACCGTAAAAGTCTCGCCAATACCACTCCCTTTACGAGCAATAACGATTCCAGGAAAAACTTGAATACGTGTTTTGTCCCCTTCTTTAACTTTCAAGTGTACACGAACACCATCACCAACTTTAAAAACATTTCTGTCTTCTTTCAGTTGATCTTTAGTAATATCTTCGATGATTGATTGGCTCATAATAATTTTATTCTGTATTTTCTAACAAGTCAGACCTCAATTCAAAGGTTTTTTTAACCCTTTGATCCTTACGCCATTTTTCGATGGCTTGGTGATTTCCAGATAAAAGAACCTCTGGGACACACATATCACGAAAATTCGCTGGACGTGTATACTGAGGAAAAGCGAGTAAATTGTTCATGAATGTTTCATCCGTCAAGGATTTTTCATCACCTAAAAAACCAGGAACGAAACGACTCACTGCATCAACCAAGATCATAGCTGGCAATGTTCCATTCGTTAAGACGTAATCACCAGTACTAATTTCAATGTCTACAAGCGCATCCCGTACCCTTTGATCGATACCCTCATAGTGCCCACTGATGATAATAAAGTGCTCCTCAGACGATAGTCTTTGTGCGATTTCAGTTTTTAAAGGAATACCATCCGGGGCCATGTAAATCACTTTCGTGCTCGCTCTCCTTAGAGCCTCTACTGCATTAAAGAGCGGTTCTGGACATAACACCATACCTGCCCCTCCTCCATAAGGAATATCATCCGTTGTCTTATGCTTATCAGTCGCCCAATCCCTAATATTATGAGAGCGAATGGAAATGCAATCGTTCTCTTGCCCCCTTGCTAACATGCTAGAAGATGAAAAACCCTCTACCATTTCTGGAAAGAGGGTTAAAATATCAAATTCTATCTTCATAGCTCACTGAGCTAGAAACCTAATTGTATAATTAAGATTCTGTACTTTCTTCTTCAGTTGCAGGCTCTTCCGCATCTGAAGGAGCTGAATCCTCACTATCACTTAAAGTGCATGATTCATTTTCATCACTCTCATTGGTGACGGATACTTCCTCAACAGCTTCTTCAACAATTGGCTCCTCCGCCTCTTCTTGCGCAACTGCTTCTTCAACCGCCTTTGTATCCGGTTTAGGCACAGAAACAACTTCGTCAGAACCCCGGTGAGCACGACGAATTAAGCTTGCTGCTGTATCGGTTGCCTTAGCACCAACAGATTTCCAGTAATCAATGCGATCTAATTTAAGTTTAATCTCATCTTCGACTCGGCTAGCTTGAGGCTCATAGGTACCCAATACTTCAACGAAACGACCATCTCTGCGAGCGTTTGCTTCTGTAACAACCATTCTGTAGAATGGTCTATGACTAGTTCCATGTCGTTGTAAACGAATTTTTAATGCCATAATAAATAAATGTCCTGAATAATAGGAAACAATGAAAAAAACGGACCCGAAGCCAATCTGTCAAGAAAAGACGAAAATAAAATTATTCTGGATAGATAATTTTAGGGGAATCCGACCATGGCAATGGAAATGATGACTTCTGCCAATCGTTACGAATGTCACCAATCTGAACAATCTCACTCGCTTCACCTTCGATTAACTTGCCTGAAAATTGATAACGTGATTCATCCCCAGTTAATAAAACATGACACTTTCTTGAATAGGAGACCAAAACCCTAGGACTTTTGTAATCAATTTGCCTGATTTTACCCATATTAAAATAATCAAAAACTAACTAGAAATATTTAATTTAGTGTGTACTATCCTAAATAATGACAAACATTATCTTTAAAAAATCAAACCTAACACTCAAGTGGGATGACACTTTCGAAAGCATTCTAGAACTAGCTGAAGCGAATGACCTTCATTTGCCTTTTAGTTGCCGTATGGGAAATTGTACCTCCTGCCAGCATCCTTTAACAAAAGGAAACGTTGAATATCCTTTTGGACACACCGGCGAACCTGACCCTGGATATGCATTACTTTGCTGTTCAAAGCCACAAGGTGATTCCGATTTAGAAATTGATGCCTAGAATGGTTCTCATTAATCAGCTCAGCTGAATTGGATCTACATCCACTAAATCACGAATCCCCTTATCCATTTTAAGGCGATAAGCCTTTCTCAAATCGTTTAAGGGCGTAATTATTTTTGAAACACTTTGAGTGAAATACCAAAATTGATAGCGATAGTCATCCTTAATCTTCTCAATTGGAGTGGGAATTGGCCCTTTGATTTCAAGATCGTCACCTAGAGATACCCGCAATTCTTTTAACCACTGATTCATGTAGAAAATTACTTTTTCTGGATTTTTACCAACAAAGACATGACGAATTAAATGTCGGTAAGGAGGATAATCAAATTCCTTCCTTTGCTCTAAAGTTTCGGACATAAAGCCTTCGAAGTCGGACTGCCTTGCATACAATATAGGCGAAGCATGAGGCGTGCAGGTCTGAACAACAACTTCACCCGAACGATCGCCCCTTCCAGATCGACCAGAAACCTGAACGATTAATTGAAACGTTCGTTCAGTCGCTCGAAAATCTTCAATATGAAGCGATCGATCAGCATCAACTAATCCCACCAATGTGACATTTGGAAAATCCAAACCTTTGGCGATCATTTGTGTCCCAACAAGGATATCAATCTTTCCACGCCTAAACTCTTTTAAAATAGACCTCAAAAGATTTTTTTTAGACATCGTGTCAGCATCGATACGAACCACCTTAGCTCGAGGAAGTAGTTTTTGAATGACTTCCTCAATTCTTTGCGTGCCATAGCCCTTACCTAAAACATCACTCTTCTTACATTTTGGACATACCTTCGGCACATTGGTAAAATGACCACAGAGATGGCATTTTAAAGTCCAATCGGTTTTATGCAAAGTCATTGGAATGCTACAATGCGGACATTCAACAACATGACCACATTCATTACATAAGAAATTAGTGGCAAAACCTCTACGATTCAAAAATAGAATTGTTTGTTCTTTTTTTTCAAATCGATCCTTCATCTTATCACTCAGAATCTGAGAGATTGGTCCGGTTGCTTTTTCGATCAAAGCCTCTCGTCTCATATCAACGATATGAATCTTTGGAAGTTGCCGATCATCCACTCGTTTCAACATCTTATGTATCGTATATTTACCGACTGATACATTATGAATCGTCTCTAATGAAGGAGTCGCAGAACCTAAAATACAGAGTGCCTCATTTAAATAAGCGCGATAAACAGCAACATCCCTACCATGATATCTCGGCGTCTCTTCTTGCTTGAAAGCAGGCTCATGCTCTTCATCAACAATGATTAATTTAAGATTTTTAACTGGGGCAAAAACTGCAGATCGAGCACCAACAACCACCAAAGCCTCTCCCTGAACCAATGCGTTCCATGAATCAAAGCGTTCACCATCCGATAAATGACTATGCCAAACAACTGTTTTCACACCAACAGACTGTAAACGATCTCTCACACGACTGACCGTCTGAGGTGCCAATGCCACTTCAGGCACAAGAAAAATCACACTGCCCCCTTTTTCAACAATTCTAGCGATTGCCTGAAGATACACTTCTGTTTTGCCGGAACCCGTCACTCCGTGAACGACAGAAACCCCAAACTTTTCTGCATCAATCTTCATAATCAACTCATTCTTAACAACACTCTGCTCATCCGTTAATACTCGTTTAGTCGAACTGACTATTTCCGCATCATCCGTTAAATCATCTAAGTAAGCCTCCCGTTTATGCTCTTTCAGTTGCTCTTTCAAAAAGCCTTTTTTAATCAATGCCTCACAAACTGAAGTCGATAGATTGAGTCTTTTCAGTAACGACGCCTTTGGTACAGGATACATTTGCTGACCCATGAAAGACAGTAATTTCGACTGCTTAGGAGCTCGAATTTTAAGTTGCTCTAGCTCAGTAGCAGAAAGCGGGGAAGCTATCTCAATCAGCTTAATCTGCTTAGCGCGTGCTCCTTTTCGAACAAAACTGGGGATCATAGACTCTAAAGTAGATTCATACGAAGCTGCATAATAATTCACACACCATTTAAATAGTTTGAGCAAATCATCTGTCATCACGGGATGCTCTTGTACGATCTCCAAGAGACAACGCAATTGACCTGATGCGATTGATTGCTTGGAACCTAAAGACACAACAATACCTAACTCATGCTTATTTCTAAGAGGCACACGAACTAAATGCCCCAATGCAATCTGATCCTTTAAAAACAAAGGCACCTTATAGGCCAACTGAGCATCAAAGCCCGCTAATGGAATCACCTCAACAAGCATCTCTTTCTGCTGACTATGTAAGGAGGTTGCAATCACGCGATCCCAAATTCTTCTATAAGTTCATTAAAAAAACTAGAGTTTCTAACTGGCTCTAAGTCTGGATCATCTAACATCCATTTAAAATCTTTGTAACCTAATAGCACAGCATTACGTAAAGCCGCTACAGATTCCTTGAAATGAAATTTTAAAGAATAACTGCAGGCTAAATTATAATTCGCCACTGCATCATTAGGATTCATCCTAACTATTTTTTTATCTAAACTTAACCCTTCATCAATTTTACCATACGCCGTGTACAGCTCAGCTAAAAGAGTCATCACTTTTTTATCTTTCGGCAGCTTCTGGTATAGTGATTCCATAAATTCCAGTTCAAACAAACTGTCTTTACTCAAACTATCTCCATCACTCATAAAGAACCTTAAGACTTATTTCGTCGCTAAATGATTACAAGAACCACTGGCTTTCAAATTTCTACAATGAGCCGTTACTTGTAACCTCTGATCCTCAACATCAAGCGATAATTTCTCAGCAACTGTTTTACCATACCACTCCATAAAGGGTGCATCAATTTCAAAAATCTTCTCACAATCAAGGCAGATAACCTGAGCCTGAAATGTTTTCACATCTCGATTAGCCATATAATACTTAAAATCTTTCCCCACATCCACCTCACGAATTAAACTACTTTCAATTAATAAAGGTAGCGCTCGATAAACCGTTGCTCTAGAAACTGAATCATCCAACTTTCTAGATTCATCCAATAAATTTTCAGCTGTAAAATGTTCTGCGCAAGAATAAGCTGCTTCAAATATTGCCATACGTTGGTTCGTTATTCTAAGACCTTTACTCGTTAAAAACTCTTTGAAAGTATTATTTATTTCTTCTGAAATCATCATATACTCTATACCTTTAAATGAGACTCAATTGA
>CAJWEH010000019.1 GCA_913031135.1 uncultured Puniceicoccaceae bacterium | reverse complement strand
CTACTATCCCTTCTAAGGATCCGGTACAAAATAAAGAAACTCATACAGAAACTAAAACTATGGCAAAAAAAGCGCCGATCAGTCAAGAAACGCTCCGAGTGATTCAAGAAATTGAAGAAAAAATTGCAGAAAAAAAACTCGCTCGAGACACACAACAAAAAGATAAAAAATCACGAAACCCTAAAGGAAAACGAAACGTTGGGTTTTTAGGCTCTATCTTAAATGGAATTAAAGCCTTATTCGGAATAAAGCCCAAGAAAAAACAATATTCTCGCAAGAAAGGCTATCGCCCTAACTACAAAAAGAAGCGCTACAATCGCAGAAGGTCCTAATGCTTTCAGGAAACGTAATCCCACAATTAAAAAAATAAATTAAATGGATGTTTTTCGGGTTGAAGGCAATGGTCCTCTCGAAGGAGAAATACGTATTGGCGGCTCCAAGAACGCTGCATTACCAATACTTGCCGCAAGCTTATTAACTAAAGAAACAGTTACCCTGAAGAACATTCCAAACCTAAGCGATATTCGCTTTATGGTAGAAATTTTGGAATACTTAGGTGCCGAAGTTCACAACCCAGAGCTCGGCACTTGGGAGATTACAGCACACAGAATTTCACACATAGCCCCTTATGAGTTAGTTCGCAAAATGCGAGCCTCTGTTTGTTTACTAGGTCCCTTAATCGCTCGTTTAAAAAAGGCAGAAGTCTCAATTCCAGGCGGATGTGTTATTGGGCCTAGGCCGATTGACTTACACTTAAAAGGCATTCGCAAGTTAAATTGCGAAGTTGAGATTTCAAATGGTTATGTCACCGTCGACGCTTCTAAATCAAGAGGTGGACATGTTTTTCTTGGCGGAAGAAGTGGCAGTACGGTTACAGGAACAGCCAATATCTTAATGGCTTCCGTGCTCACTCCCGGCATAACACGTATCGAAAGCGCCGCTTGCGAACCTGAAATAGTTGATTTGTGCAACCTATTAGTCAAAATGGGTGCCCAGATTGAAAACATTGGAAGTCCAGAACTCATTGTAACAGGCGTGAGTGAACTTAAGGGTTGTGAGCATACTGTCATACCCGATCGCATAGAGGCGGGAACCTTCATCACCGCAGCGGCTATTACAAAAGGTCATGTTAAAATACAAGGCATTCCCCACTCGTTCCTAGGCGCCTTTTTAGATAAGTTACAAGAAGCTGCGCTACCTATGGAAATATCCGATGATAGTATTACGGTCTTACCCTATAAAGGCAGCTTGAATCCTGTCGATATCATCACCTTACCTTATCCAGGTTTTCCCACTGACCTACAGGCTCAAATGTGTGCCTTAATGTCGATCACCGAAGGCCTTTCGATCATAACCGAGCGTATTTACCCAAATCGATTCATGCATGTGCCAGAGCTCCAAAGAATGGGAGCCGACATTGCAATTGAAGGGCCTAGCGCCATTATAAAAGGCCCTTGTGATTTTTCAGGTGCTCCTGTAATGGCATCGGATTTACGAGCATCTGCCGCATTAATTTTAGCTGGATTTGCCTCTAAGGGAGTCACTTGGGTTCAACGGATTTATCACTTAGATAGAGGCTATGAATCTTTTGAGCAAAAGCTCTCATCCCTAGGAGCAAAAATTGAACGGCTCTCAGACACAGATCTTCCAAACGATCTGCTCGAAAAATAAATTGTCGGTTGAAGTTCCAGAATAAATTTGTCTAAATGCCAATATGTCAGGCCCACAACAGGATGCAGAAACAAATAAAAAAGCCCCTCCTATAGCTGCTTTTGAAGAACCTCAGATAGCTCAAGACTCCATCCTAAGGCCCAAGCAGTTAGATGCGTTTGCTGGACAAAAAAAGACTGTCGAGCGACTTTCTATTATGGTCGGAGCTGCATTGAGGCGAAATGAACCTTTAAACCATATATTGCTAAGTGGTCCCCCAGGACTTGGCAAAACAACATTGTCCTTAATATTAGGAAATGAAATGGGGGCGAATGTTTCCATCACTTCAGGCCCTGTAATTGATAAACCGGCTGATCTTGCAGGCTTGCTGACAAATCTAAGTGAAGGCGATATCTTGTTTATTGACGAAATACATCGCCTTCCAAAAACAGTTGAAGAGTATCTATATTCTGCGATGGAAGACTTTCGCATCGACATAATGATCGACCAAGGACCCAATGCTCGAAGCGTACGCCTAAATTTACAAAAATTCACATTACTCGGGGCTACCACTCGGATCGGACTTCTGACCGCACCACTTAGAAGCCGCTTCACCCTACAAACTCGACTCAACTACTATGATTTAGAAACGCTCAAAGGCATAATCGAACGCACCTGCGATTTACTTGATGTGACGATCACCCCTGAAGGTGCTTCTGAAATCTCTAAAAGAGCACGAGGTACCCCGAGAATCGCAAATAATTTAGTGAATTTTTGTAGAGATTATGCCTCAGAAAAAGGGAATGGAACAATCACTGAGGATATTGCAAATCAAGCGCTAGAACTCTTGGAAATCGACCAACGCGGTCTTGATGAACTCGATAAACGAGTCCTTCGAGTGCTAGCAGATAATTACAAAGGTGGTCCCGTTGGAGTGCGCACTTTAGCCGTAGCTGTCGGGGAAGAAGCGCACACCCTTGAAGAAGTGAATGAACCCTTTTTGATTCAAGAAGGCTACATCAAACGAACCGCTCAAGGTCGAGTTCTCTCTGATAAGGGATGGCATGTTATTGGATTAAAACCACTCAACAGCGAACAAGAAACACTGCTTTAAAAATGGGAAGAAACTCCGTTCATAAAATAAAAAGACCACCGCGTTATTCTAATACAGCATCCCCCGTGCTGTTAGAAACGGAAGATGATTTATTTGATTTAATCGATTCCATCGATACACCTTTGCTTTTAATTTTAGAAGGCGTTCAAGATCCACATAATTTGGGAGCGTGCCTGAGAACCGCATCTGGGGCAGGAGTGGATGCGGTCATCGCACCAATTAAAGGTGCGTGCGGAATAACTGATACGGTTAAGGATATTGCCTGTGGTGGTGCTGATGAAGTCCCTTTTATTAAAGTAAAAAATATAGGAAATTTAATACGAAAATTAAAAGATAAAGCGATTCAAGTCATTGGGACCTCCGATCGGGGCGATGCTCTGCTCTATGAAATTGATTTAAATCAACCCACTGCTTTTGTTCTTGGAAGTGAAGGCTGGGGTCTAAGAAAAATAACGGGCGATTTATGTGACTCTCTTATAAAAATACCAATGGCTGGAAATGTTGACTGCTTAAATGTTTCTGTTTCTGCTGGCGTCTGCCTTTATGAAACAGTAAGACAAAGACTTTAATTGGATACGAACTAAGATATGAATGCTATCGATACCATTTTGCAAAACACGGATACTTTAATAGGGAAAGAGTCCTTAAAGGAAAAGCTAAAGGCAGGCCGACCCTTAAAAATAAAACTAGGTGTTGATCCAACAAGGCCGGATCTGACCTTTGGCCATCTCGTTGTTTTTAATAAATTAAGGCAATTTCAAGAACTTGGACATGAAGCAAACCTAATCATAGGTGACTTTACCACGCTAATAGGAGACCCATCGGGTAGATCCTCGACTCGTCCTGTATTAACTAAAGAGGAAATCAAAAAAAATGCAGAGACATACTTAGACCAAGCATTTAAAATCCTCAATCGAGAGCAAACGAAGGTCCATTATAACAGTGAATGGTTTGAGCAAATGAACTTCGAAGATTGTTTAAAGCTAGCACGAAAAATGACGGTAGCTAGAATGTTAGAACGAGATGATTTCTCTAAACGCTTCACCTCGAATGCCCCAATATCAATCATTGAATTCCTTTACCCGCTGATTCAAGGCTATGATTCCTTAATGCTCCATGCCGATGTTGAAATAGGAGGCACCGATCAATTGTTTAATATGCTCGTCGGAAGAGCCTTACAAAAAGATGCCGAACAATCGGAGCAAGCGGTAATCACAATGCCACTCTTAGTAGGCTTAGATGGCGTGAAAAAAATGTCTAAAAGTGCGGACAACTATATTGCATTCACGGATCAACCTAAGGACATGTTTGGTAAAATCATGTCGATCAGTGACGAAACCATGTGGGACTATTATAAGCTCTTACTTGAGAAAACAGACGCATCGTTGACACTTATGAAATCAGAACACCCCATGCAGATGAAAAAAGACTTAGCGACTGCCTTAGTCGGTCGTTTTTATTCGAGCACTATAGCCGAAAATGAATTGAAACAGTTTGAGCAAGTGTTTTCTAAAAATAAACTGCCAGACGAAATGCCTGTATTTAAATGGGAACAGCTATCTACAGAAGCGGAAGCGGATCAATTAATCCAGCTTATGGGGAAAACTGAGCTATTTGAAAGCAAAGGAGCCATTCGAAGATTGATCGCTCAAGGAGGCGTTAAATTAAATGGGGAAAAACAAACAGATCCTCAAACGGAGATTTCAAAATCTGACGAAGAACAAGTCTTTCAAGCAGGCAAAAGAATATTTTTTAAAATAAGCCCAAAAAGTTAAACAGAGACCGTTATATTTATTGTAATTCATTGACATTCAGTCACTATGAAATCATCCAATATATAATAAATCATTTTTTACTGTGATCGGACTGCTATCAAACGACATTGGAATCGACCTTGGAACTGCGAATACCCTAGTATTTGCTAAAGACAAAGGCATTGTTCTTCGTGAACCTAGTGTGGTTGCAATTTACTCTTCCAGTAAGAAAGTGTGTGCTGTTGGTGCTGAAGCCAAACGAATGTTAGGAAGAACCCCAGGCAACATCACTGCCATTCGTCCAATGCGTGATGGCGTCATTGCCGATTTTGAAATAACAGAAGCAATGCTTCGTTATTTTATTGGTAAAGTAAACCGAAAGAAAACCTTTATTGCTCCACGAATTGTGGTTGCCGTTCCCTCAGGCATTACAGAAGTTGAGCGGAGAGCCGTTAAAGATTCTGCCATTCGAGCAGGTGCGAGAGACGTCGTTCTAATTGAAGAACCAATGGCGGCCGCTATTGGAGTGGGTCTCCCGATAGACGAACCTGCGGCAAATATGATCGTCGACATCGGCGGGGGAACTACCGAAGTCGCTATCATATCATTAGCTGGAGTCGTTTACACAAAGAGCATTCGAGTTGGAGGAGATGAAATTGATACCGCGATTATTAATTATATGAAACGATCTTATAATTTAATGATTGGTGAGCGCACAGCTGAAGCGATTAAAATCAATGTCGGTTCAGCCTTTAAATTAGAAGAAGAAACCACTATGGAAGTTCGCGGAAGAGACTCGGTGGCTGGACTTCCAAAAACCATTATCATTACTTCTGAAGAAATTAGAGAAGCTCTTTCCGACACCATTTCAGCAATTACGGACTTAGTCCGAAATGCCCTAGAAAGATGTCCTCCTGAGTTATCAGCCGATTTAGTCGACCGAGGTTTTGTGCTTGCGGGTGGAGGTGCATTAATAAGAGGCCTTGACCAATATTTAAGTGATTCTACAGGCTTACCAGTCATTATTGCTGAAGATCCACTTAGTGCGGTTGCAAATGGAACCGGAATGGTCTTACAAGACCTTTCATTCCTGCTTAAGGATTTAAGTGAAACTGGTAGAGGGTAATTACTGTGGCGCAATTCCGCCTCGATAGATTAACCCCGATCATAACGCTCTTTGCGTTTTTACTCGTTTGGTGGCTCACTCCTAATATTGCTAAGCTATTTTTAGAAAAAAGCTTCCAAGAGTTTCAAGCTCCGATGTGGCTCGCTACTCACGCTTTAGAATCAGAAACCTCAAAAGCATTTCTAAAAACGAAAAGCAAAGATGATTTAATCGATGTCATTACTGCACTAAAAAGAAAAAATGCTTTCTATCAGCAAATCGATGGTTTGAATAAAACCTATAAAGATGAGATTGAGCGATTAGAGTCTATTTTAAGCTTACAAAATCGCTTTTTATTTAAACACGAGTTTGCTCATGTGATACAGAGGAACATTGGAAGTTGGTGGCAAACCATTCGAATTAACAAAGGGCGAAAACATGACGTTCAAAAAGGAGATGCGGTCATATTTGCAGGAGGGGTTGTCGGCAGAATTGCATCCACCAATTATTACACTAGTGAAATCGACCTGTTAACCAGCGATGATTTTAGGATTTCTGCGACATTCCAAGGCGATCAACGCCCACTAATTTACGAAGGATCTGGAACGAATCAATGGGGTCAAATAAGTGGCACCATAAAAAATGCTCCCCAAGATTTAATGACGAATTCCATTGAACCGATCCATCTTGTAACAACTGGTCTTGGAGGAAAATTTCCTGCCGGCATCAAAATAGGAGAAGTCCCATGGCTAGAACCAGACAATACTGGATTATTCCAAGCTGGAAAAGTTAATATTGATCAAAGATTGTTGGGAATCAAAGAGGTTGTGATCTTAATACCCTACAATCGAATTGAGGAATTAAACAATGGTCTTTGATAAACGCATCTTCATTTTTTTATTCACAAATGGATTACTCATTCAATTAATGCTGCTTGTAAATTCAGGCATTCCTTTTGTCGGGCTGAATTTATTCCTACTCGGCCCAGTCTTCATATTGCCACCCTTATACTTAAGAGCAGACCATTTTTTTATTACTTCGATCCTTTGTGGACTTTGGATAGATGCTGCCCTTCCGACCCCGTTTGGCTTTTTCACCTTCATTAATTTAATAATTGGAACGCTTATTTTGCTTACAAGACTTCGTTTTAGAGCTGAAAAAAATTACCATCCCTGTCTGCTCGCACACATAGCAAATGCAGCAACTTTTTCCCTCCTTACCATAGCTTATAGTCTAGGTTCTAATCATCTCTTCGATCTAATACTGTCCTCATTGATCGAACTATCTCTTTCGCATCTCATTTTAATGATGATTGCTCCGTGGTTTTTTAATTTACAGCGAGTGTTGTTTTCTATTTTTGATTCCAAAACAGAACCTGAATCACTGCCCTTTGTTTAAAACCTATGGATAATTATGATGTCAAACGTCGAGATAATCCAAGAATTCTATTATTCTTATGGATTAATTTAATAGCGACTGGCGTTATTTTGCTAGGTCTAGCGAGACAGCAACTAATAATTAAGGACACCTATGAAGACATGGAAAGGCGCCAAACTGAGCGACGCATTTTATTGCCAGGGCCACGAGGCGATATCTATGACCGCAATGGTAATTTACTGATCGGGAACCGTCCTCAATATTCAGCCACCGTTATTTTAGATGACCTTAGGCCAGAGTTCAGAAAAGAATATTCCAAACAAATAAAACAAGCTAGAGAGCAAATTGAAGAAGCATTTGCCGCTAACAAAGACAATCAAACGAAAGAGGCACCACTTCCAGATTATAACCAATTAGCCTGGGATGCTCGAATGCTAGTTATTCAGAAATATGTAGATATTGTAAATTCAATTACTCGTAGGAACGATCAAGTTAAAAGAAATAAAATTATACGCCATTTTAACGAACAACTATTACTCCCACTTCCCTTAGCGCAAGACCTAAGTCCAGAACAATACGCACGGTTAGTGGAGCGAATTCCAGTGGATTCTCCCATCTCTTTCCACACAAGCACTGCTCGGTTTTATCCCTATAACGCTTTACTAGCACATACGCTAGGTTATGTACAAAACGTCAACCCCGACCTATCACTCCTCCCCAAAGATGGGCTTAAAAACTTCACCTTCAAAACAAAGATTGGGAAAACCGGAATTGAAAAGCATTTCAATAATCTTTTAGCAGGAACGGATGGCTTTGAAATATGGCAAGTCGACCCTCTTGGCTTCCAGAATAAACGCCTAAATCTCACCCCTCCAAAACAAGGCGACGATTTAATTACAAGTATTGATATCAGCATTCAAAAAGCAGCAGAAATTGCACTTGGCCATAGAACAGGGGCCGCTATAGCGATCGATATTGAAACTGGAGAAATTCTCTGTTTAGCCAGTCATCCAACCTATAATCTAAACGATTTAAGTCCATTCATTTCACAAAAAACCTTTGACGAAATCAATGAAGCGGGTGCTTGGTTGAATCGCAGTGTTCAACTTTCATATCCACCAGGCTCTACTTTCAAATTAATTACCGCTATAGCGGGCTTAAGACATGGTCTTGTTGATGAATCAACCAAAGTTACTTGTGCTGGTGTCTATCGTGTCGGAAATCGCATTTATCACTGCCATGCAAAAACCGGTCATGGTACAATCGGATTAGAAGATGCCATTGCAAAAAGCTGTAATGTATTTTTTTATGACCTAGGTCTTAAACTTGGAATTGATAAAATTCATGCTGAAGCTACACGCTTTCATTTAGATGAAAAAACGGGCATTGAATTACCTTTTGAGACAAGCCGTATTGTAGTGCCAAGTAAACAATGGAAAAAAGAGAAAATTGGAGAAAATTGGACGCCAGGAGATACGGCAAACACTGCTATCGGACAGGGATTTTTGCTGTTAACGCCATTGCAAATGGCAACTATGACGGCTTCGATTGCTCGCAATCAAACCATGACCCGACCAACCCTCAAAGCAGTCACAAAAGATAACGATTTAAAAACATTAAGCGATGCAGACAATCAATTGATTGGATTAAGCGATAAGCAAAGAACCTTGCTATTAAATGGTATGCAAGGGGTTGTTTCACCAATAGGAACTGGAAGGCTTGTTCAAATTGATGGTTTTCCGATTGCTGGAAAAACTGGCACTGCTGACTTTCGAGCACACGGCAAAGAGGTTAATCTTGCTTGGTTTGTTGGTTTTGCTCCGGTTAACAATCCCAAAATTGCGGTTGCCGTAATGGTACAAGGCACAAAAGAATCCGACAGTTATCATGGGGGATCTACCGCTGGACCCATTGCAAAAGATCTTTTCCTAGCTTATCAAAAAAACCACCTAGACTTTTAAAGCTTACGAATGTCAGCATAGCTACCACTCTCGAAGTCCCGTAATTTAGGTAATACTGAAATAATCTTCTCGGCACAAACCATCCCTGTTGGCATCAGATCTGTTCCTTTTGCCGCTTTTAAAATTTCAATTGGTGCGTATCTAGGATCACTAGGAATAGCCGTTAAATAATCCTGCATAGCCGTATCGATAAGCCCCGGTGCTAAAGCAGTAAAATGCGTATTAGGATTTTCTCCTGCATAGAGCTTAATCAACATATTTAAAGCTGCCTTTGAGAGACTGTAGCCATTCCAACCTCGACTTCCAGAAAGAGAGGCGCCTGAAGAGATCGCGATTAATTGTTCCACCGAACGCCCTTCTGAAAACAATTCGTCCATTATCCATTTGTTTGACCAAACATTTATTTCCATGATTCGCTTCAAGTAATCCAGAGGACACTCTTGCATGTCTTTTATCTCACCCAAAACTCCTGCATTCAAAAAAACGAAATCAAACGATTTGACCTCCTGAATCCATCGAGAAAATTGTTCTTGGCTATCACTTTGTTGTTCTAAATCTAAACAACAAAAATTGAGCCCTTGTTCAATTAATTCACCCGGAGTGCGTCTACTACAACCAAAGACCTCATACCCTAGCTTTATGAACTTGTGCGCCAAGCCATAACCAAGCCCAGAACTCACCCCAGTAATAAATACAAACTTTTTACTCATCGCTATCTCTCCAAGTAAAGGCATGACAAAGAGCGACAGCCGCCGCATCTGACTCATCATAAGCCTCATTAAACTCAACACTCAATAAATTTTCTACCGTCTTAGCAACCTGCTCTTTGGACGCACGACCCTTGCCAACAATTGCCTGCTTGACCCTCAAAGGTGCATATTCAAAAACAGGAATTGCCCTCATGGCAGCAGGAGCAATTGCCGCACCTCGCGCCGCACCCAATATTTGAGCTGTTTGAAAATTTTGTACATATATGGTTTGTTCGATTGCCAAATGATTGACTTTTGTCCCATTTAAAAACGCCTCAACCTGGCTCCCGATTTTTCCTAAGCAATCAATCATACTATATCTATTAGAAATTTTCAAAGTCGCCTTATCTAATAAACAAGCATTTCCCTTTTTGTACTCAATCAATGCAAAACCACTACCCCTAAGACTGGGATCGATCCCTAAAATAGTTCCTTCAAAAAAAGCCCCTAAAGACACAGACTTTGGAGTCTGCCCTGAATTGGTAGCCTTTTTTTGAACATAGTCTGCCCAGAGCTTACGATTTGATTTTTGTGCCATCTTCTAAATAATAAATAAAACACTAATAGAATAGCTTTACCGATACCGCAAGACTTGCATCAAAGCTAAGAAAGCTCAAAGATAAAAAAATGAGATGGAAATGTATTTGCTCCTATAAAGGATCCCAATTTGGAGGTTGGCAATATCAGCCATCAGGAACAGGTATTCAGAACCACATAGAGGATGCCTTAACCTCTATTTTCAATAAGCCCATCCGAATCCATGGTTGTAGCCGAACTGATGCCGGTGTGCACGCTAAAGGTCAATGCTTCCACTTTGACTCTAATTGGGCTCACTCGACTGAAAAACTGACCCGTGCAATACATTCCATTCTAGACAGAGATATTCGCATTGATAGCATTCGATCCGTTTCAGAAAATTTCCATGCACGATATTCCGCGCTAAGAAAACGCTATTCTTACAAAATTTATAGCGGACGAGCGCATCCATTTGAAAAAGAGTTTGTATGGGCAAAAAGAGACACTCCCTTGAATTTTGTCGCAATGGAACAGGCAAGCAAACACTTTGTCGGAACTCATGACTTCACTGCCTATAGCGCCGTTCATGCCAAAGACAAAGATCCAAATCCCGTTAAATCTATTCAAGAAATTCAGTTAAAGCAAAAAGGGGCGCTCATTTCCATTTCTATAACCGGAAGCGGCTTTTTATATAAAATGGTTCGAAGCATCAGTGGCGCCTTATATGCCGTAGGACGAGGTGACATCACTGAAAAAGATATTTTAAAAATACTACAATCAAAAAAACGAACCAATAAAATAGTCACTGCACCAGCGGCAGGTTTAAGCCTTGAAAAAATTTACTATCGATAAAGATGAAATTCCAAGCTCTATTGTATGCATTGAGTGATCTTTTCTTTCCAAGAAATTGCATACAGTGTGGTGAAGCGGTTGAGTCATCATGCTATCAATACATCTGCAGCGCATGCTCCGATCAATTAACACTTTGTTTGCCTCCTAATTGCAATACTTGTGGATACCCTTTTTTAGGCGACTGGGTGATCGGAAAAAGCTGCCCTCATTGCACTGACTTAGACCCTTATTTCAACAAAGGCTATACGCTCTTTTTATCGAAAGGAGTCGGAAGACAACTCATTCATTCCTTAAAATATAGTAATGGTCGCTTCCTCCTAAAGGATTTAAAAACGATAATAAAACAGCTTCCCCATTTAGAAAAAATATTTCAAAATTCGGTCTTAGTGCCAGTACCCCTACATCCGACAAAATTGCGCGAACGAGGCTTTAATCAAAGCTTACAATTCGCCAATTTGATACATGAGCTATTTAAAGAAGATACAAAAATTGCTCAAATACTAACACGCAAAAAATACACTCAGTCACAAACTACCTTATCTAAAGAAAAGAGAGAAAATAATGTAAAGAATGCTTTCGAGCTCACTCCAAAAATTAAACTCGATTTTAATAAAAAATACATTTTATTAGACGATGTATTTACAACCGGGCACACCTTAAACGAGTGCTCAAAAGTACTTAAACAGTCAGGCATTCAGTCTATTGAACTCTTATCCATAGGACATGGTTAGGAGTTGATAAAAATTTATTTTTACATTTATATTTAGATATTATGGCAATATTTGGAAAACCTCAGTACTCAACTGTGACCGTTAAAAAGAAAGACATCCCCAAAGATGTTTGGACAAAGTGCCCTAAAACTGGAGAAATTATATATAATCGAGTTTTAAAAGAAAATCTCATGGTTGTGCCCAATAGCAACTATCATTTTTCCTTAGATGGAAGAACTCGCATTGAGTCACTCTTAGACAAAGACTCATTCAAAGAATCGGATACCACGATCACATCCTTAGACCCCTTAAAATTTAATGCCACCGCTTCATATAAGGAAAAATTAAAGCAAAATCAAAAAAAGACCAACGAAGTCGATACGGTTATTTGTGGACTAGGTTCGATCGAGGGGCGAAGTGTAAACATCGCGGTCATGGACTTTCGATTTATGGCTGCTAGTCTCGGTTCTGCAGCTGGTGAAAAACTCACTCGCACAATTGAAAATGGCTGCAAAAACAAAAATCCCGTCATCATAGTTTCCGCCTCTGGTGGTGCACGTATGCAAGAAGGAATTTTAAGCTTAATGCAATTGGCAAAAACGAGTGCCGCATTAGCGAAATTGGCTAAGCTCAAAGTGCCTTATATCTCTGTTTTGACAAATCCAACTATGGCTGGCGTCATGGCGAGTTACGCATCGCTCGGAGATGTCATACTTGCAGAACCCGAAGCCTTAATTGGATTTGCTGGACCAAGAGTGATTAAAGAGACCACTCAACAAGACCTACCAAAAGGCTTTCAAACCTCTGAGTTTCTTTTAGAGCACGGATTAATCGATAAGATCGTTCATCGCCACAAAATGCGTCCTACAATTGCAAGTATTTTAAAGGTACTCGATTCCAAACAAACGGCAGAAAGCAAGTAATCTTTGTGCCTCTATGCACGATTATCAAAATATTACTCGCTACCTATATTCTCTGAGAAATAGAGGCTCTAAATACGGAATTGAGCGCATGCAAACATTTGCAACTGCTCTGGGAAACCCTGAGCTAAAGCTATCGATTATCCATGTAGCGGGCACGAATGGAAAAGGGTCGGTTTGTGCGATGCTTGAAGCACTTTACAGGGATAATGGCTACAAAACCGGACTCTTTACTTCCCCCCACTTAGTGCGCTTGAATGAACGGCTTCAAATCAACCGAACTCCAATAGGCGATAAACAACTCTCTGACTACACCCGAAAACTATCTCAAGTCGTGGAGGAACTACTCGAAAAAAATATCCTAGATGAAACGCCCTCCTTTTTTGAATTCATAACGGCTATCGCCTTTCACTATTTTTTCGAAGAACAAGTAGATATCGCAATAATCGAAACAGGATTAGGGGGTCGTTTGGATGCCACAAATATTGCAACCCCTGAGTTAAGTATCATTACGAGCATTGGATTGGATCATACGGATATTCTAGGGAATACACTGAAACAGATCGCATTTGAAAAAGCAGGCATTATCAAAAAAAATCAACCAGTCTTAATAGGAAAACTACCAAGAGAAGCAAAGACTGTCGTGGCAGAACAGGCAGAAAAAAAATCTGCAACCATCTATTACTTAGAAGAGCGCTTTGAAATGGAACCGCTCCCTAAAACAAACTTGCTAGGAAGTTATCAAAAACACAATGCCGGATTAGCGCTTTTCGCTACAGAAATTCTTCATTCAAAATTTCCCATAGAAACGACCCATGCCTTATGCTCAGTAAAATGGGATGGTCGATGGCACACAATCCATCTGAACGATAAAACCGTAATATTGGACGCTACCCACAATCAAGAAGCCTGTCTTCAGCTCGAGGAAAATCTCAAGGCACTAAGCAAAAAGCTTCAAAAAAATGTGCGTATTATCAGTGGCATTGTCGGGACGGAACGAGCTAAAGAAATCATTCCAAGGATCGCTAAATTTGCCCACTCCTTTTATTTTGTTCAGGTTGACCAACCCAAAGCCTGCCAAACAAGCGTCCTTAAATCTTTTGTGCCTACCAGTTTTGAAGGCCTCACTCAATGCGTAGGAGTGACGGATCTATTTTCCAAGGGTGAATGCCTTATTGGAGAACCAAATGATGTCATCGTTGTGACTGGCTCAATCTACCTAATAGGCGAAATCATAACAATCATACAAGGCAAAGAAGCAGACCCAATTGGCCAAGATAAGCTTCACCCCAATTAATGCTTGGTCTTTAGGAATTCTCAGAAACTAACTGATAAAAGGCTTTAAACAAATGATCTGCATCATTCGGCCCTGGTGCAGCCTCTGGGTGATACTGAACTGAAAAGGTTGGACGATCTTTAAGTCGCAAACCTTCAACCGTTTGGTCATTTAAATTAATTTCGGTAACAATTGCACCTTTGTTCTCTAATTGCTCTTGTGTCGAAGCAAACCCATGGTTTTGCGAGGTGATTGCTACTTTACCTGTTTCAATGTTTTTAACAGGATGATTACCCCCTCTATGTCCAAACTTTAACTTAAAAGTTTCTGCTCCTAAAGCATGGGTGATAATCTGATGCCCTAAACAAATCCCAAAAGTAGGATACTCTTCAATCAGTTGAGAAACCGTTTTATGTGCATAGTGAACGGCGGCAGGATCTCCCGGACCATTTGAAAGAAAGACTCCATCTGGGTTAAACTCTTGGATCATTTCGGCACTTGAATCAGCAGGGAAAACCCGCACATCAAATCCATGGCGCTGCAACTTCCGATAAATTGAGTACTTTGCTCCGAAATCTAAAGCGGCAATTTGATAACGCTTTTCGCTCGAGCTTTCATGCATTAATAAATCTGTACCCGTTACAGTAAAAGGCGTCGCTTGTGTTCGCTCTGGATCCCAATCATAAATTGAACTAGCAGTCACGTCTTTAACAAAATCGATACCAATAAGCCCGCCAAAACCTTTTGCAAAAGCAATTGCCTCTTCATCAGAAATTCCTTGGGTTGAAATACACACATTCATTGCGCCACTGACTCGTAGTTTTTTCGCTATTGCACGAGTATCCACCCCTTCTACTCCAGGAATGTTCGCTTCTTTTAAATATGCATCCAGCGACATAGAAGCCCTCCAATTGCTAAAATTTGGACTTAATTCACGAACCACTAACCCTTTGATTTTAGGACCGTCCGATTCAACATCTTCCAAATTAATACCATAGTTCCCGATTTGCACGGCGGTCATAGTTACGATTTGAGAAAAATAAGAAGGATCTGTTATAATCTCTTGGTAGCCAGTTAAGCTAGTATTAAAGCAACATTCGCCTACGGATGTCCTAGTTGCCCCAAAAGCGACACCACGAAAGATTGTACCATCCTCAAACGCTAAAATTCCCACATTTTTATTTTGTCCCATTAAATAAGTAGAAAAAGTGAATTCTGAAACTGATGCAAATTAAAATCAAAAATCGATTAATTTTTTATTACTTTATTTAGACTTTGAAATTTTTGTAATTTTTTATACTTTCATGTTAATTATAGATTATGGACGAACCGCTCTTTTTTGAAGAAACTCCCCGCAAAGACCCCTGGACAAACATCCGTGTTGAAGATTGGAATGACTGGAAATGGCAGTTAAAAAATCGCATTACTAAAATCGATCAACTCGAAAGCTTAATCCAATTAAGCAAGGATGAGCGGGAAGGTTGCTTATTTGCTGATAAAAAACTCGCCCTTGCAATAACGCCCTATTTTTTCAACTTAATTGATCGAGATGACCCGGAAGACCCCATACGCAAACAAGTCATCCCTAATGTGAAGGAAACACACGTCCAAGAAAATGAACTTTTAGACCCTGTAGGAGAAGATGAAAATTCGCCCGTTGAAGGGATTGTTCATCGTTATCCCGATCGAGTACTCTTTTTAGTAACCGATCGTTGTGCCGCATATTGCAGATACTGCACACGCAGCCGATTAGTTTCAAATGCTCAAGACTATAATTTTCATCCAAGATTTGACGCAGGCTTGGATTACATTCGAAACAACCCCCAAATCAGAGATGTTCTACTCAGTGGCGGAGACCCGCTTCTACTTTCGAATAACAAAATTGAATACTTAATTTGTGAGCTCAGAAAAATACCACATGTTCAATTCATTCGTATCGGATCTAGGATTCCAGTCTTTCTTCCACAAAGAATTGACCCTGCTTTATGTGCGATTTTTAAAAAGTACGGTCCGATCTGGTTAAGCATTCACGTGAACCATCCCAATGAATGCTCAAAAGAGCTTTTTCATGCTTGCGAACAACTAGCATTCTCCGGCGTTCCAATTGGAAATCAATCCGTTCTTCTTAAAGGCGTTAATAATAACACAGAAACTATGCGAAGCCTCATACATAAACTCTTAATGATGCGCGTGCGCCCTTACTACCTGTATCAATGTGACTTAATTACGGGAAGTGCACATTTGCGAACAGATCCAAGGGAAGGAATAGAAATCATTCAGTCTCTAAGAGGTCATACCACTGGATACGCTGTACCACAATTTGTCATTGATGCGCCAGGCGGTGGCGGCAAAATTCCAATCAATCCCAACTATATTGAATCGGTTAGCGAAGATGCGATCACATTAAAAAACTACGAAGGAAAACGCTACACTTACCCAATTAATAAAGAATCCGAATCGGGAAAATTAGAGCATCCCGAATTGATTCAACCTCTTGTTATTTAAAATTTTGATTGTTTAGTACTAGACAAACAGAATCTAATCTCAATTGCGCATTCTGAATAGCCATGACAACCTGCTCTCGTTCTATTCTAGAGTGATCAATCTCCGCATCCGATACATTTGAATTAACTTTTTTTAACTCTAGAAGTCGCGCTAATTCACTAGACAGATGTTCGTCCGCATTTGCATACGCTGATTCTACCCGATTCAATCTCGCATTGTTTGCATAAGCATGTGCACTCTCTAAAAGTTGAGGCATGATCGATCTGAGTACCTCCGGACTTTCTTTTAAACGAAAGATTTCCTCATCATTCGTTTCAGATTGAATCGCTTCAAAAGTATAAGCTTTTGAGCAGTCCTCCCCTGATAAATCGACTAAAACTCGAATTGGAGAAGGAGGCAAAAATCGGTCAATATGTAGCTTCAGCGGTGCAACACTCTCAAGTATGAAGATACATTCGAGCATCAAAGCGGGTACATTAGAATTGAATTCATTCCAAACAACCAAGGAGGCATTGCCTTGCTCAGCACCAACCATCAAGTCCATTGCTCCCCGTACCATTGGGTGATCCCATGTTAAAAAGTGAACATCTTCCCTAGATAGCGATTCTTTCCGATCAAAACTCACCATCATTCCTTCTTCAGGTAAGCTAGGGAAGGATTCAGTAAATAAATGCTCTGGGGTTAATAAATATTTTTTAGAGCTAAGCTTTTCAACCGTTACCCCGAAAAAATCAAACAATTGATTCATTAAACCTTCCAGAGAAGCATCTTGATCTAATTTACGAACCGCTTCAACAACCGCCTCTGCTTTATTCGGCCGATAAGAGTTAATCGCTATAAGGCAATTCTGTCCCCTATCCAAGTCCTTCTCTAGCGCCGCTCTATGAGCTTTGCTAGAGGATAAAAAGGCTTGAACTTGATTGGACGTAAAATCAATCCAAGCACCCCCTTCCATTCCATATTGGATTAATTGATCCTTGAATGATTCATAAAATAGATGCCCTCCTTTTAAAGAATTTTCAATCCCTTCTAAAGCTTCATTGTGCCACCTGAAAAGAAGTTCCGTCCAACTATTAGGAACATATGGAATATGAATTTGAATGGTACTAGTTTGTCCGATTCGATCTAAACGACCAATTCTTTGTTCGAGCAACTCGGGATTTAATGGAAGATCTAATAGAACTAAATGGTGCGAAAACTGAAAATTACGCCCCTCGCTCCCAATTTCTGAGCACAAAAGTATTTGTGCGCCATCAACCTCAGCAAAATAGGCAGCATTGCGATCCCTTTGAATCAACGATAAAGCTTCGTGAAAAACGGCGATTTTAATTGTTATTAGCTCTAAAAGACTCGATTGCAATGCCTCCACTTTTTCACGCGTTTTACAAATCAACAAAACTTTTTCAGACGGATGAGCTTTTAAAAATTCTATTAGCCAATATATTCGAGGATCATTTTTAAAATCATACTCGTAATCCACCTCCTCTTCAAGGTACTCTTTTTGAAATTCACCCAACAGTCGTGCTTCCATCTCGCTTTTTGAAATACGCCCAAGCGACTCTAGAGCATGAGGAACACAAACCCGCTTTGGAAATCCTTTTAAAGCCTGCCTAGAATTACGAAAAATAACTCGCCCAGTACCAAAACGATCCACTAACGCTTCTAATATTTTTTCCCTATTATTAACCAATTGATTCCATTCTGAATCGGCTATCTCACCGACAGTTTCCCTCAATTGCTCGCTCGCTTTTTGGCTTAATTTCTTTTTGAGATAAACCGCATTCGCAACCTCAGCCACTCTCTGATATCCTTCATGTTCCTTTATAAATGAATTTAGGTCTGGATAGCGATTGGGATCCAGCAACCTTAAGCGAGCAAAATGGCCTTCAATACCCATTTGCTCAGGTGTTGCTGTTAGAAGAATTAAACCATTACTTTTTCCAGACAAAGCATCAATCAAAGCGTACTCGTCACTAACAAAATCTGGCTTCCATTCATAATGGTGTGCTTCATCAACAATCAATAAATCCCACTCGGCTTGACTGATTGCCTCCGCCCAGCGAGCCTCTTCCTTTAAAGTGTCGACACTGCAGATAACCAATTGTTCTTCTAAAAATGGATTTCCATTTGAACTCGACAACGCTAACGCAGAGCATCGATCCGCATCCATTATTGTAAACCAAAGGTTAAAACGTCGATACAGTTCAACAAACCACTGATGCACCAAAGACTCCGGAACCATAATTAATACTCTTGAAGCCCGCCCCGATAGTAATAAACGATGCAAGATCAGACAGGCCTCAATCGTCTTACCAAGCCCTA
>CAJWEH010000018.1 GCA_913031135.1 uncultured Puniceicoccaceae bacterium | reverse complement strand
GGAGTTTTTGAGGTAGGGACAAGCTTGATTGGTTTGGGTGCTCAATCGGGTTCTAAAGGTTCGGTCGGTTGGTCCTCTTTCTTAATGGGAGTCCTTGTAGCAATCGTTGGAGCGCCTTGTATTGGTCCGTTTCTTGGGGCGGTCAGTGGTTTGGCATTACAATTAGATCCGTTTTCAGGAGTATTGATTTTTGCAGTATTAGGTTTGGGCTTAGCGTTCCCTTTTTTATCGATCGCGCTGATTCCTAGCTGGATTCGGTTTATACCAAAACCAGGTGGTTGGATGCTGACATTTCGAAGAATCATGGGATTATTCATGTTTCTTTCGGTAGCCTTTTTATTATGGGTGATCGGTCAATCAGCTGGATTATCTTCGGTATTCATGCTGCTGAGTTTATTATCGGGGCTCTTTGTCTTTGCTTGGGCTTTGGGTCAATGGGGTTCTATTAATCAGCCACGGTTGATTCGAGGATGTGTGACGGTAGCAGCTTTGGGGGCTTTCATTTTGGTTGTTGTATTGGGCGGTCAGAGCCTTTCGAAACGTTATAGCGCTAGTCAAATTCAGAACGATGAAGTCAAGTCTTTGGAGTGGTGGCAGCCATGGTCTTCCGAAGGAGTGGAGCAAGCGTTAGCTGAGGGTCGCCCAGTGTTTATTGATTTTACGGCAGATTGGTGTTTGATTTGCCAATCGAATAAAGTCTTCGTTTTGAATACGAAAAAAACCCAAGCGTTATTCGATCGCCATTCGATCCTTCCTTTGCGAGCGGATTGGACCTTGAAGGATGAAGCAATAGCGCAGGCGCTCGAGTCCTATGGACGATCTGGGGTTCCTGTGTATGTATTGCTTTCGCCTCAGGGAGGGATTAAGATTCTCCCTCAAACCTTGACGTATAAAGTCTTAAAGCGAAATATAGAATCACTTCTTCAGCCGAAATAGCCGATACTCTAGGATTTTTTGATACCAAGAACAATAGTTGTAGAGTGAGCATGCGCATAAAGCTCCTAAAGTATTTGCGAAAATATCTGCCATTTCAACCGATCGTCCAGGTGTGAAACTTTGTCTATATTCATCGATACTTCCGTAGAGGCTGACGATTAGGAGGCTCAATGCGAAGTTTTGATGTTTTTTCTTGGAAATGGGTAGGCGAATGACAGAGCTTGCTAGAAGGCCAAAAATTAAGAAATGAGCTAGTTTATCAAAATAAGGAACAATCATTACAGTAGGAACGGCTAGGTCCTGACTTCCAGAGGCAAAGAAGATACAAGTTGCCAAAATAGGCGGGAACAGTTTTTCAGTTTGTAGCTTCAAAGCGGCAGGGAAAATTCAAAGGTCGTGCCATTTTTGTCTGAGTGGACTAAATGAATCTCACCTTGGTGGCTGGCTAAGATTCCTTTTGAAATAGAAAGCCCTAATCCAGTGCCCTCTGTACGATTCGTTAGAAATGATTCAAATATTTGCGCCTTGATTTCTTCTGGTATTCCATGCCCGTTGTCTTGGATTTTGAAATAAGCATTTTTTGAATCACTATAAAGACTTATTGATATGGTGCCTCCTGTTTTAGGAATTGCTTGGCTAGCATTCAGTATGAGATTTAGAATGACTTGTTGGATTTGTCCTTTGTTCGCGTGAATGAGAAGCTTTTCTTCATCTTCCATCTCAACAGATACGCTAATTTTTTGTTGGCTTAATTTTAAGCGCACTAACTGTAACGATTCTTCTGTTAATTGATAAAGGCAGTTTTGGGATTTTGTATTTTGATTGATATTACTGAAGCCTAAGACTCGTTCTACAATCTTTTCTAGGTGTTGAATTCGTTCTGTTATTAATTCGGAATCTTTAGTGCGCGGATCATTGGCTTCAAATTTTAAATCAAGTGTTTGAAATAATAGTTTAATCACAGTAAGTGGATTGCGAATTTCGTGGGCAATCTCTGCAGATAATAATCCTAATGTTGTTAATTTTTCATTTTTTCTGAGTATTTCTTCGCTTTTAAAAGTTTTTTCGTAAAGGCGTGCATTTTCTAGTGAGATGGCACCTAAATCGGCTAGTGCTAATAATACTTTTTTTTCATCATTACTGAATCGATGTTTTAATTTAAAGTAAATATTGATCACCCCGATGACTTGCTCTTGAAATATGATTGGAGTTACAAGCATGGATTGTAGTCCTTCTTTTTTAATCACTTCATTGAAGTCATTATCTTCGGTATATAGGATGTCATGTATTTCTATTTGCTTAGGTCTTCTTAAGACGCCACCGATCGCACTATCATTGGGGTCAATAGCGTGAGATTGATTTGAAATATCAAAATGACCCAACCAGGTGTGAAGCTCTAAAGAGCTTTGATTTTTAGCAAATAAGAAAAGTGCACTTGCATGGCCACCGATCAACGAGCGAGCTTCTTTTGTGAGATTCATCAGGATCGTGTTTCGATCTAGAGTGGCCACTAGTTGTTCACTCAGTTCTATCAAGGATTGAAGCTGGAACGTTTTGTTTTCTAGTTGTTCTGAGAGCCAAAATTTTGACACAGCTTTACTGGCTTCATTGCAAATCACATGTGCGATGGTTAAGTCCTGCTCCGAAAGGTCATTGGCTTTATTAAACTCTAAATTTACAATGCCAATGACTTTATGTTCTATAATCATCGGAAAAGCTATTGCAGATTGCGAATCTTTATAGATTGGGGTGAACCGCTTTTCTTTACGAAAATCCAGTACATGCGTTGCTTGCCTTTGAAATGCAGTCCAAGCCATGATTGTTTTGCGAAGTGGCAGTTCACTCAGCTTTTCAGGAAGTCCAGCGGATATTTGAATGTCTATTTTCTGGGTATCTTCGTTTATAATGCCGATTAAAGCGGCATTTGGAGAAAGCAATTCAACCAACTCATTCAATATGATTTCAAGTGCTGAGTAAATGTCTTTGCAAACATCAACTCCCTCATTGATACGACTTAATGCGTTAATGGTCGATAGGTACCGATCGCTATTCAGCATGTGAACATCTTTAGTGAAAGCATGAAAGAATCAAGCCTGAAGCCATTTTGTTAAGTGGAAAGAATGACGGCATTTAAGTCTTCTTTTAGCTCAATTAAGTCGGTCGTCGAGTTCGACCCTTTCATGTGGTTTTTTTCAATGTAGAATGTGTCCATTGCAATGCCACGTTCTGTAGCAATACGAGCAAAGTGAATATCAAATCCTTTGTTAGAGATGACTTTTGCTAACTTAAATAACAGACCTATTTGGTCTTTAGCCTTCACTTCGATAATTGTTTTTCGAAGCGATAATTCGTGATAGACCTCAACGCTTGGCGGGAAGGGTGTTGGGAGAAGCGTTTCAACACTTCGATTTTGCTTAAGGCTTTTTTCTAAAAGGTTTATTTCTTCGCTTTGGTCAACTCCATGCACGAGGACCGCTTCAATTTTTTCTTTAAGGACATCTATAGCATTAGCTTGTGATGCTATTTTGCCTTCTAAATCAACTACGTAGAAGGTGTCTATTGAAATGTGATCTTTTCTTGAAATGGCTCGAGTGCTTGTGATAGCAAGTCCTGAAAGCGAGAGCGCTCCTGCCAATTTGTAAAATAAACCAGATCGATCCCATGTCACGACATTGATTACGGACATTCCTAAATTGATGTCATTGCGCCAATCTATGACCGGCACCAAAGTGCCGACAGAGTCTGATTTTTGAATTTGCTCTAAAAGCTGATTAATCATGTTGAGATGAAGGATCGCCTCTGTTGCCTCTGTATTTACAAAATAACGATCGGGAAGCAGGCTAAAGTGTGCATCGATCTCTTCTTCGGGAATATCATTCTTCGTGGATTTTAGTACGTCTTTTTTCAACATGTCTTTGTATTCATCCGAGTGATTTTGCTTCTGAGATTGACCTTCAATATAATTAATCGTTCGTTGGAATAGTGTCCTATGCATACTGTCTTTAAAGCTATTCCACAGTGCTGGAGCTGTTCCTTTAGCATCACAATAGGTGTGCACATAAAGGTAGCGAAGTAGCTCGGGATTTCTAATAATTTCAGCGAAAGAACTAGCGGTTTGAATGTCATCAATATCAAATCGTTGCCAGAATCGTGCCATTTCTAAATGATTTTGAATAATAAATAATATTTTTTCTTGTTGTTCTTTTGATACATTGAAGCGTTCTAAAATTGGTTTCGATATGGTAACACCACTTTGAGCATGACCTTGTATGCCGTCGGACTTTCCTATGTCATGCAGTAATAATATTAGGTATAATAATTGTGGTTGGTCATTTTTTCTGAGTTCTTGCTCATAAGGTTGATCCATTGGATCTTTTTTTTGAAAGACAGAATCTAAATGCTTAATGGTACGTAACACATGTTCATCTGCCGTGTAGCGATGGTAATATTCATGCTGAATTAAACAAGTTAACTGACCAAATTCTGGAATGTAACGACCGAGTACGCCAAGGCTGTGCATTTCATTTAAAATAGTAAAGACTTCACCTGGACTATCTAAAATAGCTTTAAAACTCTTTGCTGCATCCGGCGAATTGATGACCTTTTTATCAATTAAGGGAATCGAATTCTTTATTTTATGTTTTAATTCAACATCCAAGGATGCATTGAATTGTTGTTTCAGCCTAAAAATACGAATTAAACGAATCGGGTCTTTATTAAAAGCATCATTTTTCGTTATATAAATTATACCGTCTTCGATCATAAAGCCGTCAACTTGAACGGAGTCTTTTTTTCTATAGGCTTTCAAGGAATCTAAAAAAGTAAAACGCTTGCGCTTTTTAGACTCAATCAGGGACAGTCGCTCTTGTAGTAGGCTGCAAATTCCATAGATGGTTCGTGCAGCAGAATAGTAATCCTGCATAAAGGCAGTTAACCGTTCGAATGAATCCGATTCGGTATAATTTAATTGAGTAGCCATTTCTATTTGTTGCTCAAGGTCAATTTTATCCGTTGGCCGCTTATTTTGATAATGCAATTCGTTTCGTGTTTTCAACAGAAAGTCGTAGGCTTGCTCGATGCTTTTTCTTTCATCAGGTCTTAAAAATTTTTGCTTTTCTAAATCCTTAAATGAGTTCATCCCAAATTTAATTTTAGAAATCCACAAAATGTTTTGATAATCTCGGAGTCCGCCAACGCCATTTTTAATGTCCGGTTCCTGTAAATAGACGGTATTGCCATATTTTAGATGCCGCTCTTTTTCATCTTTGAGCCTTTGCTCGATATAGGTGCTCGAGCGATCATTTAAAATGTTGTGCAAAAACGAGTCATACATCTTTTGGAATAGGGTTGGAGAACCAGATATCAAGCGGGATTCCAAGATCGCATTCTTAGATTGTATTTCTTTATTAATTTCTTTCAGCACTTCGAGTGTGTTTCTTGAGGCGTGACCGACTTTCAACCCTAGATCCCAAAGTGGATAGAGGATTTCCTCGGCCATTAATTCTTGAAATGATTTCAAGGCATCACTCATCTCGGTGTCTGGATAGAGGAACATAATGTCGATGTCACTGTGAGGGTTTAGCTCTCCTCTTCCATAACCGCCTGTTGCAATAACAGACATAGAGAACGGAATGGGACCATGTTTCGTCATATATAAATCGCAGGCTGCCAGAAATAAATTTTCGACAACAACATCAATCATCGTTGCACGCATTTGGCAGATTTCTCTACCCGAACCACCCTTGCGGTGTGATCTCTTTAGCATCTCGTTTTCGAGTTCAAGATAGCGTTTATAAGCGGATAGTTGTTTATGTCTCGGAATGCCTGGTTCAAAAACGAGTCGCCTGTTCGCATGATTGCGAAGTCTTTTTAAAACACTATCATTTTTAGTTTGCATCAAAACAGAAAAAGCTGGTTACACAAGTGCGCACTCATTCACTTAGCTCGAAAAGTAAATAGGTCACGACATTTATAAAGCCTAATTTACTAATTCCTAAAAATTTTAGGTAATAGCAAGTCCTACACTAGCATCAGTGCAGGCGTCTCTAAGATGTCCTTTAAAGCCTGTAGGTACTGTGCCCCGACCGCACCATCAATCACTCTGTGATCTCCAGAAAGCCCAATCTTCATAGTTTGTCCAATGACAATTTCATCCTGATGGTTGACGATAGGTTTCTTGATGGTTGCTCCAATGCTTAAAATCGCTGCATTGTTGGGATTAATAATTCCATAAAAGTCAGAGATTCCGAACATTCCTAAATTTGTAACCGTGAAAGTAGAACCACTCATCTCATTAGGGGCTAGTTTTTTGCCCCTTGCTTTTTTGATGAGTTCTTTTGCCTCGGCGCTGACTTCGCGTAGGCTTTTTGTTTCGGCAGTTCTGATGACGGGAGTGACGAGTCCATCATCGATAGCAACACCAAAAGCAAGGTCTACATTAGGATGTTGTTTGATGGAATCACCTTCCCAGGAACGATTGATTGCTGGGACTCGTTTAACCGCTTCAGCAGCAGCTTTTAAGGTTAAGTCATTGACGGAAAATTTTGCTCCTCCTGCCTCTGGTGATAAGTCAGCAAGTTTGTCATTCAATTCTTTTCTGAGTTGAGAAAGTGGTGCGCCATCGACTTCAATTTGTAGATAGAAGTGAGGAGCTTGCGTCTTAGAGGCAACAAGTGCCGAGGCAATGCTCTTTCGCATATTTGAAACAGGTAGATCAAGTGCTTCTAATGTCGCAACAGCTTGCTCAGGTTTTGAAGCCTGTACGGGCTTTGTGGTCGAAGCAGAAATTGTTTCAACATCTGAACGAACAATCCTGCCACCTGGACCGCTTCCTTGAATGTCGCCTAAATGAATACCTTTTTCTTCCGCTATTTTTTTTGCAAGCGGGGAGGCTTTAATGCGATCGGAAGTCGTACGGATCGCTTTTGGTGCTTCCTCTTCCGGCGGTGTTTCAACTTTAGGAGTCGTTTTTGCTTCTGGCTCTTTTACTGCCTCTATTTGTACTTCCGTGCTTTCTGTCGATAACGCAGCGCTAGTCGCTTCTGGAGCTGCTTCGCCTGCTTCTCCCACTGCAGCGATGGCACCACCAACGGGCACTTCTTCGCCTTCCTTACAGTATTGTTTAATTAAAATTCCATCCTCAAAACATTCCACTTCCATGGTTGCTTTGTCGGTTTCAACTTCTGCAATCATGTCCCCATTAGAAACGGGATCACCTTCTTTTTTTAGCCAATTAACGAGCGTACCTACAGTCATGGTATCGCTCAATTTGGGCATGTCTATTAGTGTCGCCATAGTTTTATGAATGTTGAGATTTGTTTTTTATGCAAGGCACTTTAGAACAGAATCGATGATTCTTTGTTCATTTGGTATTTGCCAATCTTCGAGTGGTTTTGAGTAAATTTGTGGTGCATCAATTGCTGAGACTCTGTGAATTGGAGCATCCAGATCATCGAAGGCTTTGTATTGAATCAAATGAGAGATTTGAGCATCAACTCCACAATAGGGTTTATTTTCTTCCACAAGAACGGCTCGGTGAGTCTTTCTTACAGAATTTAAAATAGCGTCTTCGTCGAGCGGTCGGATCGATCTCAAATCAATCACTTCTGCATTTATAGCATGCTCATTTTGTAGAATTTCAGCAGCTTTTAGAGCGATCATTGCACATCTTCCGTGAGAAATGATAGAAATATCGGTTCCTTCTTTTAGTGTATTGGCGACTCCCAATTCAACGATGAATTCTTCTTCTGGGACCTCCCACTTCTCACCGTATAGCAAAGTGTTTTCCATAACAAAGACCGGGTCGTTGTCACGAATCGCAGACTTCATTAGACCTTTTGCGTCATAGGCATTGGATGGGCAAACAACTTTTAATCCTGGGTGGTTTGCAACGAGATTTTCTGGTGTATGTGAGTGGGTTGCTCCTACATTAGTGCCTCCGTTGGCGGGACCTCGAACGACGATTGGCACATTCATCAAGCCGCCTGACATGTAACGGCAAAATGAGGCGTTGTTAAAAAGTTGGTCAAATGCGACATAGGAGAAGCTCATGAACATCATTTCAACGACGGGACGGATCCCCAACATGGATGAGCCAATGGCTAATCCGGAAAAGGCGGCTTCTGAGATCGGCGTATCAATGACTCGTTTGTCTCCGTATTTTTCCCAAAGACCTTCTGTGACCTTATAAGCTCCATTGTATTGTGCAACTTCTTCGCCCATGATGCAGACGTTTTCATCGCGCTCTATTTCTTCAGCCAGTGCTTGTTTGAGTGCTTCTCTGTAGGTGATTAATGCCATAGTGTCTCTCTTTCTAGTCGTTGAAAAAATAAGTTCCTTTAAGTTGATTGTCGGAATCATTGTCCACCGTCCAATAAACATCCGTTGTGATTTCAGATTTTGGAGGGTAGGGACTTTCTTCCGCAAACTTTGCGGAGGCTTCAGCTTCAGCTTTTATTTCTCGATCGATTTCTTTTGCACTCGCTTCGGTGAGTGTTTTATCCGCAAGTAATTTGGTCTTTAGAACATTAATGGGGTCTTTATTCTTTTTATAATTTTCAATCTCTTCTTTTGTCCGATATTTTTCATGATTTGCATCGGCAACGGAGTGACCTCGATAGCGATAGGTTCGAATTTCTAAAATGTAAGGTTTTAAATTGTCTCGAGCATAGGTCATCGCTTTGTTGGCAGCTGAACGCACTTCGAATATGTCGTGACCTTCGCAAGTGCTCCATTCTATGCCAAATGCTTCCCCTCGTTTGGCTAGACTTTCTTCGGCGGATGAGCGCTTTAAGCTTGTTCCCATAGAGTAGCCATTGTTTTCAATGACATACACAACGGGTATACCCCAAAGTGAGACAAGATTTAGCGTTTCCATAAAGGAACCTTGGTTGACGGCACCATCTCCAAGGAAGCATACTGCACACCCTTTCAGCCCTTTGTATTTTAAAGCAAAAGCTAGACCTGCTCCTAATGGCGTCTGCCCAGCGACAATTCCATGACCGCCCCAGTATCGTTTATCTGGAGCAAAATAATGCATGGAGCCACCCTTACCTTTAGAGCATCCAGTATATTTGCCATATAATTCAGCCATACATTCATTCATCGTCATTCCTACTGCTAAAGCATGTCCATGGTCTCTGTATGCGGTGATGATGTGGTCGTTCTCTTCCATCAATGATACGATTCCCGTCGCAACAGCTTCTTGACCGATGTATAAATGAAGAAAGCCTCCAATTTTTCCTTGATTGTACGCTTGTAGGGATCGCTCCTCAAATCTTCGTATCGCCACAATCTTTTTGTAGAGCTTAAGCTTTTCACTTTTACTTAGCTTTTTATTAATTGCTTCAGCCTCAAATTTTTTTGTAGAACCTGATTTTCCTGTACTTTTTTTCACTGCTTGTTTAGTAGGCATGTTGGAATGTGTAGCCCTATTTTAAAATAACACAAGGTAATTTATCAAAAAAAATGGCTAAATAGCGAAATAAAATTCGTATATTATATTTCGTTAATTAATTATCGTTAAGATCCAATAAGTGTTTTTTTAATGATTGTGATAGCGGGTCTTCTCCGAACCAGATTTTAAAATAATGGCTTGCAAAGCGAGGGTTTGGAATGGAAGTGACCAGTGCATCGTTTAGCAAGAATTTGAATCCTTGAGTTGGACAATAGAATAGGCTGGAGCGATCGGATTTTTTGACCGATGTGTATGAGGTGTGGAGGGTGTCAATGAATGGTTTGATGGAATCAAGTTCGGCTTGTGAAAGGTTTTTCTTTAAAGCATATTCCGCAGACGCAATCACCACGTCCTTTGAAATGGGCCTAAGATAGTGAAAATTCAGTGCAAAAGGATACGAGCCCTCTAATAATTGATTGGGATCAGCATCATTGGGTAAGCTTAGAGAAATATCATAAACAGGTAGTAAAAAGTTATATTTGTAACGATACTCGCTGGTTACGCTTAAGTTATCTAACGATTGAGATACAGCCATTGGAGTACTAGAAAAGGCGTATCCAGAAATAATTAGTGGTATTATAAGTAAGTATTTTGTATGACTACAAAAGAGGCGCATAACTAAGCTTTAGGCTTAGGTGTCGTTGATGACAAGCCTCCATCAACGGTAAAACATTGACCAGTGATGAATTTAGCTGAATCAGAAATCAACCATTGCGCTAGGCTAGCAATATCTTCGGGTTGAGCGATGTCATTCAAGGGGCACATTTTTTTGGAAATAGCTAAAGCGGCTGGATTACTTGTAATGGGTTTTGCGAGGTTTGTATTCGTTAAGCCAGGGGCGATGCAGTTAAATCGAATATTTCGATTAGAATACGTTGCGGCGGCTGAGCGCACCATTGCTTCAATGCCGCCTTTGCTAGCGGCTATCGCTTCATGGTTAGCAATTCCTATTTGTGCCGCTGTGGAGCTAAAAAATAGAACCGAACCTTTATTTTGTTTCTGCATAGCGGTAATCGCTTCTTTCATTGCAAAGAATGCGGAGCTTAAATTGATTTGTAGAGTCTGCATCCAGTGCTCAGTGCTCGTTAGATGAGCGGGTTTAATAATGATGGAACCAATGGCATGAATATAAACATCAATGGAACCCATCAATTGAAATGCTCGATCAAAGACTTGTTCTAGGGAATCAGGGTCAGTCGCATCTGCCTGCAATGTTTCTATATGGCTAAGGCGCTGATTTAAATCATTGAGTTTTTCTTCATTTCGAGCAAAGCCGACGACATTGAACTCATTTTCATGGAGTGCATTTGCAATTGCAGAGCCAATACCGCCAGTGATACCTCCAATTAGAATATTTTTTGATGCAGTCATATATAGTTAATCGTTCAAGAATGTATATGATTACAAGTTGAAATCGCAAAAATGCTTTTAAGGTGGTTTATTGCTTGAAACAATGCTCAAGACTATTCCTATAAGGGAGGTTCAAAACAAATGTCAGAAATATCCAAAGCCTATAACCCTAAAGAAGTCGAAGCGAGCTGGTCTCAAAAATGGGAACAGCATGGGTCGTTTAGTGCAAATGTTCAAAAAGGAACAAAAGCTTATTCTATTATGATTCCTCCTCCCAATGTAACAGGTATGTTGCACATGGGTCATGTTTTAGATAATACTTTGCAAGATATTTTTATCAGGCGAGCTCGGCTTGAAGGCCATTCTGTATTGTGGCAACCAGGAACGGATCATGCTGGTATCGCAACTCAAACTAAAGTTGAGAAACAACTTAAGGAAGCGACAGGATTAACAAAAGAAGAGTTAGGTCGAGAGGCCTTTGTGGAAAAAATTTGGGAATTCCGCAATGAATCGGGAGGGGTAATTTTAAATCAGCTGAAAAAATTAGGTGCTTCATGCGATTGGTCTCGTACGCGATTCACTTTAGATGAAGATTACTCAAGGGCTGTGTTACAAGCGTTTGTTAGTCTGTATAGACGTGGTTTTGTGTATCGAGGGAATCGAATGGTGAATTGGTGTCCAGCGACGCAAACGGCGATATCGGACGAAGAGGTTGTAATGAAGCCTCAAAAAGGAATTTTATACAAAATGTGTTATGCACTAGTTGAGCCTGACGGGGATCAAACACACTTGGAAATTTCTACAACTCGGCCGGAGACAATAATGGGGGATTCAGCGGTTGCCGTGCACCCAGCGGATGATCGTTATAAGCATTTGATTGGCAAAAAAGTATGGCGCCCCTATCCTAGAGCACAGATTCCAATTATTGGTGATGCCTATGTTGATCGAGAATTTGGAACCGGCTGTTTAAAAGTTACGCCTGCCCATGATAAAAATGATTTTGAGATTGGTCAGAGGCACAACTTAGACCTGATAGAGGTGATAGATGCTAACGGTGTGCTGAATCAAAATGCGGGAGCTACATTTGAAGGACTTGAGCGTTTTGAAGCACGTAAGCAGGTCGCCGATCAATTAGAAGCAGATGGATTGTTATTAGAACGAGAGCCTTATGAGAATGTAGTTGGTTTTTCAGAAAGAGGAGATGTTCCGATTGAACCAAGGCTTTCAGAGCAATGGTTTTTAAAGTATCCAAAGGTTGAAGAAGCTAAAAGAGCAGTGGAAACGGGGATCATAAAATTTCATCCCGATCGCTGGAAAAAGACTTATTTGCATTGGTTAAATGGGATACAAGATTGGTGTATTAGCAGACAACTTTGGTGGGGTCACAGAATTCCTGTCTGGTATAAAAAAGGAATTGCTCGGGAGGCATTGGATTTTTCAAATTCCGAGCATGTTTATGTGGATGTTGATCCACCCAAAGACATTGAAAATTGGGAGCAAGATAGCGATGTCTTGGATACTTGGGCTTCGTCCTATTTATGGCCAATGGCTAATTTAGGGTGGCCAAATCCATCGGATAGCCAAAAAGAGGAAATGGATTTTTGGTATCCAACTACGACTTTAGTAACCGGTTTTGATATTATTTTCTTTTGGGTTGCTCGTATGATTATGGCTGGGTTAGAGCTTTTTGGCGAAGAGAAGGCAACTTTGACTGACTTGGAGATTCAAGAACGGATTCCTTTTAGAAATATTTATATACATGGATTAATTCGAGATGAAAAGGGGCGTAAAATGTCTAAATCATTAGGGAATTCACCAGATCCATTAGACCTGATTGAAACATTTGGAGCGGATGGTTTGCGCTTTGGAATTTGTAATATTGCGCCAACAGGGTCTGATATTTTATTTTCAGAAGACCGTATTCAAATTGGTCGTAATTTTTGTAATAAATTATGGAATGCTGCTCGATTCCGGCAGATGTCTGGGGCAATGGAAGATAATTCTCAAGTTGAATCGATCATTGGACGAATGGATCAAGCGATATGGGATGATTATGACCACTGGATTTTGGCACAACTTTGCACCGTTACAGAAGCGGTTGAAAACTGTTTTGTGACATTTGATTTGGCGCCATTGACACACGTGATTTACAAGTTCTTTTGGAATGACTTCTGCGATTGGTATGTGGAAGCTTCAAAAAGTAAGTTAGGAACTGAAGGAGTCGAAAAAGCAAATTGTTTGGCTATTCAGGATATTATTTTGAGGCAACTCTTGCAATTGGCTCACCCAGTGATTCCTCACATTACAGAGGAACTTTGGTTGTTGTTGGGCTACAGTCAAAGCGGAGGACTGATCGAAAAAACAAAGGTGTTAACAAGTAGTGATATAAAAGCGTCTTTAAAATTTAATCAATCAGCAGTAGAGCGGGTTAATGCAATGCAATCTTTGGTTTCCGAGGCGCGTGCTTTGAAAGCACAATATAAAATGGCCAATAAGCGAGATTTGACTTTGTATTACAGCCAAGACACAAAAAGTAAGGCTCTAATTGTTGAAAATAAAATTAGGTTACAAACGCTTGCAGGCTTCCAAGACCTAAAAGAAATTTCTCTATCAGATGCTGAAGGAATGGTTGCAGCTGCGACTTCCTTAGGTTCCATTTATTTAGATTTATCTGAGGGGGTGGATGTTGAAGCTGAGTTGCTTAGGTTAGAGAAAGAGCTAGCAAAACTCGAGCAGTTGGTCTCAATCGGGGAAAAGAAATTAGATAATCCGAAGTTTGTTAATAGTGCTCCAGAAGCAGTTGTAGAAGGGGCTAAAAAACAGCTAGAGGCGACTCGATTAAAACGGGATGAAACACTTCGAATCTTAAAGAGTCTACGCCACTAAAAGAGTCATTGGTGTTTTACGACTAAGACGGTTTGGTCGTCTTGAGGTTGTGCTCCATCTGAGAATTGATGTACGGATTCTAAAATTTTACCTACAATGGATTTGGCGTCTTTGGCGTGTTCTTGTAAAATGATTTTCATAAGCCTTTGGTTGGAAAATTCTTCGTTTCGTCTATTTTCAACTTCAGTTAGTCCATCGGTGTAAAAAAGAAGAATATCGCCATGATTAAAGTCTAATGTAATGTCTTCAATTTTTGAGTCATACATTTCAGGCGGGACGATTCCAACTGCCATTCCATCAGCTTGGATCATGCTAGTAGTGCCTTCGCTGTGATCAGAATGCTTGAAGTAGATAGGGGCTTCATGTCCCGATCGGGCAATAGTGACTTGATTGCTGATAAGGTCTATAATTCCTAATGTTAGTGTGATAAACATTCCTGGACGTATGGAGGAGAAAATTTCCTTGTTAAGTGCTTTTAAGATATTCGCTGGTGAAGAGGATTCTTTCGTCAAGTGTTTCAAGTGGGTTTGGCAAATGGCCATAATAATTGATGCAGGTATGCCTTTCCCTGAGACATCAGCAACTACAACGCCTATCGTATCCTTATTCAATTCAAAGACATCATAAAAGTCTCCGCCAATCTTTTGAGCCGGGGCATAATAAGCGGAAAAATCAATGGGACTTTCTTTGGGAAATTCAGAAGGTAAGAGTAAATTTTGGATATTCTGAGCGAGCTGCAGGTCGATATCGAGTTTACTTTTTTCTAACTGCAATTGAAGCGAATTACTATTTTGAATAGCAAGTCCAACTTGGTTGGAGAGGGACTCCAAAAGTGAAAAATCCATTTTATTAAAAGGAACCCCTTCAACCGGATTGGCTACAGCAAGAATCGCTATTAATTCGCCTTCGTAAATTATGGGCGTCACCATTAAAGAATGAATGAAAAGAGCGGGGTCATCGTGCTGAACAATGCGAGGGTCATTATGTGCGTTTTCAATAAGCACTGGTTTCCGTGTTTTTGCAACGGAGCCAAATAAGCCTTCACCTTCAGAGAAACTTTCTGAACTAAAAGTAGTTTCAATGAATTCGCTTCTCGATTTAGCGTGTTTGAGTTTTGCTAAGCTCGCTTTACTTTGTGGGGGGAATAAGCCTTCTACTGCAATTTTTTGGAAAATGCCATCCATCGTTTTCTCAAATATGCAGGCACTCAAAGCTCCCGTGTTAATAATAGCAGCATGCGTGATCTTTTGAAAAAGTTTTTGCCGGTTCTTTTCTCCGACGATAGCTCCTGAAATGCTTTGCATAAAATCAAGTATGATTTGCTTTTCTTGTTCAAGGCGTTGGACCTCTTCTTCTTTAATTGATAGTTTACGATTTATTCTCAAGTAAACGATCGCTGTTAAAAATAGCGTTAGTGCAATTCCTATCAGAAAAAATAGCATATCTTCATTTAATCTTGAGCGAGTTTATTTTCAAGGATGTTAATGACATCTTTGAAAATGGAGGCATTATTTTTACTTGCTAACACCAAATTTTGATGCGCTTTCAGTACATCAATCGCTTCAAACTTCTTCGCTTCTTCAAGCTCAGTAAATTCATTTGGTTGTGTGTCTTCGGTTAATAAGGAGTCCTCTGTAGTAATAAAATTATGTAAGCCTAAATTATGAAATAATTCATTGTTTCGCTTGTTTAGGTTACGCACGATCAAAACAGAGGGCCCTTTTATTGATTTTATTTGTAATCCTAAGTAGGCAATAATGCCTAAAAATGTGCTATCCATGCCTGTGCAATTTTCAAAATCTATAACGAAATGGCGTTGTTTTTTATCTAGAGCGTTATCAATAAATTGTTTAAACGTGCTGGCATTTAAAAATGTCGCTTTTCCTTGAATTAAGATAAATACAGAATCCTTTGCTACATTTACAAGAAAGCATGACTTTTCAGTAGCACTCATCCGTTTATTGATTGATTTAAGAATTTTGAATTAGGTCTTTAAGGACATATTTTAAAATGCCACCTTCTTTAAAATAGTTGATTTCAATGGGCGTATCAATTCTTAAGGTGAGTTCTACGGCTTCTATTGTTCCATCCTTTCTTTTGATCTCAAGCTGTACGTTTTGACCTGGCTGAATTGTCTCACCTAGATTTCTAATAGAAAAGGTTTCTTCTCCTGTTATATTAAGTGTCTCAGCGCCAACTCCCTCGGGAAATTGTAACGGAAGAACCCCCATGCCAATAAGGTTACTTCGATGGATTCGCTCAAAGCTTTTAGCAACGACTGCACGAACTCCGAGTAGTGCAGTCCCTTTAGCAGCCCAATCTCGAGAGCTTCCCATGCCATAATCTTCTCCAGCTAGAACAATTAGCCCGACATTGCGTTCTCTATATTCGCTACTTGCATCATAAATATCCATCAGCGTTCCTTCCGGCATAAGTTTGGTGAACCCACCTTCTTTTCCATCAGCCAACAAATTCTTGAATCGGATATTCGCAAATGTGCCTCGAGTCATGATTCGGTCATTACCTCTTCGAGATCCAAAACTGTTAAAATTGGTAGGGCTCACAGCATTTTCAATTAAGTAGCGACCTGCCGGACTTTCTGGCTTAATCGCTCCGGCGGGAGATATGTGGTCGGTGGTTATGGAATCGCCTACGATTGCGAGAGGCCTCAAGTCGTTAAGGTCACTAGTCGTGGTTGCTTCGAGACTGAAGTCGTCAAAGAAGGGAGGGTTTTGGATGTAAGTGGATTGTTTATCCCATTCATAAACATCTCCTTCCGAGCTTTTTATGGCATTCCATTCTGCGTTAGAATTGTTAAGATCTGTATACTTTGATAAAAACATATCTGGTTTAAGTCCTGATTCAATGAGAGCATCAATCTCAGCTTGAGATGGCCAAATGTCTTTTAGATAGACAGGCTGTCCATTAGAATCGTTCCCAATTGGCTCATTTGTAAGATCAATATTAATGGTACCAGCTAGTGCATAGGCGACAACTAAAGGAGGGGACATTAAGAAATTTGCCTTGATGGCTCCATGGACTCTAGCTTCAAAATTCCGATTCCCTGATAATACAGAAGCGCCAATGATAGATTCTTTTTTAAGCGTATTTTCTATGGTGCTATTTAGGGGGCCAGAATTACCAATACAAGTGGTACAGCCATAGCCAACTAAGTTGAATCCGAGAGCATCTAAGTCCTTCTGCAAATTGGTTTCATTTAGATAATCAGTAACAACTCGCGATCCTGGTGCCAATGAAGTTTTTACCAGGGGACTGACTTTTAACCCTTTTGCAACTGCTTTTTGGGCGACTAGACCAGCAGCAATCATAACGGAGGGATTCGATGTATTTGTGCAACTTGTTATTGCAGCAATGAGTACCTGTCCGTGCCTTAAGCGTTGTGAGGGATCAAAGTTCGTTTTCTCACCTTCGGCGACTTCTAGTGGATACTCATTTCCCAAGACTTCGCTTGAAAGACCAAAACCTCCTTCAGGAATAGGCGCTTCTATTAATGCTTTGAATTGATCTTTTAATTCAGGGACGGAAATTCTGTCTTGTGGTCTTTTAGGTCCTGCTACGGCTGGTACAATGTTAGAAAGATCTAGATCAATGACTTTTGTGAAATCGAGGTCGCCTTTATTTGGGATTCCAAATAAACCTTGTTCACTCAGGTAATTTTTGATCGTTTCAATCTTTGAAGCATCTCGTCCTGTTAGTCTTAAATAATCTAAAGATTTTTCATCGACGGGGAAAAAGCCCATCGTGGCTCCATATTCAGGTGCCATATTAGAAATAGTTGCTCGATCAGCTAGGCTCAAGTTTTTGGCTCCTTCTCCAAAAAATTCTACAAATTTACCGACTACTTTTTCGGCACGAAGCAACTCAGTAATTCTTAGGGTTAAATCAGTTGCGGTCGCACCTTCAGGTAAATTGCCAGATAGGTGAACGCCGATCACTTCAGGAGTTTTTATATAAACAGGTTGTCCGAGCATAGCAGACTCGGCTTCTATCCCTCCGACACCCCAGCCAACGATACCTAATCCGTTGATCATAGTGGTGTGTGAATCGGTTCCCACTAGGGTATCTGGATATAATAGCCCGTCTTTTTCAAAAACGACTCGTGCTAAATGCTCTAGGTTTACTTGGTGCACAATGCCGACTGCTGGAGGAACGACATTAAAGGTTTCAAAGGCCTGTTGACCCCATTTTAAAAATTCATATCGTTCTTTATTTCTGTTAAATTCAATATCTAAATTTTCTTTGAAAGCGCTTGCGCTTCCTGACCGATCAACTTGAACGGAGTGATCAATGACAAGATCAACCGGAACAAGTGGTTCAATTATAGAAGGATCTTTGCCTAATGATTTTGCCGCATCACGCATTGCCGCTAAGTCTACTAGAAGAGGAACTCCAGTAAAATCTTGCAAGATAACTCTAGAAACAACAAAGGGGATCTCATTATGGTTTTCTTCTGCTGGATCCCATTGTGCAAGGTTTCGAACATCTTGTTCAGTGATGCGTTTCCCATCGCAGTTTCTTAAGACGGATTCGAGAACAATCTTTAAGCTAATGGGTAGCCGATCAATTGTATTGTTTTTAAGGCTCTTTTGGAGGGCACTTATGGAATAATAAGAACAGTCGTCTAGTTGTTTTATAACGCTAAAAGGATCAAATTGCTTCGTCATGATAGCGTAATAAATGAGACAGGAATTAGATCAAGTGCAAGCTAACACTTTGAGTAATGGATAAAAAAAGCTCCTTGGAAGAAGGAGCTTTTGGCAAATGCATTTGATGTATGCCTTATCATTGATTATTTTCCAGCAAGTAATTACTTGGGTCATCTACAAGAGTCGTGTCATCTGGAGCAGTTTCAACAATTGGAAGCTCATCCCTATCATCCGCGGTCTCATCAGCCTTATCAACAATGTTGAGTTCTACATTTTCTGCAACAATATTACCAATAGCATCTGCATCTAGCCCATTAGCCTCTGCGGTAGAAGCTTGAGCATCTGATATGGATGTGACAATTTCGGATAATTCTTCAATGGTAGTATCGGAATTGTCAATAATAGCTTCTAAAATCGATTCAGAGACGGCGTTAACTGAGCTCTCCAAGGCTGACTGTGCATCTATTGAAACAGCTAGATCTCCGTCACTAACAGCTTCATTTATTATATTGTTTGTAACACTAGTTGCAACTGTTTCTGAAATAGCAATAATGTCTTGTT
>CAJWEH010000017.1 GCA_913031135.1 uncultured Puniceicoccaceae bacterium | reverse complement strand
TCCAATTTCCTGCGATCAGTAACTTACGTGCTTTGTTTTTCATGATTTCAATTTGATTTGCTTTTAACTTTTTTTATCGAGTGCCTCGACTCCTGGCAATACTTTACCCTCAAGAAATTCAAGAGAGGCACCACCACCAGTACTCATAAAGGTAACTGAATCCGAAAAGCCAGACATCTTAATCGCCTTCACAGAATCACCTCCGCCAATAATTGAAATAGCATCACTTTGTGCCACAGCTTCAGCCACTGCAAAGGTTCCTTTATTGCAAGAATCAATCTCAAAGATCCCCATTGGCCCATTCCATAACACGGTCTTTGCGCTCGCTACCTCATTCTTAAAAAGCTCAATGCTTTTCGGCCCAATATCGACACCTTCAAATCCATCTTCGATATTGCCTTCAAAAAAATCAGAGTCACTAAAAGTACCTGCTTTGAAATCCAACTCTTTCACCCCAAGATTGTCTAACGGCAATAGAAATTTAACACCTTTGGCTTTCGCTTTCTCCAAAGCCGATTTCGCTGTTTCTATAAAATCTGGCTCACTTAATGATTCACCAACACGACGACCTTCAGCTAAAGCGAATGTGTACGCCATTGCTCCACCAATGATAATTGTGTCCGCTTTTTCTAGAAGTGCATCGATCACTTTAATTTTATCAGAGACCTTAGCGCCGCCTAAAATTACCGTAAACGGTCTTTCTGGATTTGCTGTTTTTTCTCCTAAATAGGCTAATTCTTTCTCGATCAAAAATCCACTCACACAGGGAGACAGGTGATTGGTCACTCCTTCCGTTGAGGCGTGTGCACGGTGTGCAGTTCCAAAAGCATCATTCACATAAGCATCCGCTAGCTCACCTAAGGAAGCGGCAAAGTCAGGGTCATTGGACTCTTCGCCCGGATAGAAACGTACATTTTCGATTAAGGCAATTTCGCCCTCCCCAATTTTTTGCACTTCCTCTTCTACGGCTGGTCCAATGCAATCTTCGATAAACGTCACCGGCTGTTTCAGTTTACTAGAAAGCGCTTCGGCAACAGGTGCAAGACTCATGTCCGCCACTTGCTGGCCTTTTGGCCTCCCTAAATGACTGCATAAAATAACCTTCGCAGATTGACTTACTAAATGCTGGATGGTAGGCAATGCCGCTTCTATTCGTGAATCATCCGTAATTTCACCCTCTTTTAAAGGCACATTAAAATCACAGCGAACAAGCACGCGCTTACCCGCCAAATCAACATCTTTTATCGTTTTGATAGCCATACTTTTGAACGCTTAAAAAAGTTTCATCGCCCATCATAGAGCGATGAAACGGATTCATAAATACTATAGGAATTTTGTAACTTTTTGTACAAGCTCAACTACTCGATTTGAGTAACCCCACTCATTATCGTACCAAGAAACTAATTTAAAGAAATTATCGCTCAATCCGATGCCTGAGCCCGCATCAAAAACAGAACTCAATTCTTCGTGAATGAAGTCAGAAGAAACCACTTCGTCTTCAGTGTAACCCAAGATTCCCTTGAGTGAACCCTCCGATGCTTCTTTCATTTTTTGGCAGATTTCATCGTAAGAAGTACTCTTTTCCGTACGGACTGTTAAATCGACAACCGAAACGGTTGGCGTTGGTACTCTGAAAGCCATACCGGTCAATTTTCCCTTAACCTCAGGAAGAACTAGACCCACTGCTTTTGCCGCTCCAGTAGTAGAAGGTATGATATTCAATGCCGCTGTTCTTCCACCCTTCATATCTTTTGGAGAAGGCCCATCAACTGTCTTTTGAGTTGCTGTGTAACTGTGTACCGTTGTCATCAGACCCTCAAGAATACCGAAGTTCTCAAGAACAACTTTTGTCATCGGTGCCAGACAATTTGTTGTACAAGATGCATTTGAGATTAAGTGATCATCCGCTGTTAGCGTCTCATCGTTCACACCAAGAACCACTGTCTTCACTCCGTCTCCTTTGCCAGGAGCTGAGATAATCACTTTTTTAGCACCCGCATCGATGTGCCCTTGTGCCAAGTTATCTTGTACGAATAGACCCGTTGATTCAATGACGATATCAACACCGCAGTCTTTCCATGGCAATTCAGCAGGAGATGCTCTCAAAGCCAATGTCTTAATTTCATGACCGTTAACCACTAACAAATCATCACCTTTTGCCTCAACGGTACCTTTAAAGCGACCCTGAGTTGTGTCGTACTTAAGAAGATACGCTAAATTTTCAGCAGGTACTAGGTCGTTAATTGCAACAACCTCAATATCTGTGCCAAGAAGCCCCTTCTCAACAAGTGAACGAAATACTAAACGGCCAATTCGACCGAATCCATTAATACCAATTTTTGTAGCCATATTTATTTATTCTAGTTTGTAATTTAATCTAAAAGAACTCGTATTATGAGCTCTGAGAATGAATGCAAGAGTTAAAGCAGAAAAAACGAATGAACTCGACTATTTCCTACATAAATAAGACTTTTTCTCTGATTTCTTGCATTTTTTAACATTTCTGTTTCAATTCGCCCTCAAATAGCACGCACGCATTTCTAAAATTTTACTATGAAAATCAAAAACTGGTCGATCTTCGTTTTTGTGGTACTCTATCACATATTACTAATTGCACTCATTCCATTAGCAATTTCTGCTTTTTCTTGGGGCGCATTTTTCTTCTTCCTAGTCACTTATATCATTGGCGGAATGTCGATCACCGCAGGCTATCATCGATTATTTGCCCACAAAGCGTATGCGGCAAAACCTTTCTACGAATGGACCGTGCTGATTGGCTCATTATTTGCGTTTGAGATGTCCGCTTTAAAATGGTCGTTCGACCATCGACTACACCACAATCATGTGGACACTGAAAAAGACCCCTATTCAATCGATAAAGGATTTTGGTACGCTCACATATTGTGGCTGTTTGATTACGAGCGAAAATTTGACCCTAAGCTAGTGCCTGATTTGCTAAAAAATCCGCGAGTCATGTTCCAAGACAAGTACTACATTCCACTCGCACTCGGATTCAACGCTCTGATTGTTGGATTGGGTTGTTTATTCATGAGTCCAATCGCTTCATTTTATTTTGGCTTTCTTCTCAGAATGGCGATGGTGCACCATTGTACTTGGTTCATTAACTCCTTATGTCACACAATTGGAGCAAAAACCTATGCGAGAGAACTTTCAGCCGTAGATAATGCCGCATTAGCAGTTTTAACATTTGGTGAAGGCTACCACAACTACCACCATGCTTTTGCTGCAGATTACCGAAACGGTATCCGTTGGTATCACTTTGACCCTACTAAATGGATCATTTGGTTGTCCTCGAAAATCGGACTAACCAAAAACCTTAGATCCGTTAATTCAATTATTTTATTAAAATCATTAGTGCAAAAAGACCGACGCCTAATCCTAAATCGCCTTAGCGAAGAAGTTGATGAGATCGCTAGTGAATGGACGCAAAAAGTGGAAACACTATCAGGGCAATTTGACGAGATCGCTTCCGTTTTAAGTACTAAGGTCCGTGAACTGAAATCCGTCCAAGGCATTCAGAAAGTCAACTTAGAAAAAGAAATTAAAGCACTCAAATCAAGTTTGAATAACACTTGGGAAGACTGGATTCAATTGACCCATATCGCCGCAAAAAAATTTGAATTAGCGCACTAGTTAATTGTTGACTTCAAACGCTCGACATAAGCGCTCACTTCTTTTGTCTAACTATGGTTGAGACAAACATATTTGATGAGTGATTTAGATTTACATATAGCGTCAGCTTACTGGATGGCACCAGGTTCCCTCTGCGTCTTGCTGAACAAAAACTGGGATCTAGAGACCCAACCGACATTCAAACTCAACGACCCATCGCTAACACTCTGTCGGCTTCGAAGCATGCCCAGTTCGGACTTGGCTCAATTCACAAGTTATCAAGACAAAGGCGCCTCAATCCAATTTCAAATTAATCCAAAAAAGTATCCGCACCTCAATTTTCATTCGGATCCAGTCGCCGTTGTCGGTTCATTTAATGATTGGGGTGACAACTCAAACCTCGAATCCTTTGAGCTATCATCCACAGCACCTCACAACCCAGAAGCCTTATTAAAAATAGAGCTTAAAAAATCTGAGCTCGGACAATTGAGCAACCCCATACACTTCAAATTCAAAACCCACTCTGGCTACTGGTTAAACCCCCTCGCTTCCGCCCCAAATTTACACAAAGATGAAGCAAGTAATACTAATTATACCATTGATCCACAGACCAATGGAGCCCATGCTTTTTTATTAAATTTGGAAAGCGAACGAGGAATGGATCGTTCCCTATCCGTCACATTAAATGATACTCATTTTACCCCAATCAAACCAGGCTTGTCCTTTTTTGATTTAAAAACCCCACTAGCCCTTGGTGCGATCATAGAATCGGACCGATCCACAAGTTTTCGACTATTTGCACCAAGAGCATCTCGTGTGTTTGTTGAAACACAACTGTCCACAGACCAAAAGCCCAATCGCCATGAGCTTAAATTAAACCACGATCAACTCACTTGGGAACTCAATATCCAACAAGACCTATCAGGCTTCTATTATTCTTTTTATGTTGAAGGTCAAAATGACCCATCAACGACACTCTTTAATTCAAGTGTCGCTATCTTGGATCCTTATGCAAAAGCAACCGTAGGACCAAAAGGTCCAGGCATTATTATCGATGACTCTCTAGAAGCTCCGATCGACAACCCCTTTCACCCACCCCATTGGCACGACCTAAGTATCTTAGAATGTCATGTCAGAGATCTAACCGATCGAGTCGATACGATTCCCAGCAAAGGCTTTGAGGCTGTCTCCAGTTATTTAAATACTAAAGATAATTATCTTCTAACGATTGGAGCCAACGCGATCGAATTACTACCCATCCAACAATTCGATAGCCAAGACGCAGCAGCCTACCACTGGGGATACATGACAAATAACTATTTCTCTCCCTGTGCTTGGTATGCTTCAGGCAAGGATACTCTAGATCAAAATGAACGCTTCAAGCAAATGGTGGCCGATTTTCATACAAAAGGAAAATCCGTTATTCTCGATGTGGTTTACAATCATGTCGGAGAGCCCGCACACTTAGCACATATCGATAAAGCCTATTACTTTCAACTGACAGAAGACGGACACTTTGAAAATTTGAGTGGTTGCGGAAACACACTAAGATGCACTTCAGCGATGACGAAACGCCTCATCATTGATAGCTTAACTCACCTCATTCAAAAATATGATGTTGATGGGTTTCGCTTTGACCTTGCTGAATTAATAGAAGTGCAAGTGCTCAAAGAAATCGAACGAGCGCTCAAAGCCATAAAACCAAGCCTCATCCTAATTGCTGAACCATGGAGCTTTCGAGGTGAAATCAAACGAGACCTTCGGTTAGCTGGCTTTATGTTTTGGAATGATGAATTTAGGGAATTTGCTAAAGACTATGTCCTCGCCAAAAGCAACATTGATTCACTGTCATATTTCATCCAAGGATCTACTCAATACCTAGCAGCTTGGCCCTCACAAAGTGTGAACTACATAGAGTCGCATGATGACCGATGCTGGATCGATAAAATCGCTGAAAATGAAAACCATGATGGGTCCATACCCACCCCTAATGATATTAAAAGAACTCACCTTGCAATAGCATTACTATACGCTTCACTCGGCACACCTATGTTGGCATCAGGACTCGACTTTCTAAAATCCAAAAAGGGCATTCAAAATACCTATCAAAGAGGTGACCTCAATTCCCTCGACTACACTAAAATCACTGAACATAGATCCTCACATAACTATGTAAAAAGCTGGATTCAATTCAGGCAATCCGGTTGGGGTGATTGCTTACGACTCAATGAACTTCCAAGCACATCTTACATACGAATCGCCCGATCTGAAAATGCCGAACAATCCAGTGCAGCGATTCGAATTAACGCGGATTTAAGCAATGGATCCAAACAACTACTGCTTCTACTCAATCCTCACCTCGAAAACAGTACCATACCCCTCGATCAAAAATTAGAGAAAGACTGGAAAATAATTGCCTCAATAGACCGATTTAATTTCTCAGGAATTGATGAGACAATCGATCAAGACCTCTCAAACAAAGTCCACCTACCGCCACTCAGTCTATTTCTTTGCGTCCGACCTGCTTGGAATGGTTGACCAATTATAAAACAATTTTGTAGTTTCATAAGCATGGCAAAAATTCTCGTTGCATTATCAGGAGGCGTCGACAGCTCTGTTGCCGCTTTGAAACTAAAAGAGGCAGGACACTCAGTTTCCACTGCCTACATCCGGACATGGCTCAACGAAGAAATGCCCCTAGCAGATTGCCCCGCGCAACAAGACATAGAAGATTCTCGCTCCGTCGCAAAACACTTAAAGCTCGATTATGAAATCGTCAATTTAGTCAATCAATATCGAGAAAAAGTTGTTCAGTACCTAGTCGAGGGTTATCGCAAAGGATTGACGCCAAACCCCGACATCATGTGCAACCGAGAAATGAAATTTGGACTCTTTCAAGACTATGCTTTAGAACAAGGATTTGATGCCATAGCCACTGGACACTATGTGCGAAAGGTCATAAACCCAGACGGAACTCAAGACCTTCTTGAAGGTATCGATAAAAACAAAGACCAATCCTACTTCCTCGCACTACTCTCACAAAAACAATTACAAAAAGCCGAATTTCCCATAGGGCACTTAAAAAAGTCAGACGTTAGAACCATCGCCCAAAACAATAAATTACCCAATTCTGAAAAAAAAGACAGCCAAGGGATTTGCTTCCTTGGAAATATGAACATCAACCGATTTCTAGAACATTACATAGAGGATTCGCCAGGACCCATCATAAACCACGAAGATAAAATCTTAGGTGAACACAAAGGCTTACATCGCTTTACCGTCGGACAACGGAGAGGCATCGGAGTGCCATCAAATACAGACAATGAAGCCTATGTCGTCACCCGACTCGACTTTCAAAATAATGCACTCTATGTCGCTTTTGACAAAGAGGACTCCCCTTATCTCTATGCCTCAGAGTCAGAGATTGAAGCGATCTCATACATCAACAAACCAATTGAAACGACCGCCCAATTACTCGCAAAACCGAGATACAGAGATCCCTCTCAAACAATCACTTTCACACCCAAAGGCCACTCCTGTGCTCATGTACAATTCGCTACCAAGCAAAGAGCATTAGCCGAAGGACAAGTCATCGCATTTTATGAAAATGAAAAACTTTTAGGAGGAGGCTTTTACTCAAAAATCCACCCTCAAATCATACAATAAGAACACCAACTATGGAAAACCCAAAAACCATCCTATCCTGGAATGTGAACGGCATACGGGCTGTTTTAAAAAAAGGCTTTGACTCTTTCTTAGAACACTCAGCCTGCGATGTTATCTGCCTACAAGAGACAAAGATTTCAAAAGACCTCATTCAAGAATTCTCCTTTCTCACTCACCCCTATACTTATTGGAATTGTGCTGACAAAAAAGGATACTCAGGAACTGCCATTCTATCAAAAATACAACCACTCGCTATCGAATACGGAATAGGAATCGAGAAGCACGACCAAGAAGGACGTGTCTTAACTGCTGAATTTAACGACTACTATCTAGTAACGGTTTACACGCCAAACGCTAAAAACCACGATGAAACAGGAAGACCTGCACGATTAGACTATCGGACTCAAGAGTGGGATCTTGCATTCTTAAACTATCTAAAAGAATTAGAAAAAAAGAAACCGATTGTTTTTTGTGGCGATTTAAATGTGGCGCACACTGAGATTGACTTAGCGAACCCAAAGACCAATCGAAAAAACGCTGGCTTTACAGACGAAGAACGAGAAGGCTTCAATGCCATACTCCAAGCTGGTTTTATCGACTGTTACCGGCACTTCAACCCTGAGAAAAAAGAGGCCTACACTTGGTGGTCCTACCGAGCCCGTGCTAGAGAACGAAACATCGGTTGGCGTATCGATTATTTTTGCATCTCTGAAAGTTTAACTCATAGACTCGAAGCTTCCGACATCATGCCCGATATTCTCGGCTCAGATCATTGCCCAATTTCTTTAACCCTCAATTAATTGTGTTTAATAACGAAACGGATACCTTAAAAAACTATTCTGAAGAGACGCTCATTCAGCGTATCAAAGAGTGGTTAGGTACCTCCTCTCCACCCAGTCCTTTTGGCATTGGCGACGATTGCGCAGTATTCTCACCGTCGGAAACAATTCCCTCCATCGTATCAACCGATGCACTCATCTATGGACGGCATTTTGATGATTCAATCAAAGCTTATGACGCAGGTAGAAAACTCACCTTAAGAAATTTAAGTGACATTGCCGCAATGGGTGGTTCCCCAACTATTGCCACTCTCTCTATCATAACGAGCAAAACGCTCGGCCACTCCTGGCTAGCTGAGTTTTATCGAGGAATCAAATCTGTGGCTGATCACTACGCCTTAAAAATTGTTGGCGGCGACCTATCCGCGCTTGAAGGCGATCACTTTCAGGCTGTGATGACGATCATCGGCTCGGCAAAAAACCCTATTCTAAGGCATTCTGCAAAACCAAATGATTACCTATATGTTACAGGACACCTCGGAGGTTCAATTACTGGCAAGCACTTTGATTTCACCCCTCGCCTCAAGGAGGGCGCCTGGCTCAGTCAACAAGGATGCACAACTTCGATGGTCGATATTACCGACGGACTATCAAAAGAGTTAAAATATTTATTATCTAAAAATACGGCAGCAAGTATCGACCTAAATCGCATACCAATAGCCGAACATATTCAAAACGACCCATCAAAAAATAGAGAAAAAGCACTTCAACACGCTTTCTGTGATGGAGAAGATTACGAGCTCTTGTTTTCAATCGATGCAAAGACAGACATTGCAGCATTTGAAGCAAAATGGCAGTCAACCTTCCCGAAACTAGCACTCACTTTGATTGGTACAGTCAATCCCTCAAAGGAATATGACGGTCATATACTTGATCAATCCACTCAAAAAACAATTGAATTTGGATCTGGCTTTGAACACTTTTAATATCGAATGGAATCGCTCACCCAACAATTAGCATCTGGCATCCTGACCAATAACGCTGAAGAGACCGAAGCACTAGGAATACGCTTTGCACAAAGTTTAGCCCCAGATACAAGCATTGCATTACATGGCAATTTAGGAGTTGGAAAAACAACTTTCGTCAAAGGTCTGGCTAAAGGATTTGGTATTCAACAAACCATCACAAGCCCTACCTTTAATCTCTTCGCCATCTATGAAGGCACTTTTCAATTAGTTCACTTAGATGCTTACCGTCTCAATCGAAATGACTCCGTAGAGAGTCTAATGCTTGATGACTTTTTAAGATCTCCCTACTGCTTAGTCATTGAGTGGCCAGACAACATTGACACCAGCTTGCTCCAAGACGCGATCTATTTAGAGCTCTCCATACTGAGCGAAAACACTCAGCATAAAATACAATTACGGAATTCAAATGAGCCCCCATCAATCTAAATTGTTAACTTGCATGACAGCCGAGAATAACTCATCTTTAAAAGTATGTACTTAAATAATATCCCTAAAAAATTGCGCTCATCAAACAACAAAGGCTTAACCTTAGTTGAGATCCTTATCGTCATCGCCATTATTGCAACACTTGCCACCGTCGCAATTGGAAACCTAGGCGGAATTTTTAGTGGGCAACAAGGAAAAATTGCTTCCATTTTTGTTAAACAAACAGCAAAGCTCGTCTTAACAAACTACAAACTAGATGTCGGAAGTTACCCAACTACCGAACAAGGACTCAAAGCATTACTTCAAGCACCCGCAGGAAAAGAAAGTCGATGGAACGGACCCTACATTGATGAATCGCCTGTAGATCCTTGGGGCAACGAATATAAGTATCGTTACCCAGGAACTAAGAACATCAACAAATCTGACGGCTATGACATTTGGTCTTTAGGGCAAGATGGCGTAGAAAGTGCCGATGACATTGGTAACTGGAACTAGTCAAATACATCACTCTTCTAAAAGTGGATTAACCCTGATCGAGATTGTACTCGTCTTGGGCTTAATCTCAATAGCCTCGACGCTCGTTGTCACAAACTTTGCTTCTTTCGCCGAAAAGAACAATGCCGTTTCTGTTGAAGAGACGCTCATCGACGCAATACGCTACGCTCGAACTCAAGCAGCCAAAAGCCAATCCATCAGCCGTCTATCTTTTGATAAGGAACGCTCCGTACTTCTAGTTCAAGGAACTGGTGGATCTTCAGAATCATTCCCCTTAGATGAACGCTTTAATGCTAGTGGTTACGGAGAAATTTCATTTGCACTGATTCCCCCGGCAGAAGGCTATAATCGATTTGAATCACCAACCAATACTTCAATTGAACTCAACTATATACAATTCGATTCTGATCGAAGCTCCACCCCTTTCAATGTCACGATAAAAGACCGAGTGAACCCTGTAAAAACCCTCGTCTTTGATCCTTTTTCCCACTTTCCAATAAGCACTGAACAATGAATCCCACAATACTGAAACACGCTCCTGCCAAGGGATTCAGTTTAATCGAAGTACTGATCGCGCTAGCACTGTTTGCTATTGCTTCGAATATTATTGGCTCTGCTTTTATTAATGCACTGCTTTCGAGAGAAAGGAATAACGATAACTCCTATCGAGACATCGCAGTCCAAACCGCTCGAAAACAACTACTCTTAGAAAAAAATATTGATGATGCAGAAGACGGTGGAAGCGTAGAGACTCTTGAACTTGGAGAAGTTGATTGGTACGCAGAAATTATCCCAACCGACATGGTCGATTTATTTGAAGTCAATTTATTCATAGAATTTTTTTACGTAAAGGATGATCAGTCTTCCAACTATAACGAAACCTTGCTCTTGTTGCGCCCGACCTGGTCAGAATCAGACGAACGCTCCTCACTCCTGCAAGACAAGAAAGAGGACTTATCAGACATTAGAGCTTCTGAACTTTTTGATTAAAAAAACGATGCCGAAAACCACACAAAGTAGACAAAAAGCTATGAGCCTAATTGAGGTCATCATCTCAATAGCCATCGGCGCATTTGTGCTATCAGCAGCAGCCTCATTTGTCGTTTCAATCACTGAAATCTGGTCTAAGCGAGATGCCCGATACGCATTCTATGAACATGCTGACGGCGTCGCAGAATTTCTAAATGCATCTTTTTCTGCGGCCCAAGCGATTGAATTAGAAACGTCCGATAATGATTCAAATAATCAAGCCACTAATACCACTGACGAATCATCAAGCAACCCACGAATTCTATGGGCGACTCCCATAGATGGAAAAGCTTCGGATGACCCTCTACTTTATATTGAACTAAAAAAAGAGACGCCCTTACTAACATCATCAGATGGACTCCCCCCAATTGAAAAGAGCCTCTACCTGTACCACGATGAAGAGGGCTTATCCCTATTACACAGCAGTCTAATTCAAGAAGAGCTAGAATCTGAAAACGATCTACATCGCACCCTAGTCTCACCCTATGTAAAACAAATTGAATACATCAACTGGGATCCTGAATTAGAACAATGGGAAATTCAAGAAGAGCCAATACCCTCGCCTGACGACAACGACATATTGCTTGTACCAAATTTTTTACGATTACAGTTTGAATACGAGGATATCAAACTTCAAAGAATGATCTGCCTTCCAGAGCAATCAATCAATCTAGTCTTATATTAAAGCATACCCAAACAGCCAAGAAATGCAAAAGCAGAAAATAAACCACAGTCAGAACGGCAGTATCTTAATTGCCGTATTGGCAGTCATTTCTCTGCTGGCATTTTTAGCCACACAATTCATGGAAGATGCGGTTGAAGACCTCGAATACCGTGCACTTTTTGAGCAACCAGACAACTTCCGGACAGTCGCCTATAGCTACTTAGAATTTGCGCTTTCCGTAGTGCATGAAATCGCACTAATTGATGACGGCAATATTTACGACCCTGAACAAAAATGGGGGCAACCACTTAGTTACTATAAGCCCCCTATCTATGATGATTGGAATGTGCGCATCTCCATCACCGACCCAACATCAAAAATAGGTATCAATGCACTCAACGATGAGCAATTAGCCAACCTTCTTGAAGAGGCACTCGACTTTGACTTCTCAACCACCCAAGAACTGATTGATACTTGGAATGATTGGAAAGACGAAGATGACAATCGATCCCTCAATGGAGCAGAATCCGATGATTATTTAGATAAAGACCCACCTTATCGCGCAGCGAACCGTCCGATTCAATCCTTAGATGAATTAAAACTAATCGAAGTATGGAATGAAGAATTGTTTGATGAAGAAGGCAACCCAAACGAGGCATTTCGTCTGCTACAATCCTTAGTGACCACTCTACACGAAGAACCCGTCAACATCAATGCCGCTTCCTCGGCTGTATTAGACTACCTTTTAGCCAACACGAGTTGGGATGCTGAGTCCTTATTTAAACTAGAAGACACACCCTACCTAACACAGCTACCAGAAACCATAAACAACCCACTTTTAACCACAACAACTGACCTCCTACACATTCAAATCTCCCTGTACCGAGGTAAGCTCCCATTCACACTACACGCTCTTGTTGAAAAAAACTTCAATGAAGGATCCGTCACAAATAATTTACCCGGCAGAAGCAGTGAAGATGATAAAGAGCTCAAACAAGGCACCGTAGAAGAGCAATTAGAACTCAAATTTCCCTTTAAAATCTTAGAGTTAAGTGAAAATCAAAGCATAGGCGATAGCCAACGCACATATTCGCAATCAAATCTAGACATTTCACTCTAATACAATTCAATAGACACAAATAACTATTACTGTGAAAAACCCCGAAGAACAAACAGCCACACAAAAAGAAATGAGCGCTTCATTTCTAAACGATCAATTGTGCCTCGTTCCAAGTCATTTCTTCTTTTACGAAGTCATAGAAGTCGACAGTGACCTCTCTCTCGATGAACAGGAAGATTTCATTCAACTTCAAATAGAATCCATTTCCCCATTCCCCATAGAACAAATTTTTTATGGATATTTCGTCATTCCCAACTCCCCAAACTGTGTTCTCTATTTAGCCCTTAAAGACCGCCTAAACGCAAAAGATTTTGACGCCCTTGATTCATACACCTGGGTGATCCCAGATTCTATGATTGAATTAAGCCAAAACACAGCCCTATTTGATCAGTCAGCAATTAAACAAACCCTTCTTAAAAATACTCGAAAAGAGTATGATCTCGAAGTTTTAAAAGATGGCGACATCGTGATCACCGACCCAAATGCCTATGGTATTGAGGCACCCAATCTGACTTGCGATCAACTGTGGACTGCAGACATACGCCCCATCGAATTTAAAGAAAAAACAAAAAAAGACCGCTCAAGGCTCGCCTTTCTAAACAAAGCATTTCAATACAGCCTCTACTTTTTTGCACTAATTTTTATTGCTGAACTTGGCTTGATCGTTGCAAAAACATGGCTCTCTGCACACGCCTCAAGAATTGAAGCTCAAGCACCCGCCGTCAGTCGCATCGAAGACCAACACACCTTAATCAATAAACTGGATCAAATCGCACAAAATGAACTGCGTCCGATAGCACTACTCGAACATGCCAATGCCATCCGAACTAAACTAGGCTCAAATATCGTCTACGACGATGTCGATATCGTTGGGGAAAATGAAGTCACAATCAAAGGAAGTGCTGGCAGCGTGAATCAATTTAACGCCTATGTGAAGCAACTAGAGCAATCTGGCTATTTTGTCATCTCTGAAGACCCTAAGTATGTCACACGAGGAGGAAAAACCACCTTCACCCTCAAAATGAATTACCAACACTCCGAAAACGGTTAAATCCAAATGAGCACCTTCCATCAAATACTTAACCAATACCACCAGCGCTCGTTAAGAGAGAAATTCCTCCTCTTTGGATTTGTCTTAATTATTTTTGCCATTTGGACGCAATCCTTCTTGGAGCGATCCAACCTATGGAATGATCAACGCCAACTTGCCAATGTCGAACTGACCACTCAACAACAATGGCTCGATCGAGAAGAACAATACGCAAATCAATTAACAAAAGCCCTTGAAAAAGTTGAGCCGTCAAAAACCTTCACTGCCGCACAACTCTCTGGTAAAGTTGACGAATTGATCCGAAAAATTAACCTAGAGTCCAAAGCAGACTTAGACCCCGTCCAAACAAAAAACGGTGAAATCTTTAATGACCACACCATGCGCCTAAGAGTCAACGACATCTCGATTTCGGAATTCATCCAATTGAACACCGTATTAAAAGAGAACACACCTTACATTGAACCAAAATCCATTCGTATTTCAAAAAATCAGCGCAAACCAGAAGAAATGGATGTCCGATTTGAAATTAACTCCTTTGACCTAATCGAAAAAAACATTTAACACTTTTACCTATCCATCATTATGCGAACACCCTCATTCATTTCTAAGCTACTCGCTATTTTCCTGCTTCTAGGTCTTGCCCCATTGGCACACGCCCAAAACAACTCAGTTCCCCTTGAACCGACCATCGAAGATCCAGATGCCCTAATTGATCTAATCGTGTTGACCGATGAAACAGCGATACAAGTCCTTGAATTACTCGAGCAATTAACAGGTAAAATCATCTTAAGACGCCAGGACATTCCCGCCACCAAAATCAATTTTAACTCCCGAGGTCCACTTAAAAAATCGGAAGCGATTTTGGCATTAGAAAGTCTCTTGTCATTAAATGGCGTGATGCTCACAGATATGGGTGGTCGCTTTTTAAAAGCCGTGCCCGCATCAAACCCTAGCTCCCAAGTGCCCAATATGATTATGGGCTCAACATTAGAAAAAGAAAGTAGCCAGCAAATCTACGCTAAATTATTCAAACTAGATTATTTGGTAGCAGACCAAACGACAACTGGAATCATCTCACCTTTCTTATCCCCAAATAACAACTTAACCATCTTCCCAAAATCAAACGCTTACCTCATCACAGACGCATTGATTAACCTCCAGCGCATCGAAAGCTTACTCGCCGAAATGGATAAGCCCGAAAAAGTGCGTGAAGAAATTGAATTCATCAAGCTCGAGTACATACAAGCGAGCGACATGCAAAGCCAACTCTCCACCCTCATTGAAGGCTCCCTAAAAAGTTACCTCCAAGGCAATACAAAAGTCACGGCCGATGAGCGAACTAACCAACTCATCATAGTCACACACCCAGCTAATTTAACAATCATCAAATCCGTCATCGACAACATCGATATCGATGCCGCACCCCTCACCGCCAGCGAAGTCTACCCACTCAAACAAGCTAAAGCTGAAGAGGTCGTAAAAATCATTGATGAGATCATCACAGGACAACGAAAAAGCAGAGAAGAAGACGCCAAAACTTCCTCCACTGAAATTCGGATCGAAACCACCCCAACCGCCGAAACCACCACCGCAACCCTCAATAATACCAATAACGCCTCACTACAATTTTCCGACTTTGTTGGCCTCTCTGCCGACGAACGAACCAACGCAATCGTCGCCTACGGAACCCAACAAGACCTAAAAACAATCGAAGCCTTGATTCAGAAAATCGACATCCCACTCCCACAAGTTCGTATCGAAGCGATTATTACTCAAGTTGCACTATCTGAAGATCAAAACTCAGGATTAAAGAAATTCACTGTATTATTTGATGGAGACGGTTCATTTGCATCAAACAACGGAACTAACTTATCCTTAACCAATGACAATGTTTTAAGCCAAATTGCCACCACCGACCCCTACATTACAGGTAATTTCTCAATAGATGGGATTCTAGAATTAGCTGAATCCGATTCAGATATTAAGATCCTTTCCACGCCCTCTATCGTAGTCAGTCACAATGAAGAAGGCGTGATCAATGTCAGTGAATCTAGACCCATCATCACCGGTTCTTCTTCAAATTTAACGACTTCTTCAACCACAACCAATGTAAGAAGTTCCATAGAATATAGAGATATCGGGATTCAACTCGAAGTCACCCCACTTATTGGAGCAGACGGCAGTGTGCAGATGGAAATTCAACAAAGTGCCGATCAACTCAGTTTAGAAAAATCCGAAATTGATAACAATGAATTGCCCATCATTGGCAAGCGAGAAGCCAACTCAACCATCACAGTACAAGACGGGCAGATTGCCGTCTTAGCCGGGCTTCAGCAAAATGAACTGAATGATACAGCCACCTACTTTCCTCTTATCGGAAGATTACCAATTTTGAATCAATTGCTCAGCAGTAAATCAAAGAAATTCAATCGAACTGAACTCATCATTTTTATCCGACCCACCATTGTACGCAATCCTCAACAATCCAAGCAATTATCGGAAGATATTTTAGACAACTACGAAGAAGGGGAAACCATTGAAAACTATTTAGAAACGGGAACCATCCGAGACATCTATATGAAAGGAAGCCGCTTGAGTCCAAAGAAAAAAGAGACCCCTAACGACGAATAGCAAATGACCCTCAGACCCCATATGATTCTCCTCAGCAGTGTGCTCATCAGCATGCCCACCCTCCTATCGGCGCAGACGCCAACCAGTGAAGCAAAGCCAACAGTCACAAGAACTTCAAACCTTATCACGAGCAACCCCTTTGCCCCAAAGCAGAATAGCATCATTAAAAAACCCGTCGTCACCACAACGACGAATAGGTCAGGAACACTAGAAAAATACTTACAATTCAAAAGCATTGCAATTATTGGCGACAAAAAATATTTCAGTGTTTTCAATCGCAGACAAAATAAATCATACTGGATTCCTGAAGGAGAATCCGTGGAGTCCATATCGGTTTCGAACTACAACCCTACAACGAACACTGTGTCGATTTCAGACGGAGTGAACCGAGAAACCTTTTCCATTATTTCTGCTGATGAAAAACCGCTAAACGTTGTATCAGCCGTTCCAAACAACCCTGAAACTAAAGACATAAAGACCACACAACCCGCGCTTCCAAAGGCAACAACGACAAACACATCGACTGCAAAAAAGCCGATACCTAGAAGGCGTGTTGTCTCCACCCAAAAGAAATAACAGCTAGGAAGACCGAATTGGATTCCCCTCTTCATCGTTATTCCAAGACTGCTCTTGAAACGCAAAAAAGCACGCCGTCCAAGAAGACCGATCTGCATTTTCAAACAAGACCAATCCATTTTGATGACGACCGTTATCTTTTTTGAAATACCCAGATTCTCCTTGGTTTAGATGCAAACTATGGATTCCTTGCTCTGGCTCAAAATGAAAATACTCATCCCCCTCTCCCAATGGGCTACTTCGCAAATTGAGGTTTACACCCCAAGCTTCGCCGAAGCAGTACAAAAAACGGCTTGAGTCCTTTTTCAAAGTTTCTAATAAAGGGGTGATTTGAGCAACAGCTCCTCGAGGTGTATGAACTGGCATAATGATCATCTGATCTTCAGAAATTAAATCGTCCGAAATATAATCTAGGGCAAGATTCGAGTGGGCATCACGCAAATCATAAAGCCCTTCTGAAAGTTCGAATAGCTCCCTTAATTGATCCGCACGAAAGGACGGTTCTATTTTCATTAAAACCTCACTAGGTGCAACTGCACTGTATATATTTAATGCCGCCCTAAACTTCGCTCCCTTCGCCTGAAGCAGTATCTCCGTGTGTTGATTCCCTTTATGGTCTCTTTTTCGCGGATAATAATCGAGCACTTGGGCTTTTAGTAAATGGTAGTTTTTTAATGGCATTTTATTTCAAAAAAAATTTATTATAAATTTAACTAATAATAATAAGTAGCAAAATTAATCATTATTGCAATCCCAAATTTGCTTTCTATTCGACATCACAAAATAAAATTGTCACGATAGAATCATAAATAAATATCAATGAATGGGTTCAAATACTATTTATTTTTTTTAATTGGAATCACTTTAGTCGCTCCAATAAAAGCAGAGTATGCGCTACTCGAAATGCCAAAGACTTGGACTTTTAAAAAATCATCCCCCGCTTACGAAGATCTCGAAAAAACCACACTCTTAGGTAATTTTCAGGCAGGAATCCGAGTTCGTGTCCTATCTCAAAAACTAGAACAGAACCTGTGGCATGTGCTCTACGAATCACCAAATAGGAAACCGATCCATGCATATATTGATAGACCGATTTCTGCTATCGACCAAAGAAATCCCAACTACCGTTCTTTTTTAAAAATACTTGAAGGGTTTCCCTTATTAGATGCTTTGCTCAAAGAAGCGGATCCATGGGCTCTGAGTCCCACATATTTGTCGGAAACTTACTTCAATACTGAAGCAAATAATTCTTCAATTAATTCCAGTACCAATTTTCGCATCATTTTTAACGAACGCTTCCTAAATCATTCTGCTGAAACACTAAAAAATGCGTCCATATGGGAATGGAATCCCAAAGAACTCTATATTGACTATCGTAATGAAAAACACCAACGCATCGCAATCAATTTATGGAACCGTGGGGATTCAAAACTCAAATGGAAAACTGCCTATAAACGACTCGATCAACTTATCGATCGCTTCAAACAATTGGAATCTCTTTTAGGGAATGCTAATTCCAATTATTCTATGCGAGAAAAAATTCCCACAAAAAAAATCAACGCACTCCGTCAAAATATTGATTACTTTTTTCTAGCAAACGATCTGATCATCCAACTGAGGTGGTCACGCAATGAATTCATCTCTATTGATCTCTTATCCTACACCGAGCAAACTCGAACAGGTGCTCATGAATTGGAAATAAAAGAACTGAAAGCCACACTCAAAGAATCAGTTTTGGAAGCACCCGATGGACACTTAGTCATTGCGAATATTCCAATGATTTGCCAAGGCGATAAAGGCTATTGTGCCACTGCATCTCTCGCTCGCATTCTCCAATACTATGGTTATCCCGTCAGCTTGCATTCACTAAGCGAACTAGCAGAAACGTCCGCCACCGAAGGAACTACGATTGATGAGATCTTTTCAAGCATCCAAAGAATCTGCAATAGCACCCCATTTAAAATACAAACCATAGACAATCCACGAAGGCATGAACTTGTTGATTATATCACAAGAGGCATCCCCCTTTATTGGATCATACCCGGTCACGCTCGACTCATAAACGGCATCCATCCAGAAGGCGGAATCATCTACACCGACTCATGGGGAGCGGGACATGAATTCAAGCTAATGACCTGGTCTCAATTTAAAAACTTAAACAAAACTGTCTTTGCACTAGAGCTAGAATAAATGAACGAAAAAAATCATGCACACTCTATTAAAATACACCACCAAGCACTCACTCACTCTATACGTAATCAGCTCATTATTAGTATTCCCACTTTTTGCTGAAGAAAAGTATCGTGTCTTTCAAAATGAAGAGGGCAAAAGTCTTAACGCACAGCTCTTAGAGGTAACTAAAACCAATGTGACACTTAAATTAAAAAACGGACGCATCATTAAGACTTCGCCAAAATTCTTTTCCGATGAAGACCGGCTCTACTTCAAAAACTGGCACCTGATAAAGCAAGCCTCCGAAGGCTCGCTTTTCGAAGTAAACAGCAATAGAAAAATGGAAAAAAAAGCGCGCGAAAAAGTAGGCACCAGCGGAGCCCTTCAATTAACCACCTATGAAGGCTACTATAAATTAAAAATAGAAAACAAAACTAATCAGCCCATTGAAGGCTTAAGGATGGAATATAGACTCTACAGTAGCCAAGAAAACATGGCGAAAAAAGATCGGCACGACATCAACACCCAACAAGCAGCGGGGACAGAATTCCTTAACATCCTCCCCTACGAAACATACGAAACAGAAACCAATAAAATAACACTCGTTGAAACTAAACTGAATTCTCGATATCATTGGGAAGGAGGCGGAGACAACAGCTCATCCGCTAATCTGGAAGGTATTTGGTTACGCATCTATTTGAATAGCACGAATACGCTACTCTATGAAAACGCATTACCTAAATCTCTTATTGAAAAAGAAGATTGGTGATTAACACCATTCCGAAATAGGAAAATAAAAGCGCAAAGAAAATGGAGGCGCGGGCAGGGATCGAACCGACGATAAG
>CAJWEH010000016.1 GCA_913031135.1 uncultured Puniceicoccaceae bacterium | reverse complement strand
CACCATTATTTTCTATACTTTTTTTATTTCAGCTATTTATTATTAGAAATGCCTGCTAAAGTTTTCAGTATCGCAAACCAAAAAGGAGGAGTGGGGAAGACTACCACTGCCATTAATCTAGCATATGGTTTAGCTGAGCTTGGAAAACGCGTTGTATTGATCGATATGGATCCGCAAGGAAATGCGACGAGTGCTTTAGGTTTGGACTATAAAGAAGGTGGAAGCGTGTACGGACCGCTGTGTGGAGAAGGCACTATATTGGACCAAGTACAGTCAGTCCAATCGCATAAAAATTTATTTATGGTTCCTTCTGAGATGGACTTAGCTGCTATTGAGGTGGAGCTTGCTCAAAGGGAAAACTATTTATTGCAATTGAAAGAATTGCTCAACCCATTAAAGGAATCCGAATCTTTTGATGTCATATTATTAGATTGTCCACCTGCTTTAGGCATGCTTTCAATGAACAGCTTAGTCGCTGCAGATTATTTAATCATTACCTTACAGGCAGAATATATGGCAATGGAAGGATTGAGTCAGATTTTAAAGGTGCTTGATTCGCTCAAAGAGTCAGGGATCAATCCAGACCTTTCATTAGGTGGTATATTGATGACTTTATTTGATCGAAGAGTGAATCTAGCACATCAAGTTATTGGAGAAGTGCGTAAGCATTTTGATGATTTAGTTTTTAGGACTATGATTCCTCGCTCGGTGCGCTTAAGTGAAGCGCCTAGCTTTGGACAATCTATTTTTGAGTATGATCCTAGTTGCGCTGGTGCGTATGCCTATCGTTATTTTGCTGAGGAATTTGCTGAGCGTTTTAATCTTTTAAATGGCTGATAGTGATCAAAAAACGACGGCTCTTTTAAAGGCGTATTTCGAACACCTTGAATTCGAACGTCGTTTATCAAAAAATACAGTCCGTAATTATAAAAATGCGATCCTTCATTTTGTTGCGTATCTGAAATCAGAAAAGCTATGGCGTGAGACCTTTGACCATATTGAGAATCGAACAGTACGCTCATTTTTAATTGATCAACAAAGGAGGATTTCAAGAAGGACCTTGCATAATTATGTGTCAGGTTTGCGTAGTTTTTATAATTATCTAAGGCGAAAAAAACTCGTAGAGATTAATCCATTCATCAGTGTATTATTGCCGAGATTAGAGCGTAAATTGCCCGTTTTTCTGACGGAGAAACAAGTGGTCGCATTATTGGAAGCACCAGCAAAGATGTTGCGAGAGGATTTAATTAGCCAGTTTGATGCGTATCGAGACAATTTGATTTTAGAACTTTTGTATGGGGGAGGGCTTAGAATTAGTGAGCTGTGTGGCTTGCGTCATGGTTCAATTGATCATCAAAGTCATACTGCTAGAGTTTTAGGCAAAGGACAAAAAGAGCGTCTGTGTCCACTTGGAACGATTGCAATAGCGTCTTTGAAATTATTTATTCAGACATTTGAATTTGATTGTTCAGAAACCGCCTTTGTTGTTGTTAATCAAAAAGGAAAGCCACTCATTCCAAGACAAGTGCAGTTATTGTTAAAGCGTTATTTGAAATATGTCGGTCTTCCGTTAAGTATAAGCCCACATAAGCTTAGGCATTCTTTCGCTACTCATTTGCTTGATAATGGTGCGGAATTGAGAGCCGTTCAAGAAATGCTCGGTCACTCTAGTTTATCATCGACTCAGCTATACACCCATTTATCGATTCAGAGGCTCAAAGCCATTCATGCTAAAGCGCATCCACATGGCTAATGTCTTTTATGATTAAAGGCATCTGGAGCGAGCGTAATCACTCATCCAGTACTTCCATGGAAGTAAGCCTAATCCCATCATAAACACTTGGCTAATTGCAAAGAGTAACATCCAAAAGAAACCACTATCTGTGAATCCATAGGAGTGTAAACCGACACCCAACAAATTTGTTCCAAACCAAGACCACGCAGTTATAATGTTACCTGCAATTGCTAAGAGCATAATGCCTCGCTCTTTACAAATGGCTCCCCATCGAGCATGTAGAACGATCGCTCCCATAAGAACGATCATTAAGGCGCCATTTTCTTTAGGATCCCAGCCCCAAAAGCGACCCCAAGATTGGTCTGCCCAAATACCGCCAAGGATCGTGCCCACTAAACTAAATAAGGCGGCAAAACAGGTGATCCCATAAACCATATTGGCTAAAGATCGGGCATTTTCTTTCGTGAAATTTTTTGAGAATAATCCCATGAAGATGAATGCAATCCCTAGGGCACCAGCTAAAAACATAGCTGAGTATCCAAAGGTAATAATAATAACGTGCGTGGCTAACCAGAAATTTGAGTCAAGAACGGCTCGCATCATTTCAAGGGTATCGCCGGTCATAGCTAGATGGTGTGCGATGATAAGGGTTGCAAATCCAATGAGGGAAGCCATCGCACCGCCAACGCCATTTTTATAAATTTTTTCTATAAATACTCCGAGGAATACCGCACCCCAGCCCACAAATACTGCGGATGAATATAAATTGGTAACAGGCGGGCGTCCTTGAATGTACATTCGTGCAAGCAGACCAAATGTGTGTAAGATCAAAGTTAGCGTTAAAATCCAAAAGGCGGAACGGTTTAGGGGCACTGTCCAATTAAGCCAAGAAATCACAAGCAGTAGAAAGGCAAAGACATATAGCTGAATTGAAAGTGCAAAAGGTTTAAAGTCATTAAACCAACGTTCAAATTGAACTCTTTTTTCAGCTTTTGGATACTGCAGTTTAAAATTATTTTGGATCGATTCGATGCCTTGATTAAAGGTAACTGAATCATTGGAACGATACGCCATAGTTAATTGAGCATAACTTTTTAAGACAGGACTTAACGACTCTCCCTTCATAGCATCGAGTAGCTCGAGCCCGACATTTTTCCAATCGGAAAGGACTAATTCTTTTGAAACAGTTTCTGGAGGGATGATTCTAAGGCGGGAGGTTTTAGATAAGGTCAAATAACTATCTCCGAATGCGATGAAGCTATTGAGTATTTTGGGGTCATAGGTTTCATTGTTTTGTTGTGCTCTAATGGCTTCTAGCCCTAATCCAATAATACTTTCGTAGCTTTGATATTCATCTGCCAGTCGGTCTAGTCGCTCCGCATCTCCCGTTGGGTGTAGGGATTGTAACGTAGTGTTGTAAAGATATAATCCGTCATAAATCTTAGCGATTTGCCGTTCGTATGCTGTGCGTTTTTTGACTTCAGGCTCTAAATTCAAAAAGAGATTTTGGATATCTTCAAAGTGTGGTTGTAAGTCATTATATGAATAATATCGCTTCGACTTTTCTTCTAGGCCATCTAAGCCGAGTTCATCAGGAGACTCGATTTTGAAAATACGATAGGTGTCAGCTAGTTCTGGACGCATACACAAATCCATAAACCAATGGATAGATGAAATTTTTTCTCCTTTTGGAGTAATGACATATTGTCGTCCAGATAGAATGAGCAAAGTATTACGCGCTACTGAATCAAGGGGCTTGATGCGTCCGCCAACCTGAACAGGTAGTTCAGCAAAACCTTGAATATTAAAGCCATTTTCAATGGGTTCTTGTGGGATGTGCTTGTAGACAATGCTTGTGGCTAGCAGGGCAATAACTATGTAAAAAAGTTTCTTCATCCGTTTCTTTCTTTTTTAAGGAATCTTAAAAAGTGCATGCCAAATTGAAAACTCATTCCAAAGCCCATAAGAAGAACACTGATGTAGGGTATCAGCCAGCCAGGGTTTTTAACGACTTGGAAAATAGAGGTGGTGTCTTCATTTGCAAACGAGGCTTGGTAGAAAGTAAGACCTCCGTATCGAAGCGGATGGTTCATATAGATGAGCGCTTTCTGCTTAATTGAATTATCCATGTCTTTAACATAGACTTCACTTGAGAAATTATAGGGCACATCTGTGCCTGGGTATTTATCATGCTTGAAGTCAACTAATTCTACTTTGAATGGATGGTAGTAGCGTTTAAATCGAAGTGCTAGTTCATAGCTTTGATTTCCCGATTGAACGACCTGCGGTGGGAATCGATCATCAATCACATTTGATACCAGCCAAACGCCTAAGGATTCATTATTCGCATCAAAGATTTCGACATAGGCAGTTGCTGTATTGATGGCATCCTCTGTGTATTCTTTAGGTTTAGGTGTTACAGAAAGACTCATGCGTTGAATGAGTCCCTTATTTCCAATTGGTTTTTCTAGAGCTTGCGCACCCGATGAGCGAGCGATTGAGGCATTGGGATAGTACTTGAGAGCTTGAACGCTTAAATCGGTTTCTGGGATGGATAAACGTTTTCCTTTTTTAAGCAAATCTACGGGAATGGCATGAACGCTATCGTAGTCACTGTTGGACCGATCAATAAGAACGAGTTCATTATCGAGCACCGTTTCTGAATAATTTGCATCACTTCCTTCATTGATGGGCATTTGGCTTTCTTCGGAGACGATGTCCGTAATAAGTTCACTAACTAGGAGTAAAATAAGTCCAAAATGAATGCAAAATAAGCCACTTTTTTTCCATGTGAGTTTGAAGCGTGTCGCATGAGCTGCCAATAAATTGATGAATAAGAGACCTCCTAGTAGATAACCGCCGGGCAGTGGTAGATGAATCCATGAAAGGTTTATATTTGGAATAAAATCCGGGCAGGACCAAACGACAATAAAGCTTTCAAAATATCTTTTTTGTGTTTCCCAAATCCCATATTCAACTTGATCAAGCGTACCAAAGAAAATGAGTAAGAGTGAGAGTGTTAGCAATACAACCGTTAATTTTAGGGAGCTAAAAAACTTTAGGGCAGGTTTCATCAATGGTGGTTGTCCTCAATTTCTAAACTAGTGATAAAGTTTAAGAAATTTTCTTTTTGATTTTGAACGGTTAAGATAGAACCTTGCATTTTTACAAACCAAGTAACGCCGTGAAATTGAAGGATCGCTCCCATTATTGAGCTAGAATTGCCTTCTAATATCGAATAATAGCCTTGGTGGTTTGATATAATGATTGGAGTTAAAGTATCTCTCAGGGCCTCTTCCTCAATGGGGGGGAGTTGAATTTGTTGCCTCCAGCGATTCACATTAGCGAGGTAACCACCAACATTTCCAGGAAAGACCGTTATGCTAACTTCTGCAAGTCCATCTGCGTCTTCGATTTTAAAGTTCGCTTTACGAACGGAAGAAGGTGGGAATTCATTCCACTCTTCAGGTACCTTATAGGCTATATTTGAAGCTTGAGCGTTAAAGTCCTCCATTCCCGGTAATGTTTGCATGGGCTCTTGCTCGGTCATTGCCATCGGTTCTTTTGTCTCTTTAGCAATTTTGTAAGCGCTTGGTTGCTGCTGATCACAGGCAGATTGGACACTTACTAGAGCCACTAATAGTAGTAAGCTCATAGGTGATTTAGCGCTATCAATTATATCTTTCATAGGAATGAATAGGTATTGAGGTGATTTCCTTCAATTCGTCAACTATACGAGAGTAGCTTTTGACTTAATTATTAAATCGAAAGACAGTGACATCTCCGTCCTGAAACAAGTAATCTTTTCCTTCAAGCCGATATTTCCCTGCTTCTTTTGCTTTTTGAGCACTTCCAGACGCAATTAAATCATCATAAGAGACGACTTCAGCTTTTATAAAACCTTTTTCAAAATCGGTATGGATGACACCTGCGCATTGGGGTGCTTTCATTCCAACTTTAAAAGTCCAAGCTCGGACTTCTTTTTCTCCGGCTGTAAAATAGGATGCTAATCCTAGAAGTTGATAGGTTGATCGAATTAAAATAGATACACCTGAATCTTGAACACCTAAGGATTCAAGGTATTCGCTCGCTTCTGTTTCATCAAAGTCAATCAGTTCAGCTTCTACTGCGGCAGAAATGATACAAGTCCCTGCATTGTGGTTTTCAGATGCATAGGCTTCCACTTTCTTGACGAAGCTGTTGTTACTTGGGTCTGCTAAATCATCTTCGGAGACGTTGCATGCATAGAGTACTTTTTTAGCTGAGAGTAGACATAAGCGTTTAAGGACAATCGTTTCGTCTTCATTCATTTCTAAAGTAATCGCTGGTTTGTTTTCATTTAGGTGGGGTATTAATCGATCAATTAATTCTATTGATTCAATCGCCTCTTTATCACCACTTCGTGCTTTTTTAACAAGTTTCTCTTTTTGAGATTCCAATGAACTTAAATCAGATAAAACGAGTTCTGTATGTATGATTTCGATGTCTCTCAGTGGGTCAATCGATCCCATGTTATGAATGATGTCGTCATCTTCAAAACAACGGACAACATGTACAATGGCATCGACTTCTCGTATATTCGCTAAGAATTTATTCCCTAAGCCTTCGCCTTTACTTGCACCTTCAACTAATCCTGCGATGTCAACAAATTCAATGGCAGCTGGAATGACGGTCTCTGTATTGGCTATTTCCTTTAAGGGATTTAAGCGGGCATCAGGGACTTGAACGACTCCAACATTTGGATCGATTGTACAGAAAGGGTAATTGGCAGATTCTGCTTTGCGTGTTCGTGTGAGTGCGTTGAAGAGGGTACTCTTCCCCACATTAGGTAGACCGACTATTCCTGCTTGTAGCATAGCTTTAAAATGAGAGCCTTCCTTGCCTCGGCAATGCTAAATTTAACATTGAGAAGTTTATTTTGTAGATTGAGTTTTTAAAAAACAAAGATTTGATTGAACAGCATCCTATCAGTGAAACAAAAATTAAACAGTTCAGTTAAGCTTAAGGCTCTTCGGCTTTTGAAAAAAAGGTTGCCTAATCGCGTGTTAACAGATCACGCATCACTCGAACGGGCGTCTCTTGATAATCTCAGGATTTCAGTAACTCCAGATGCGGTGATTCGAGTTAAGCTTCCTTCTGACGTGGGTGTTATTTTAAAATTGGCGAATCAATATAGAATTCCTGTTACGACAAGAGGAGCAGGCTCTTCGGCTACTGGATCGGCAGTTCCTATACATAAAGGGTGGGTCCTAGACCTTTCGATGTTGAAAAAGATTCAACTCAATCCAGTTTCCAAAATTGTCACTGTAGAGCCCGGTGTGGTTACGGATGTCTTGCAAAAAAAAATGGCTCAAAAGGGATTATTTTTTCCGCCTGACCCTTCCTCAAAAAAGTATTCTACACTAGGGGGGAATATTGCCTGTAATGCAGGTGGCATGCGTTGTGTGAAATACGGTGTCACTCGCGATTATGTTCTAGGCTTAGAGGGTTACCTTGCTAATGGTGCTGCTGTTCAATGGGGTCTCCCTTTGAAGAAGTATGTATCAGGTCTTAATCTGAAAGATTTGTGGATTGGTTCTGAGGGAATATTAGGGGTTGTCACAAAGGCACATTTGAAATTACTGCCATTGCCAGAGAAGCGCTGGATGGGTATGTTTGCTTTTAAAAATGAAGGGATAGCGCTCAATGTAGTGACTCAAATTTTGAAGAGTGGCTTGCTCCCCTCCATGTGCGAGTTTTTGGATCGGCAATCGGTCGTCTGTGCAGAAAATTTTTCAGGGAAATCGGTCTTTAAGAATTGTTCTAAAGTATCAATTGTAATCATAGAACTCGATGGTTCTTCAGAGGTGATCCGAACTCAAAAAAAATGTCTTTTTGAAATCATTGGAGATTCTGCCTTAGATTATAAGGAAGCTAAAACAGAAGCCGCTTCTGAAGCGATATTGAATACCCGTAGGCTCTGTTCTCAATCGATGTATTCACTTGCAGATACGAAACTGAATGAAGATGTTGTTGTCCCTATTGAAAAACAACATGAACTTATCCGTTACACTTTATCGCTAAAAAAAGAAATCGACTTGGCTACGCCGACATTTGGGCACGCTGGTGATGGCAATTTACATGTTCATATCATGTATAACCGGGCTAATAAGTCTGAGCAAAAGCGAGCTCAAAGAGGGATTGTATTGTTAATGAAAAAGGTTGTAGCGCTTGGGGGCTCAATCACAGGTGAGCATGGCATTGGTTTGGCAAAATCACCGTTTATGAAATTTCAGCATTCGAAATCTGAAATCCAGGCCATGGAAGCGGTTCGTTCAGCACTCGATCCGAATGGGATTTTAAATCCTGGCAAAATATTTGAACCGTTTGAAGTTTGGAAGCACTCTACTATCGATAAAAAGCTTCCTTGGGATCATTGAAATTTATGAAACATTGAGCGTCGTTTCAATTGCAACCAAAGTGACCAAACTTGGGATTTTATTAACTGTTCTGCCTTTTTAATTTCTGATTTTCTAAAAGCTAAGGTTTCATTCGCTATCTTTGCTAAGGCATCTAAGTTATAAAGATAAACATTTTCCAAGCGTCCTACAGATTCGGGGATATCTCTAGGAACTGCTAAATCAATAAGAAAGAGAGGGCGGTTGGGTCTTTTTTTAAGCGCTTCGGAAAAGTCATTTACTTCCAATATTGCAGTCGGTGCCGAGGTAGAACTGATGATGATATCAAATTGACCTATTTGTGACTTAAAGTGATTAAATCCGATTGAAGCTGCTCCAAATCGATCTGCTAATAAATCAGTCTTTTCTTTAGTGCGACTCGTTACCGTTAGGTCATTGACGGCGTTCGACTTTAACGCTTGTACCGTCCGCTCGCTGACTTCTCCACTTCCAATGATCAGAATTCGACTTTTTGTAATATCTCCAAATATCCTTTTTGCTAAATTAACGGCAATGTTTCCAATGCTAATCTGACCCCTTCCTATGCCGGTTTCTGAGCGAATTAATTTTGCACTCTGAAAACTTTTTTCAAATAGCCGATTAAGGTGCTTTTGAGTTTTTCCGAGTTCTTTTGCTTTTTGATAGGTTTGTTTCATTTGTCCAAGAATTTCAGTCTCTCCGATCATTTGAGATAAAAGTCCGGACGCTAATTCTACGGTGTGTTCAATCGCTTTTGATTTTTCTACAATAAATGAGTGTTTGGCAAAATCGGTAGAACTCAGTTTTTTATGAGAGCAAATTTTAGCATATACAGATTCCATGGAGAGGGATTCTTTGCGAACGCCATAAATTTCTAGCCGGTTGCAAGTGTTGAGTACTAGGCATTCATCGACACCTTCGATTGATAAAACATCATCCTCAAGGCTGTTGATTTCAGATTCATTCAGACTGAATCTTTCTCTGACCGTTAAATTGGCTTCTTTATGAGAAGAGCCTACAACGAATAAGATCGGTTCATTCTCTGGATTCATGAGTTCGATGGTAAGGAGGTTGATTCAATCGAACGATCTGCCTCATTTGGAGATTGATCTATAGTCCAAAGTGAAAGAATAGCAGATACGAAAAATATAATTGCAAGAATAGCCTGCTTTCTTGGTGAAATCCAGTTAAGCTGTTTTAGTGCACCAAGGATGACATAAGCTGAAAATAGGATTAGCGTAGAGAAAAACTTAAGCGTTGGGACTCTTTCGGGCTCTTCTATCCAAAAGACAGCTCCAAAGATAAGTGCTATGAATAAAATGAAAATGCCGATCCATAATAAACTTGTGGCGATGCTATCTAATTTTTGAATGGGTGGTAGGTAGCGAAATAGTCCTTTAAATAGCTGCTTTTTCAATCCGTATTGTTGAATGAGATACATTAGGGACAATATCGCCAGTAGTGTGAAAAGAGCGTAGCTAAAAATTGCAAGAGAGGCGTGTAGTTCGATGAGGGTTTCGATTGGCTTATCATTAATTGTGGTATACGACTCATCGAGCTTGGGAAAGAGTAAAACAATTGCTGTACTAAGTGATGCAATGAATGCCGTAAAATAACCTAGCAATTTGATTTTAAAAACAGGCCTTATTATGAAATATAAAAGGACTAAGGACCAAGTAATGAATTGAGTTATTTCGAAGGCATTCCCTAAAGGGCAACTTTCAACAAATATCGCACGGATATTTAGGGCTATGGTTTGAGCTAAAAAGCCTAATATGAGTGATAGGTAGACTAATTTTTGCGGATAGGCACCTTTTTTAAGTAGGTAACGAGTAGCAATTAAAAAGGTAGTACCGTAGATAATTGATGTCAGGATGAAAAGTAGTTGTTCGCTAGACTCGAGAAAGTTCATATTGTTCCCTCATAAAAAATAAGATTCAAAATATGGGAATACTAAAATCGAATTATTTAAACGCCATAAATTGCTGCGTGAACGGGATCTTTTGAATCAAGCGTTTCGTAGGCACCCTGTTCCCAGGCTTTCACCTTATCTGCTAAATATTGGATGAAGGCAGGATGGTCATTCAAACAGGGAATTTGTTCATAATGGCTACCGCCTGCTTCTTCGAAAATTTCTTTCCCTCCTATGGCAATTTCTTCGAGTGTCTCTAGGCAATCAGTCGTAAATGCGGGGCATATGATCTTCACATTTTTAGCTCCGTCTTCTGCAAGTGATTCGATCGTTTTATCGGTATAAGGTTTTAACCATGGATCTCTTCCTAACCTAGACTGAAATGATAGGATGTATTTATCTTTAGGAAGGCCGATTTTTTGTGTCACTGCTTCAACTGTACGAGAGCACTGATGTCGATAACAGGTTGCATGTGCAGGGCTACAGGTTTTGCAACAATCTGCTGACTTTAAGCAATGATTTTTCGTTGAATCTGTTTTGATGACATGCCTTTCCGGTATGCCGTGAAAGGAAAAGATCAGTTTATCAAAAGGTTCTTTCTCTAAATAGGGTAGCACACTTTGAGCGAGGACTTCAATGTAGCCATCATCATCATAAAATGGAGGAAGAATCCTTGTTTTAAGCGTTAAGCGCTTTTTCTTAATGAATTGATTTAAATAGATGACGGCTGTTTCATAACTAGACATCGCATAATGTGGATAGAGCGGAATGACAAATAGGTCCTCAACACCCTGTCGGACCAATGAATCAAGCGCGGCTTCTGTAGAAGGGTTGCCGTATCGCATCCCTAGTTCGACGGGCATATCTAGTTTATCTTGAAGGGCTTTTTGTTGCAGTTTTGAAGTAACGATTAAGGGGGAGCCTTCATCTGTCCAGATCGTCTGATAGGCTTCTGCGGATTGTTCAGGTCTCCGTGGAAGGATGAAGCAATGAACAATAAGCCATCGAAGGGGAGCTGGAACATCCAATACTCTTCCATCCATAAGGAATTCTCTTAGATAATTTCGTACATCGGTAGTAGCTGTGGTATCTGGGGAACCTAGATTTAAAAGAATGACGCCTTTTTTTGACATGGGATTACTGAATTGAAAAAATTAATTATTTTTAATCTATTCGTTTAGTCAGTAAAAAACTTACGCTCGCACTTATTTTTGAAGCTTGAATGTTTTCTAAATTAGTGTTGAGAATTAGCAGATATAATATGAAAAAAGCACTCATTACTGGTATTACTGGACAAGATGGCTCTTATTTAGCTGAATTACTTTTAGAAAAAGGCTACGAAGTACATGGAATTATTCGCAGAGCTTCTACTTTTAACACGGATCGTATCGATCATTTATATGAAGATCCCCACATTAATGGTAAGAAATTGTTTTTACATTATGGTGATTTAGCGGATGGCGTTCAAATGGTTAAATTACTCTATAATTTACAGCCGGACGAAATATACCATCTAGGTGCGCAGAGTCACGTTCGTGTTTCTTTTGATGTTCCCGAGTACACAGGTGATGTGACTGGACTCGGTACGCTTCGTATTCTAGAGGCTATTCGAGAGGTCGGTCTGAATAATAAATGTCGTTTTTACCAAGCCTCTTCTTCAGAGATGTTCGGGATGGTTCAAGAAGTGCCACAAACTGAAAAGACACCGTTTTATCCTAGATCGCCCTACGGTTGTGCTAAAGTCTATGCATATTGGCTAACGGTCAATTATCGTGAGTCGTACAATTTGCACGCAACTAACGGAATTTTATTTAATCATGAGTCACCAAGGAGAGGTGAAACTTTTGTTACGCGTAAAATCACTCGTGCCGCTACTCGTATCAAGATGGGTCTTCAAGATAAATTGTACTTGGGTAATTTAGATGCAAAACGAGATTGGGGCTATGCAAAAGAATATGTGGAGGCTATGTGGCTTATGCTTCAGCAAGATTCTGGGGATGATTATGTCATGGCGACGAATGAGACGCATTCGGTAAAAGAGTTCGTTCAAGAAACATTTGCTCAATTAGACATGGATTGGGAGGCGTTTGTTGAATATGATAAACGCTACGAAAGACCCACCGAAGTGGATCTACTTATTGGAGACCCTTCTAAAGCTAAAAAGCAGTTGGATTGGGAGCCAAAGGTGCGCTTTAAAGATCTGGTGAAAATTATGGTAGAGGCTGATTTAGAGATTGCGAGGAAAGAGGCTGCATTCAAAGCGGCGACAGAGCAGTAGTCATTCAGGTTAATGAATAAAGATGCAAAGATATATGTAGCTGGGCATCGAGGCATGGTCGGTTCAGCAGTTGTTCGTGCACTTGAGGAGAATGGATTTCAGTCAATCATCACTCGAACGCACGCTGAGTTAGATTTGACGGATCAATCGGAGGTTCGTGCCTTTTTTCAATCAAATAACATTCAATATGCGGTGATTGCAGCCGCAAAGGTCGGTGGTATTCATGCGAATAATAGCTATCCAGCAGAGTTTATTTATGAGAATTTGGCAATTGCACAAAATACTATCCATGAAGCTTATGCTTCGGGGGTTAAGCGCTTACTTTTTTTGGGAAGCACGTGTATATATCCTAAGTTTGCCAAGCAGCCGATTCAAGAGGCTTCTTTACTAACAGATGCTTTGGAACCGACTAACGAGGCTTATGCGATTGCAAAGATAGCGGGGTTGAAATTGTGTCAATTTTATCGCCAGCAGTATGGGGTTTTGTACCACTCAGCGATGCCCACAAATTTATATGGTAGAGGCGATAATTATCATCCAGAAAATTCGCATGTAATGCCTGCTTTGATTCGTCGGATTCATGAAGCCAAGGAAGTGGGTGCTCCGGAAGTGGTTGTTTGGGGAACGGGTAAGCCGCTCAGAGAATTCCTTCATTCGGAGGATGCGGCTTCAGGAATTGTACACCTTTTGAATATTGAGAATCCGCCCGATTGGGTCAACCTTGGCAGCGGTCGGGAAATTTCTATTGGTGATTTAGCACAAATGATTTCAAGCATTATTGGATATGATGGTGTTTTAAAATTTGATACCAGTAAGCCAGATGGAACGCCTAGAAAGGTAACGGATATTCAATTAATTTCTGACACGGGTTGGAGTCCTCAAATTAGTCTAGAGGAGGGCGTCGCATCGGCCTATCAAGAGTTTCTTTTTGAATTGAAACAAGGTACGGTTCGATTCTAAATTTCATTTTTATCCTTTATGTCAGAAGTTCGCGTACGTTTTGCCCCTAGCCCCACTGGCTTTTTCCACATAGGAAGTGCTAGAACGGCGCTTTTTAATTGGTTGTACGCGAAACACACGGGAGGACAGTTTATACTTAGAGTCGAAGACACCGATAAGGAGCGAAATACGGAAGAGGCGCTACAGGTACTGATTGAAGGTATGCAGTGGCTTGGTTTAGATTGGGATGAAGGCCCTGGGAAGGGGGGACAGTTTGGTCCGTATTTTCAAAGTCAGCGCTCTGCTGTTTATGAGGAGTATTTAAATCTCTTGAAATCAAAGAACCGCGTGTATGAAAAAGAGGGTGCCTTATGGTTTCGTCTAGAAGGTGAGCGTTATATCGAATACGATGATTTTAAAAAAGCGGAAGTTGAAAAAGTAAAAAATACACCCGTCGTTATAGACGATGCTATTCGAGGTCGTGTCGAGCGTACCGAAGAGCGTGATTTTGTGATCGTTCGCTCTAATGGTGAGCCCGTTTTTCACTTTGTTAATGTGGTGGATGATATTAGCATGAATATCACTCATGTTATTCGAGGGGAAGACCATTTATCAAACACCAGTAAACACGTTGAACTTTTTAAAGCATTTGGCGTGAAGCCTCCGATTTTTGCCCATATTCCATTGATTTTAAAGGAATCGGGTCCGGGTAAAATGAGCAAGCGTGATAAGGGTGCTTTGATTGAAGAGTATCAAAAGCGTGGATTTGTATCGGATGCGGTTTGTAACTATATTTGCCTTTTAGGTTGGAATCCGAAAGACGATCAAGAAAAGATGTCGATTCAGACGATTATTGAGCGCTTTGATTTTGACGGAATCAATAAAGGTAATGCTCGTTTTGATGAACAAAAATTAGCGGCATTGAATTCAGAGTATCTTAAAGAACTGTCGATTGAAACTTTAACACAATTGGCCTTACCGGAACTTGAAGAGGCAGGTTGTGTGACGGATCAAACGGATAGGGAGTACCTTCATTCCGTTTTGCGATTAGTTCAGCCAAAAATTAAGTCTTTAGATACTTTGGCAGATTATGTTGGGTACTTTTTTCAAGAACGCTATGAGGAGGATGCCAAAGCCTTAGCTAGAATTCAAAAAAATGGCGATGCAAAGAATCTTCTATTGGAGATTATGGAGGTTTTTGAAGCTCAAGAGGCGTATACATCTGAGCAACTTGAGGAAACGCTCACGCAAATAGCATCAAAGCATCAACGTAAGCTATTCGCTTATTTTCCAATCATTCGATTTGCAATCAGTGGGCGTAGTGGTGGGCCTGATTTGTTGCCCTTGCTTGCGGTGATGGGTCGAGATCGGGTTTTATCTAGACTCAGAGCTTTCCTTGAAAACACTTCGATTTAAGTTATAACCTATTTTTAATTGATTACTTTATGTCTGAAAATCCTGACAAACCTGTAGATTTTATACGTCAAATGATTGCTTCAAATGTTGAAGCTGGCTTGCATGATGGACGGGTACAGACTCGATTCCCTCCAGAACCTAATGGTTATTTGCAAATAGGGCACGCTAAAGCGATTTGTTTGAATTTTGAAATCGCGAAAGAATTTGGTGGTTTGTGTAATTTACGATTCGATGACACGAACCCCGAAAAAGAGAGTGACGAGTTTGTGCAAGCCATTCAAAAAGATATTCAGTGGCTTGGATATCAATGGGACAAACTTTGTTTCGCTAGTGACTATTTTGATCAATTATACGAATGGGCTCAGGCACTGATTCGTTCTGGTGATGCCTATGTTGATGAACAAGATCCAGAGTCGATTCGTTCCAATCGTGGTACCCTCACGGAGTCAGGTAAGAATAGTCCCTTTCGAGATCGTCCTGCAGATGAGAGCTTCGTGCTTTTTGAAAAAATGAGAGCGGGCGAATTTGAGGATGGTGCTATGGTCTTGAGGGCGAAAATTGATATGTCGCATCCCAATATGAATATGCGAGACCCTGTTTTGTATCGTATCAAACGAATGCACCACCATAGGGTAGGCGATGCCTGGCCGATTTATCCGAGCTATGATTTTACCCATGGGCAAAGCGATTCTATCGAAGGAATCACTCACTCTTTGTGCTCTCTAGAATTTGAAGATCATCGTCCACTCTATGATTGGTTTATTGAGAAATTAAATATTTTCCCCTCTAAACAAACCGAGTTTGCTCGTTTGAATTTAAGCTATACAGTCGTTAGTAAGCGAAAGCTTAGAGAACTCGTTGAGGGTGGTTATGTCGATGGATGGGATGACCCTAGAATGCCGACACTTGCGGGAATGCGAAGAAGGGGCTACCCCGCAGAAGCCATTCGTTCCTTTTGTAAAACGATTGGAGTAACCAAGGTGCCTTCTATGAGTGATATTGCTTTATTAGAGCATTCAGTGCGTGATGTTTTAAACCGAACAGCACCGAGAAGAATGGCGGTTTTTGATCCACTAGAGATCGAGTTAACTAATTGGGATGACGGCTCTGTTGAAATGATGAAAGGGGTTATCAATCCCGAAAATGAGGCGGAAGGGTTTAGAGAGATACCCTTTGGTAAACGGTTGTGGATTGAAAAAAGCGATTTTAGGGAAGAGGCAAATCGTAAGTTCTTTAGACTTAAACTGGGGGGGGAAGTCCGCTTGAGAAATGCTTATATTATTCGCTGTGATTCGGTTGAAAAAAATTCTGAAGGCGAAATTGTTAAGTTGTATTGTCATGTGGATAAACAGACGCTTGGTAAAAATCCTGAAGATCGAAAAGTGAAAGGTGTGATTCATTGGGTTCATGCTGATAGTGTTGTCGAGGCAACGGTTCGTCAGCTGGATCGATTATTTACTGAAGAAAAACCAGAAGCTAACCCAGATAAGAATTTTACAGAGTATGTGAATCCAGAGTCCTCTACGGAAATAAAAGCGTACTGTGAGCCGAGCGTTGCTCATTTAAAACCTGGAGCGGTCTGTCAGTTTGAGCGAATCGGATACTTTTGCGCGGATTCTAGAGTAATGGATTCGAAAAATCTGTATTTCAACCAGACTATTTCGCTTAAAGATAGTGGAAAAATATAGGCCATTAGGCAAACTAGTAAAATTAAGAGAGTAATGTTACGAATGTGTTACAAATCGCTTTTGGATTCTGTTTGATGTTGTAGTTTAACCTGAACTGTTATTTTTGGTCACCTTCTTTTATTCAAAAATGACCAAAATATTTCAGCCTTTAGCTTCGTCGATTGCTTTTATTGTCTGTTTCTTGATGATTGGTATCTCGCCTTTAGGAGCCATAAATATAACAATATCTGAAGACCTTCAGTCACTCATTGAATCCAATGAATCGAATGAGTTAGAAACAGAAGATGCCAATCAGGAAAATGATTTTGTGGTAAAACCACAAGTTGAAGGATCGATTCCATCAGAGCAGGTCGATCAGATTGAGCAGGAAACGTTCGTACAGCAAAATCAATTGGGGCTTATTAAAGGTCAAGTCTTTGATAAAGACACAGGAGAAACACTTCAAGGGGTTGTTGTTTTAATTCAGGGAACTGATTTCGGAACCATTACCAATGAGGAAGGACTATTTAGCTTTTCAGATGTTACGGATGGTATTTACACGCTAAGCTTTTTTAAAGATGGCTACATTGAAGCAAAGGTGACGGAAACGGCTGTGGTGGCTGGAGAGGAAACCGTGCTTAATTTTGCGATGCCACCTAGACCAGTTGAGATGTCGGATGACATTTATGAACTGCAAGATTTTGTCGTGACTGCTTCCGAAGCCAATGAGTTTGTGATGAATCTTGAATTAGTGATGTCTTCACAGTCAACGCTTAGCATTATGAGTTCAGAAGACTTTTCAAAATTTGCTGCGAGCGATATTGGCGATGCGGTGAAGAGGGTCTCTGGAGTGTCTGTTGAGGGTGGTAAATACGCTTCTATTCGAGGTTTGTCGGATCGTTATGTTTCAACAACTTTAAATGGACTTCCGATTGCAAGTCCAGATCCTGACCGATTAGCCGTTCAGCTAGATTTATTTCCGACGAGTTTCTTTAGCTCATTGGAAGTGTTCAAGACATATTCAAGTGAGCGCGCTTCAAATGCCACTGGTGCCATTAATTTAATCACAAAGCCAATTCCAGAAAGTGCCTTTTTCAATGTATCGGTAGGCACTAATTTTAATAGCAACGTTAAAGATGGGGAATTTTTGTTGAATAATCGTACAACTCAAGGGGATCGCTGGGCTAATGGTGCTAAAGATCGTGCCTTAACATTTAGTGCTGAGGACATCCCTCAAACGTCCCCAGTTTTCGATGAATCTTTTAAACAACCTAGAATGACTCTTGAAGAGACCTATGATTTTTTCTTGCAATTACATATGGATAATTTGTCGGACGATGATCCTGAAAACGATGATGACTTCGCTGATATCCCCCTATATATATTACCATCGGAGTTTGAAGAAAATGTACCTAAACTTGATCCATTTAAAGATGCATTGGGCAGAGCAAATCACAATTATTTTGGCACATCGCCAAAGTATGGTAATAGTATGAAAATTGATTTTGGAGACTCATTTTATATTGGAGATCAATCAAAGCTTGGCTATGTTGGTGGTTATAATTATTCGCGAAGCTTTAAGCATATTGAGGCTGATTTCTTCAGAAGTACAACAGAGTTATCAGGTAGTTATACTCTAAGTCCTGAACATTTTTTGAGTCCATTATATTCTAAAACGTATCATAAGGCAATCAGGACGAATTCTACTATTGAGAGTTCTCGAAGTTTTTCTTTTGGCTTGGGTCTTGAGATTGATGATCAAAATAGAATAAATTTTTCTTATTTAGATTTAAATACTTCAACCGACAGCAACACTCGGATTGATGCTAGTAATCCTGGTTATGGAAAGAGGCTAAGTTCTCAGCACGGGTCCTTTCGTACAGCAGATGAAGATCCTAATGATGGAATTTGGGATGAGCCTGACCCCTATTTAGGTACCTTTGATGATCTTCTATTGGATTACCAAATTAATGAAAGTCTACATTATACCGAGAGAAACTTAACTTCTTCTCAATTATCTGGAACTAATAGCTATGAATTTAAGAACTTCCTAGATTTTGATTCGATTGATTTGTACTGGGCTGCTGGACAGGATGAGACTAGTCAGGTTGAACCTGGATTTACTCAAACAAGAGGAGTGGTGATTTCTAATGAAAAAGATTTTACGTTGTGGACGAATAGTACTAGTAAAACTTCAGTTAATCCTTCTTTTATTATATTCAGAGACATTCAAGAGATAAAGGATAATGGTAGATTTGATTTTACTCTTAAACGAGCTATTGACCAAAAATGGGAGACAGCGATTGGCTTTGGAGCACTGCGTTCAGAATCGACTAGGGTTTTAGAAGATGAATACCTAAATATGTTCGGAGTGGTGATTGATGGAACACTGACTGAGAATGCAACCGTTCCCTCCTCCAACAATGAGGGTGCGCCAATGGCTAATTATGACGATCTTACACCGACCTCTCTTATTCAAGCTGCCTATGTTGATTTAGAAACGCTTTCGGATGGGAAATATTTTTCCATGGATCAAACTTTATTTGATAACTTCCGTCTTGTATATGGTTTGAGGTATGAAAAAAATTCGGCACATGTAAAAGCTATTGATGAGGATGGAAATGGTAATATTTTTGATCTCAGAGGGGCTGGTACAAATAATCCTCTTGCAAATGTTGATCCAGAGGGTGGGTATGACTACAGTAAATGGCTTCCTTCTGTCTCTTTTATTTGGTCTGGATTGAATGACTCGATTACCGTTCGTACATCTTACAGTGATACCGTTGCCTTTCCATCCGCTCGTGAAATTTCTCCATATGCAACTTCTGCCTTTTCAGGATCTGATATCAATGTAGGCAATGCGAATTTGAAACCATCAGAAGTTGAGAATTTCGATATAGGACTGACTGCAAGGAATGCACAAAATGATTCATTTACATTAAATATTTTTAAGAAAAATATTACTAATCGTATCGAACGCATCAACGGTCTAGGTGCGGATAGTTCTACAGATTTATTTTATGAAGGAGGAAATTATGACTATTTGGGTTTCAGTCAAAATTTAGGTGCTTCATTGTTTTCTTGGTATAATAATCCAGGTAAAGGGAAACTGAAAGGGTTTGAAATTGAAGGTAGAAAAGATCTTTCTAGTCTAGGCTTAAATGATTTTTCATTTGGATTCAATTTCACTAAGATTGAAGGTGAAATTGACCGGATGCCTATTGAAATTGCCCTTAAAAGAGCTGATGGAATTGAGGTTATTTCTGATGATCAAATAGAAGCATATCGAAAAAGAGCTTTAATAGAGCAACCAGAACACTTAGCAAATTTTGATTTTTCTTACTCAAATTCAAGCTTCGATCTAGAGGTCTCTCTTATTGGTTTCTTTATCAGTGATGTTCTTAAGGGCACATCACTAGCTGATTCCTATGATTTCTACGATAAATCGTATCGATCATTTGATCTGGTCATCAGCAAAGGGTTTAGCGAGCGATCAAAGCTAAAATTTGTTGCTAAAAACCTCAATAACCCTCGTATTAATACGGTTTATCGATTGTTTGATGATCAGATGAACGAATTTGATGTCATCCGAGATAGTTATCAAAAAGGTCGCTCGTTTTCGATTAGTTATTCGTATGAATTTTGATTTCACGAGTTTGTAACATTATCGTCTCATATTTGTCGCAGAGTGGTTTTATTATGGTACTCCTTAATTATTAACTATGAAAAAATCATTACTATCATTATTTGTACTGGCTAGTGCTTCTGCTTATGCAGGCGTTGACAGTACACCTACATCAGGATACTATTATATCTCTGATTCTATTACAGAAGATACTACGCTAACTTCGGATAAGCAGTACCTATTAACTAACATTGTTTATGTAGAAAATGCTACACTTACAATTGAAGCAGGTACGATTATTCGCGGTAAGCAAGGTATAAACTTAGATGGTGTTGCTGTCCAAGAACCAGGCACACTTGTTATCACACGTACAGGTGAAATCAATGCTGTTGGTACACCAGCTCAACCAATCGTATTCACTTATGAGTTCGATAACGCTGACCCAATTGCTAACCCTACAACTCCTCTTACTCAAGACGCTAATCGCGACTTGAATACTGGTTTCTGGGGTGGATTAATCATTCTTGGTAATGCTCCAACAAACAATAATCAAGAGCTTGAAAATTCTCTTTTAGTTGCAGGTACTGATGCAATCGAAGGTATTGCTGAGCCAGTTGCTACTGATGAAAATCCAGACCTTCGTGGTATTTATGGTGGTAATGATCCTCACGATAGCAGTGGTATCCTTCGTTATGTTTCAATCCGTAATGGCGGTTTTGAACTAGGTGCTGCTAATGAAATCAATGGTCTTACAATGGGCGGTGTCGGAGACGGTACAGTTCTTGAGTACATTGAAGTTGTTGCTGGTGATGATGATGGTTTTGAGTGGTTCGGTGGAACTGTTAATTCAAAATATCTTCTTTCTGCTTACAACAATGACGATGCTTTTGACTATGACCAAGGGTTCTCTGGACAAGGTCAATTCTGGGCAGTGGTACAAGCTGACAATGGTGTAGACGGCGATAAAGGTGGTGAGTTTGATGGTGATGACCAAGCAGGCGCGCTTCCACGTGGTGTTCCAGCTATCTATAACATGACTGTTATCGGTGGTCAAGGTGGTCAAATTGACTATGACAAAGACGCAGGTGGTTATTTATATAACTCAATCTCTGTAGATTCAGGAAATGGTCAACTTGATATCAATTCTACTTCTGCTGTAATGCAAGATGCAGGATTACTTAAGATTGCTAATAACATTTGGTGTGCAGACTCTTCTGATTTTACTGGTGGAACTGCAGATTTCTCAGGAACAGCTCCAGCAGGTGCTAACAATGTATCAGCTAATCCATTCCTAGGTGGTGCTTCATACTTGAACCTAAGCACATTAGCACGTGACGCACAAAACGGTGTGCCATTAAAACCAGTTGCTTCAGGTGAAGTTGTATCAAACCTTCAGCCTTACACAGGTAACTTCTTTACTGCTGTTGGATATAAAGGTGCTTTTGACCCATCTGCTGATGCATGGACAAAAGACTGGACAGTCGGTTCAAAACTTGGTTACTTCGTTGAGTAATTTTATCTAAATTTATTATAAATAATCATTATTATGAAATTATTGTTAACACTTACCACTCTTGTGGCTTTGACAATTTCAGCTAGTGCTCAGTCATTTCTTGCTGGGTGGGATTTCGATAGCGTAGCTATTGATGCAAGATCTCACTCATCAAACTGGGGTACTGAAGCTGCGACATTGTCTTACGACCATGCTGGGATTAACGTTCCAATTAGCTTTACTGCTGACTACGGAATTTCTACTGCTTACAATTCTGCAATTGTAGGCAATGATTTCGT
>CAJWEH010000015.1 GCA_913031135.1 uncultured Puniceicoccaceae bacterium | reverse complement strand
TTAATAAAGTTATAAAATCAAACGTTAGCACTCAGATTAACAATAGCATGAGCAAAAAAATACCAACAGACGAATCCTATGAAGAAGCTTTAACAAAGCTAGAATCAATCATAGAAGATATGGAAGACGGAAGTATTCCACTTGCAGATTTAGTTGCACAATTTGAAGAAGGGGCAAAATTGCTAAGAATTTGCCAAAATAAACTTAAGGAAGCGGAATTAAAAATAAACAAATTAGATATTTTTAACGAAACTCAAGAACCCTTTCAAATCGATTAAATTACTCAATAATTCTTTTTATTTTATTAAATGTCACTGCTCAATTCAATAAAAGGCCCCGAAGACGTAAAGCAATTGAATGACACTCAATTGCCCGTTCTTGCATCTGAAATCAGAGAAAAAATCATTCAAACGACTTCTAGAAATGGAGGACATGTAGGACCAAACTTAGGCGTTGTGGAACTAACTATAGCACTACATAGAGTATTTTCGAGTCCTCAAGATGCTTTTTTATTTGATGTGAGCCATCAAGGTTATGTTCATAAATTGCTGACTGGAAGAAACGATTCAAGGTTTGATAAACTAAGGAATGCAGAGGGACTAAGTGGTTTTTTAAACCGAAATGAAAGTGAACACGATGCCTTTGGCGCTGGACATGCTGGGACAGCCCTTTCTGCAGCACTGGGAATGGCTAAAGCTAGAGATTTAAACCAAGGATCTGAACACATTGTCACCGTATGCGGCGATGCCGCTTTCACCTGTGGAGTTACCTTAGAAGGCCTTAATAATGTCACCCAAAACACTAAAAAACTCATTATTATTTTGAATGATAATAAATGGTCTATTTCTAAAAATGTGGGTGCCTTATCCAAATATTTTAATGAATTAATAACCAATCCACTCTACAATAGATTAAATGACGACTTAGAAACCTTTCTTGAAAAAATTCCTGGTGGTCGGAAATTAATTCAACTCGGAGCTAAGTGGAAGCGAGAAACAAAAGACTTTCTAGTCTCATCCTCCATTTTTGAAAAATTTGGCATTCGCTATATTGGACCAATCGATGGCCATGATTTAAAACAATTAGAGTATTATCTAAATTTTGCAAAATATGCAAATCAGCCCGTTCTATTACATATTTTGACAACTAAAGGGAAAGGCTACAATGTAGCCATTCAGAACCCTGAACGCTTTCACGGAGCAAGCCCATTTGACATCCATACAGGAAAATCTACCAACAGTGAAGCAATCCCCTCTTTGAAGTATCAAGAAGTTATGGGTCAAACCATCGTTAAACTTGCTACCAATAATCCAACAATTATCGGTATTACGGCTGCAATGCCTTCCGGAACGAGTTTGAATTTATTAGAAAAAGCATTACCGAATCAATTTTTTGATGTTGGAATAGCTGAAGAGCATGCTGTTCTTTTTGCGGCAGGTATGGCTTGTAAAGGATTTCACCCTGTTGTTGCTATATACTCTACCTTCTTACAGAGAGCCTATGACCAAATTATTCATGATGTAGCTATACAAAATTTACCCATACTTTTCTGTATGGATCGTTCAGGATTATCTCCTAATGACGGATCCACCCACCATGGACTCTTTGATATTAGCTATCTAAGACCCATTCCAAACTGCATCATTATGGCACCATCAAATGAGGATGAACTCGCAGATATGATCCAAACTGGAATGAATTTCAAAGGGCCTGCTTTCATAAGATATCCAAGAGGGTCTGGAATCGGAGTCCCCATTAAAGAAAAACCTAAGGCAATTGAAATCGGATCCTCCATCCGAACAAAATCAGGTAACGACATTGATATTTGGGCCCTTGGCATTATGAATGAAACTGCAGAAAAATTAGCCCTTCGTTTAAGCGAACACGACATAAATGCGGGCGTTATCAACGCACGATTTGTCAAACCAATCGACAGAAATCAGATCTTAAAATCGGCTTCTCAAACAAAACTCATAATCACTCTTGAAGATGGAGTGCTCAATGGAGGATTTGGCTCTGCATTGTTAGAGGTTTTAGATGAAGAAAATATTCTCTGCCCAGTAGAAAGAATCGGTTGGCCTGATCAATTTATCGATCACGGAACCTCAGTTAAACAATTAAGAGAAACTGTTGGTTTAGACCTTGAAACTATTTTAAATCGTATCCTCAAACGCTTGAATGAATCTGACAACTCAACTCCAGAGGTACAAATTCGCTGAATCCATTAACCTCGCCTACCTTGCTTTCTAATGGGCAGCCCATCCTTATTGTAAACGCCACGGGATTTGCGTTTCTTAAGAGGCTTTGAGGAGCCGTATCTATTTTCTTTATTTTTCTTAAGCGAATCGATCTGATCTCTTAGCATTGCAGCTTTTTCAAATTCAAGTTTTTGAGCTGCTTCTAGCATGGCGACTTCCAGCTCGGCAATCACCTCTTTTGCTTCGGCATTACCTTCTGCTACACTAGTAACTGATGGCTCTTTTTCAGGATATGAATTCGTCGGTTGCAAACCATCACCAATATCTCTTTGCACTGTTTTAGGGGTGATTCCATATTTTAGATTATAGCCTTCTTGTTTTTCTCTTCTTTCCTTAGAAATTTCGATGGTCTGACGAATGGATTCTGTAATTGTATCAGCATACATTACAACTCGACCTTGAGCATGCCTTGCGGCTCTTCCCGCAGTTTGTATTAAACTTGTTTTGCTTCTTAAGAACCCTTCCTTATCTGCATCTAATATTGCCACTAGTGCTACTTCAGGAAGATCGAGTCCTTCTCTAAGAAGATTCACCCCAATCAAAACATCAAAATCACCTTTTCGTAGTCTCCTTAAAATTTCAACACGCTCGATTGCATCAATATCTGAATGTAAATATTCAACTTTAAGATGCGCTTGCTCTAAAAACTCTGTGAGGTCTTCGGACATACGTTTTGTAAGCGTTGTAACCAATACACGCGCACCATCTTCAACAACTTTTTTTGACTCTTGAATCAAATCTTCAACCTGCCCTCGAATCGATCGTATCTCAATCTCTGGATCCAATAAACCAGTTGGACGTATAATTTGTTCTGCAGTGACTTCTGAAGCCTCTAATTCATATGGAGCAGGCGTTGCAGATACATAAACGAGTTGATTATTAATTGCATTAAACTCTTCAAATTTTTGCGGTCTATTATCTAATGCTGATGGCAAACGAAACCCATATTCTACTAGTTTTTCTTTTCTAGCTCGATCTCCATTATACATAGCTCGAATTTGGGGAATCGTCACATGGCTCTCATCGATAAAAGTAATGAAATCTTGATCAAAAAAATCGATCAAACAAAATGGTCGCTCACCACTTTTTCTCCCAGATAAATATCTAGAGTAATTTTCAATACCTGTGCAGAATCCCATTTCTTGCAGTAATTCAATATCATACTCCGTTCGCATTTTAATTCTTTGCGCTTCTAATAACATATTTTGAGACTCAAACCATTTCACTCGTTCATCTAACTCAGCTCGAATACCATGAATCGCCGTTTTTATTTTATCCTTAGGCGTTGCATATTGCGTCGCAGGATAGAGATCAAACCCAGTAATAGTTTGATCTGTATCGCCAGTTAAGGGATCTAACAAATAGATGGCTTCAAGTGTATCACCCCAAAATTCAAATCGAACTGCAGTTTCCATATAGGCAGGAAATACATCGACCACATCACCACGCACTCTAAAAGTACCTCTCTTAAAATCAATATCGTTACGATTATATAAAATCTCAACAAGGTGTTCGAGCAATTGATCACGAGACAATTCCATCCCAGATTTTAAAACAAGCATCATATTCTTAAAGTCTTCGGGTGAACCTAAACCATAGATGCAGGATACACTAGCAATCACAATAACATCTTTACGGCTTATTAGAGAAGACGATGCTGAAATCCTCAAACGCTCGATATCATCATTTATAGACGAATCTTTTTCGATATAAGTATCCGTTTGCGGAACGTATGCTTCTGGCTGATAGTAATCATAGTAGCTAACGAAGTACTCTACCGCATTGTCAGGAAAAAATGTTTTAAACTCAGAATACAATTGAGCAGCAAGTGTCTTATTATGCGAAATAATTAAAGTTGGTTTTTGAACCTTTTGAATGACATTTGCCATAGTAAAAGTTTTACCTGAACCAGTCACCCCTAAGAGCGTTTGATGCTGTGCATTATTTTCCAAAGACTCGACAATCGCCTCGATAGCACTTGGCTGATCTCCCATCGGCAGATAATCACTTTTTAATTTAAAATCCACAATACAATCGAACTTACATCTTAGTTTAATGCGTGCAAGCGAAGACAAAAAAAACCTCGTATTGACGAGGTTTTTGAAAGGCAATCTAGTTTTGGTGGCAATTAAGTACCCACTTGGAATCGTGCAAATCGCTTGATAACCATATTCTCGCCCATTTTTGCAATTGCTTCAGTTAATACTTGCTGAACTGTCTGATCCGGATTCTTCACAAAAGCTTGCTCAAGTAAGCAGGACTCAGCGAGGAACTTATTCAGTTTGCCTTCTACAATTTTTTCTATGGCTGGAGCAGGCTTACCTTCCGCTTGCCCTTCTGCAATAGCACGCTCTTTCTTGATAATTTCTGGATCGATATCTTCACGAGAAACGCAAACAGGATTTGCTGCTGCAATGTGTAAAGCGATATCTTTAACAAAGTTTTTAAAATCATCTGTTTTCGCAACAAAATCACTTTCGCAATTAATTTCGACAAGCACTCCGACCTTACCACCTAAATGTATGTATGAACCGACAAGACCATCGCCTGCTTCACGACTTGCTTTTTTAGCTGCAGTAGCAACACCTTTTTTACGCAATAATTCAATCGCCTTTTCAGTATCGCCTTCTGCTTCTACTAAAGCTTTTTTACAATCCATCAATCCAGCACCAGTGCTTTCTCTTAGATCTCCAACCATTTTTGCATTAATTTCCATAAGATTATATAAATGTAATTGTTAAAGTTATGAATTTTCAGATTCGTCTCCGTAACCCTCAGGCAATGTCACCTCAACCTCTTCCTCTTGCTCAAATGCTTTTTCGGGAAGCACTTTTTTAGAGACTTTAGAAGATTGTTTGGATTCTCTATTTGAAAGCCCTGATTGAATCGCCTCTGCAATCGTTTCAGCGATTATTCTGATAGACTTAACGGCATCATCATTCCCTGGAATTGGATGCGTCACGGTTGTAGGGTCAGAATTAGTATCGACTAAGCCAATTACTGGAATGTTTAAACGATTGGCTTCAGCAACTGCTATTTCCTCATTTTTAACATCAATGACAAATAAAGCAGCAGGCAGTTCTTCTATATTAAGAATTCCTTCGAAGTTACGATTCATTCGACTCATTTGTCTTCGTATAGCAGCTTCTTCTTTGCCGGGCAATTTAGCTAATTCTCCAGACTCATCCATTTTAAGGAACTTTCTGTATTTAGCTAACGATGTTTTAATCGTTGAAAAATTTGTTAACCCGCCGCCCATCCAGCGATTTGCACAATAAGGCATCTGACAGGCACTCGCGACCTCTTTAATAATATCCTGTGCTTGCTTCTTAGTTCCAACGAACCATATATCTTTGCCAGAAGCAACAATCTCATCAGCTACAGAACAAGCCTCTTGAAGCAAAGCGTGCGTTTTTTCTAAATCAATTATGGAAATACCATTTCGATTGTCATAAACATAAGGTTTTGACCTTGGGTTCCATCGTTTCAGCTGGTGACCAAAGTGGACGCCGGCATCTAATAAATCTTTAGGAGTTGTATTCATAATAATTCAAAGCCCTAGTTAACCTTTAAAAAGCTGTTCGGGAGAAATAATTTTCTTATTTGTTTAGTATTTGATTGTTAAAAAACGATTAGTGGTATCAATGCTCACATATTAAGCAAGATAAAATCAAAAGAATTTCCCTTTTTTTATTTTTTAGGAATTATTAATACTTAGGGATAATAATAGCCAAAAATTGACCTTCAGCATAAACTTCAAACGAATTCAATTCTGTATGAAAAGGAATAACAAAGGAATTTGAAAAGCCTTCTAAACTATTCTGTATATATTCCACTGAAAATTGGCTGATTGTGACAATGTTTTCATCGACGCCAACAAGCAACAGCTCCTTGAGCACCTCGGACAATTTTAACAAACAAAGTAAGTGCGTGCTCTTAGATATTATCTTAAAGTCATAGGCACTGTTGCACTTTTCGGCAAAATTTCTTAAATCTCCGAGAATACTAAAACCACAATTATTAAAAGGCTTTGGCTTAACTTTATAATTAACATTATTTTTAGCCTCTACTTGATCGTTGTGAATAAAATAATAATTAGAATCTACCATGTTATTTAACTTTTTTCATCCTATATGTTTAGTATGTATTTAGCGGTTCATCCTTATTATAAATCATGCAATTCCTTAAAAAGTTGGACTGACTCAAGTTCTAATAAGTGGAAGAAAAGAGAATCAGCTCAAAATAAGAAGATTAACTAGAACGAGTTAAATTCAAAAAACTAGAAAAAGTATGAAATACCTTCATACCATATTAGATGAAAAAAAGATGAAACTATTCCCTAAAATAAATTTAAAATAGCATCTTTAGATTTCAGAATGGATTTTTCAGACAAGGCAGGGCTTAATTCTAAAACAATTGCCTGTTTTTCAGCATCTAAAAACTCTTTAATCATCTGAAAATCTATGATACCTGTCCCTATTTCTTGATGATCTTTCCCGGATTCATTGACATCATGCAAATGAAAGCCAATCAAATAATCCTTTAAGTCTTCTAAGCGCTTAGAATGATTTAATAATCCATATTGGGCCTTAATCTCTGCATGACCCGTATCATGCCAATAACGCATAGGGCTTTCTAGCGTGAATCCTCTTATAAAATCCTCATGATCCTCATCTAATGGCAGTTCAATAAAACCTTCTCTATTTTCAATTCCAAGATAAACATTGGATTGTTCCGCACTTTCAAAAATCGACTTATAATTCTGAATAAGAATATCTTTGTGCTTTTTAGATGCCTTCCGGATTCGCCTAAATGCACGATCCCTTAACTTAATAAATTCTTCATTAGAAGCCAAATCCTCTATTTTCAAATCAGAATGATCCAACCAAACATGTATACTCTTCAAGGGTGATTCAAAGAAAAACCAAGCTGAACCTGAATGCATAACAACCTTATCGACTCCTAAAGACTGGGCGAAATTAAAAGTTTCAACCGTATGCCTTGTCCATAGACTAACTTCGGTCCTATTGCTGCTACTAGGCTTAAATAAATTCGGAACGGGAGCATTTATGCCAATAGGTAGGGGGCAAAAATTATGAATAGATGATATTTTAATAACCCCATCAGCCACCGCCTTTACAATTCCAGGAACAAGGCTCATTGAAATCCCATGACTCAGTTCGGCGTAGTTAAATCCAAGACTAGCAATCCACTCGAGCATAGCATAACCATCCTCAAAACGGTGAGAACAACAACAGGTTGATAACGCTATCTTATTTTCAAGCGAGCTCATGATACAAAAAATCCCCGTTGAATAAAACTCCGGGGACTAGTAGAATCGAATTTACATCTTAGAATAACGAACTCTAAGCATATTATTAAAGTCCAATTCTTTCTTTTTACGTCGTTTTGACTGAGATGGCTTCTCAAAATACCTTTTTGCTCGGACATCACGAATGACACCTTCACGATCGAGGCGTTTTTTTAAACGACGAAGAGCCCTCTCTGTTGGCTCACCTTTACGAACTGTAACATCTAAAGACATAATTATTTAATAAAAGCAATTGATAGAAGCTGATATATTCCCTAAGTCAACCTTTAAAAAATAGGATTGAATTATTTTCCCCTATTGAGTGTCACAATATTCTCAATATGCCTTGTGTGTGGAAATAAATCAAATGGTTGTATTTTTTGAATTTCATAGCCACCTTCAACAAAGTACTTAAGGTCCCGAGCCTGGGTTGCAGGGTCACATGATACATAGACCACCCTTAATGGCTGAAAATCTAAAAGCTGATCGATAAATAACCGATCGCAGCCCTTTCTAGGGGGATCAATGATAACAGATGTTTTATCCTTGGAAAATTGAATCCCATTAAAAATGGCTTCTGCTTTACCTATTTGAAAGCGCACATTTTTAATAGCCATGACCTGAGCATTAGCCTTAGCCAATTGAATCGCTGCCTCTGATATTTCAATACCTAATACCGATTCAAAACTTTCTGCACAACTCAAAGCAAATAAACCAACGCCACAATACGCATCGACTAAATGCCGAACGCCCCCAAATGACGCTTCATTTTTAACATACGCTACCATCTTTGGTAAAATGAACGGATTATTTTGAAAAAATTCACCTGCCTTAAAATGGAAGATTTTTTGATTCACTTGCTCGGAAACCGTTGCTTTAGGATCACTAATCACCCCTTCAAGTGTATCTCTCAATAATAGCGTCCCACCACGCAACCGTCTTTTCTTTCCGCCCTCGGCCAGTGCTTGTTTTCGAAGAGCCGGTAGAGCCTTATTTATATTATCTGTTGCAATAGGGCATTGCGGAACATCGATTATGGCATGTCGCATACCGTGGACCAAGAATCCAATTGGCTGTTTCCCATCTTTATTTGGTTTATTATAATGGGGTGTAATTTTCGAACGATAGCCATAAATCTGATGACTACTTTCTGCCAATACTACTGAGGTATCAATACCTCCATTTTTAATTAAAAGCTCCTTCACCTGTGCCGTTTTATTTTTTAATTGTTCGTTATAATCTATGTGTTGGTACTGACAGCCTCCACATTGACCAAAAAGTGGACATACCGCATTCACACGTTTCTCTGAGGCTTCAATAACTTCAATTAAATCAGCTTCTGAATATTGATCTCGGTTTCTGAAAATACGAACCTTTACTAATTCACCAGGAATAACAAAAGGAACCATAACAACCCAATTCTCAATACGACCGACTCCAAGACCTAAGTTTGTCAAACGATCAATCCTAAGCTCAATCTCTTGGTGGTATTCAAACGGATGTGGGTTAAAATTTTTGGGTACTTGCATTACAATCTAAAATAATTGAAAAATATAAAAAAAGATTTCTAGTAGTGGCATATGGAAGAATCCTACATAGAAAGCCTAAACAATAGCCATGTAAAAAATCTTGTTAAACTAAGGGAGAGAAAACATCGAAATAGGCAAGAACGTTTTATAATAGAAGGCTATCGCGAAATCAAACACTCGATTGAAGCAAACTTTCAAATTGAAACACTTTATTTTTGCCCGGAATTATTCCCAAGTGACGTTCATGTTGAGTATATTTCAAACATCAAAACTCAAAGAGACATTCCACTCATTCGCATGCATCCATCAGCCTTCAAAAAAGCTAGCTTAAGAGAGGGCCCTGATGGAATCATAGCTGTTTCAAAACCAAATCATTACAGCCTGAATCAACTTAAAACAAATAAGACCTCCATAATTCTAGTGCTTGAAGGCATTGAAAAACCAGGAAACCTTGGAGCTATCATTCGTAGCGCAGAAGGCGCAGGAGTTGATGCCCTATTTATGATCGATTGCGCAATTGATTGCTATAACCCAAATGCCATTCGATCCTCTCAAGGTCTTGTATTCCGTATTCCAATCATTGATTTAAAACATGATGTTGCATTTCAATGGTTATCAGACTCTGGCTATCAAGTTATAGCAACGAGTCCGAACGCAAAAATTCATTACAATGAACAAGACTACTCTTCTAAAAATGCTCTCGTTATGGGAAGCGAAAGCGATGGGCTAACACCTTTAACACTATCAAGAGTGGATCAAACCGTCCAGATTCCAATGTATGGTAAAGCCGATTCACTCAATGTCTCGGTTGCCACTGCAATCTGCTTGTATGAAATTAAAAATAAAATAATTAATTAAAGGCCGATGCACGGGATTCACACGCCCAAGTATAAATCGATTCATACTTTTTTGCAGATGACTCCCAACTAAAGTCAGCAGACATTGCTCTGACCTGCATTTGCCTTAAAGCCTCACGGTTGTTTTCATACATATGAGCAGCCGACAATAGAACTTGAAGAAACTCTTCCTGATCCATTGCAGAGAAACTAAAGCCACACCCACGCGACCAATCGTTCTCATCTACTGGAACTGAATCAATTAATCCTCCAGTGCTTCTTACAATTGGTATTGTTCCATACTTCATTGCATACATTTGACTCAAACCACAAGGTTCAAACCGACTTGGCATCAGTAAAAAGTCTCCGCCCGCAATACTAAGATGCGCTAAGCGATTATCGAATTCTAAAACTGTCGCTATTCTTCCCTGATACTTTTCTGAAAAATTTTGAAATGCTTGTTCCAATTCAGAATCTCCGGTACCTAAAATAGAAACCTGAAAATTAGTCTGCTCCATCATAGCATCTAAATTGGAGAGTAGTAAATCCAAGCCTTTTTGCTCATATAAGCGGGACACAACAACACAAAGTGGGTACTCTGCTTTTTGTTCTAATGCAAACTGTGATTGTAACTTTCGCTTACAAATTGCCTTGTTCGCCAACTGCTTTTTTGAAAATGTACACTCCTCTAAATATTCGTCTGTTTCTGAGTTCCATTCTGAACCATCAATTCCATTAATCACGCCTATTAAATCCGGAGACCGAAATCGAGTCACTGAATCTAAACCACAACCATACTCTTCCGTTTGGATTTCCTTTGCATAAGACGGACTAACCGTTGTCAATTTAGTAGAATGATACAAGCCCCCTTTTAAGAAATTAACCTGACCAAATGACTCAAAACCATCGGCTCTAAACAACGATTGTGGGATTCCAGCATACCGCAACACATGTCGATCACAATATCCTTGGTGCTGTAGATTGTGAATTGTCATTACAGATGCAGCTCTGCCGAGTGTTTCGTTACAATCACTCGTATTCAGGAAAGCAGGTACTAGACCAGTTGTCCAATCATGACAATGTATGACATCAGGAAACCAATTCATATGGTAACAAAAGTCTAACGAAGCACGTGAGAAAAATGAAAAACGATAGCCATTATCTGCTTCATTACCTGAAGGCCCTACATAAACAGAACTCGATCCAAAAAAAGCTTCGTATTCAAAAAAATAGACCTGAGCTTTAGAATCTGGATACTGTGCTTCCCAAATTCGAGTGTATTCATCTTGAACCCCCATGCGCACCCTCATAAAGGAGTCTTTGCTTAATTTTGCAGATTCGAAATGCTTCAAATGATGGTACCTCGGCAAAACCAACCGCACGTCATGCCCTTTATCCGACAACTCCTTGGTTAGGGCTCCAACGACATCTGCCAAGCCTCCTACCTTCACAAAAGGAACGGCTTCTGGAGCTACCATAAGAATTTTCATAGGAATCGATGATGATGAATTACGCCTTATTGCTGACTATCTTCAGATTTGATTGTATCAGAATCATTCAAGTAAGCGCTCAAACTAAAGTTCATAATGGGAAGTAGCATAATTAATCCAACACTAGTCAATCCCAATACAGCAAAACCCATAACATCGTGAACACTACCAATATCACCAATCAAAGGAAGCACCCAATGATCATTAATTGCCTCTGAGCCATAAAAATAAGCCCATAAGGTCAAAAACGCACTTCTAAATAAATTGGTTATAACTGCAAAAAGCATTGCTGTTAAAACTAGTAGTACTTTCTTCCAAAACTGCTTTAAGTAAACTGCAGCGAGAAACGAGCCTGCGAATATACAAGCAGTCAGAGACCGTATTCCAGAACAAGCCTCTTCGACACCAACAACACCCTTTGGCAAAACAAGCACATTCCCTTGTCGTTCAATCGCAAAACCCAAAAAATCCATTAAAGAAAAAACAATAATTGTTACTTGGGTTAAAAGAAAGACTCGGACCTTTGTTTCTAAAACTGAAACTAAAGGAGCAGATACTAGCCAAATGAGTGCAGGAAATAAAAAAAGCATCATGAAGCTAAATCGCTCACGGATCGAAAGTTTACTCCCGTCTAGCGTTTCTTCTGAAAAAATAAATGCTGTAGCAAGAAGTATCATTGAAAAGCCTATTGCAATCGCTAAAGAGGCAGGGTTCTGAGGGGTCGTTGCAATTCGAATCAAGGCACCTAAAAAGAACAATATAGCGCCACTGGTAAATACGCCTATGAAAAATATATTGATTGCCTGCGTGAGAAAATCCTTAGACTCCTGAGAGTCTTCCACACTTTCCTCGTGGTAACGGGTAAGATATCCTATTATTTGAGACCTTCTCTCGTACAAAACATACAGGGCAAATAACGGAACTAAAAAACCAAAACTGTAGTCATCACGATTATTCCACCAGTAAACTTGATCCCAAATCATGAAACCTGCAAGGGTTAGCAAAAAAACACATACAAACAAGAAGGGTTTAGGAATGCTATTTAAACTAACCTTTTTTTCGCTTAAAGACATCACTGTATAAATAAGTCAAAGGTTTATAATTCGTCAATCTCAGTATTTTATAATCGAAAATTACTTATTATTCCTATATACAATAAATCTAATAAAATGATGGATAATAAAAACAGTAAACGCTTACATGCTTATTGGCGGATTCCGTATGTTGAAAAACAAAGCCATTCCGAAAAGGACTCAAACCCTTTTAAAGATTTAAAAGATGCAGATGAGCAGGAACGTCATATTATCATTAAGGGTACTCTCTGCTGTGTCCTTTTGAATAAATATCCTTACAATGCAGGACATTTACTCGTATTACCTTATCGGGAGATTGCAGACATCAGTGAACTGAGTGCCGAAGAACAAATTGAATTTATGGAATTAATCATAAAAGGTAAAAAACGACTCAGTGATGCGTTATCACCAAGTGGATTTAATGTAGGATTTAACCTTGGTAAAGCTGGGGGGGCAGGTATACCAAAACACTTACACTGTCACATTGTTCCAAGATGGGATGGTGATCATAATTTTATGCCCGTTATAAGTGATACAAGAGTCCTTCCTGATTCCTTAGAAAATATGTGGCATAAATTAAAAGAACAAACGCAAGAGATCGAATGATCAAAGAAACCCTAACATTCAAAAATGATCAATTGCTTGGTAAGCTTTATAACCATAACCTAAGCAACTTGTCACAAGCAGAGACTGCACTAAAAGTCACTCTTACAACAAGGAGCGATTGGCTATCAATTGAAGGCGAGCCTGATTCCTTAGAAAAAACTAAGACTTTTTTTAAACTTTTAAAACAGACAAATGAGCAAGGCTTAAGAATTAAAAATTCTGATTTTTTATTTCTATTAAATACGGTCATAGAGAACAAACCTGAGGTATTAAAGGAATTATTTGGTCGACCAACCATCATTCAATTAAAAAGAACGAGCATCATACCTAAGACGCTTAGACAAAAAAGCTATCTCTCTCACATAGAAAATCATGCGGTCACTGTTGCATTAGGTCCAGCAGGAACAGGAAAAACATATTTAGCCGTTGCGATGGCATTAAAAGAATTGGCTGATGGGACTGTTGATCGAATTGTACTAACAAGACCAGCAGTTGAAGCTGGTGAAGCTTTAGGTTTCCTACCAGGTGAACTCGAAGATAAAGTACTTCCCTATCTAATCCCCCTATACGACGCCATGTATGAAATGATTGGAAAAGCAGAAACGCTCAAATTAATCGAAAAAGGAATCATTGAAATCGCACCACTCGCCTATATGAGAGGCAGAACTTTATCAAACGCATTCATGATCTTGGATGAAGCCCAAAATACCACACAAGAACAAATGTTAATGTTTTTAACTCGATTAGGCGACGCTAGCAAAATGGTCATTACAGGTGATCAGACACAAATTGACTTACCGAAAGCTAAAAAATCTGGTCTAGTCGAAGCATCAATAGCTCTAAAAGATACTGATGACATAAAAGTTTTTGAGCTGAAAAGCCAAGATGTTGTTAGAAACCCTCTAGTTAAAAAAATAATAGACGCCTATATAAACGTACGACAGTCTTAATCTAATACTTTTTGAAATGATAAAGAAAATCATAAGGAGCATGGTTACAGCCATACAGAAGAAATCTAAAGCAACTAAAAAACAGTCCTTTAGTATTCACACAAAAGCCAAACAGCTACTTCGGATATTCCTGTTTCTGTGCTTTGCGATTTCAATCGTATTTATAAGTTTTCTTGGTCAGAAAAATGAAGGCAAAAAATTAATTTTAAAAGAGGAAGCGAAAGAAAGAGTAGTCGCTGATTTCAACTTTGAGTATGAAAGCCAAATCACAGCTGAAGCCATTGCCAAACGGATTCGAACCAAAACCCCTCCTATTTATATAAGGTCGGATGAACCACTAATCCAATTCGAATCTTTTTTAAATGCTTTAGAAAATGCTTATACTCGCCACCAACTCAAAAAAGAAGGACTATCAAATAATGAAGACAGTTCCTCTCTAGAAGAATTTTTAAATGAAGTGATCGCTTCTTCAGATTATGAGATGGATCCCCAAATCATATACCAGCTCTACCAAGAGACTTCGCCGAAAGAACGCTATAAACTTTTTGAAGACGGGGTAGAAATTCTAAACCTGCTTTATTTAGATGGGATATACAACAAGACAAGCGAGCAGGAATTTAAGGTGAGTACGATTATTCTACAGATTAAGGATTCAGAAGATAGCTCGACTCAATCTAAAGCGAGAACGGTTGAAGATGCTTTGATTCAGCTAAAAATGAAAACGAATACACTTTTCAGGGATCAAGCACTCAGTCAGTTATCATTTGAGTTGCTGAAAAGTGGAATGAAAGCCAATTTAATTTTCGGCGAAAAAGAAACAGAATCCGCTATTGCAAAAGCGATTGAATCGATCCAGACGCCGATACTTAAATTTAAGCAAGGCGATAGCATAATAAGACCAGGGCAGATAATATCCCCATTAGAAATTGAAACATATAAAGCTTATAAAGCTAAAGAGTTAGAGCTAAAGGGCGATTCGTTATTCTTCAATGAACTCTTCAGAGAGCGTTTCTACTTATCTTTTATCTTATTTTTAACTCTCTATTTATTCATTAAATATGAAATCAATACATTTAAAAGTAAAAATACAGTACTTGGAGTCTGTGCTACCGCTTTACTTCTGAATGTAATCCTTTTCAGGATCATCATGGAATTTGGTGAATTATTATTTCAAAACAATGCTTCACTAATCGCACTTTTACCCAATTTACTACCGATTGCATTAGCCCCAATTTTGATTTCGGTACTCGTTGGTCGACTCCCTGCTATTTTAACGGCTCTGATTATTTCAAGCCTTTTTTCCTTAGGCTTTGATCATTCATTAGATCTGATGCTAATTACCTTTTTACCTAGTATTGTCGGTGTTTTTGCATCCTACAAGATACGCAATCGCTCAAAACTGATACGAGCAGGCTTTTTAACAGGAGTATCTTTAGCTTTAGGTTATGCCATTTTATTTTTCTTAAATGAATCCTCTATTGCTCTAGTCACACAGCGAATGATTTGCTCAATTCTTATTGGCTTAATTACAGGAGTGACAGCTGTGGGACTACTTCCTGTCTTTGAACAGTTTTTCAAAATAAGCACTAGCATTACACTTCTAGAGTTAACAGATTTCAATCACCCGCTTCTTAGAAAGATGCAGTTTGATGCACCAGGAACCTACCATCACAGTTTGATGGTGGCTAATTTATCTGAGAATGCAGCCGATCTAATTGGAGCAAACCCATTACTCTGTCGAGTTTGCTGCCTATTCCATGATATCGGTAAATTAAAAAAACCTGAGTATTTTTCAGAGAATCAAAGAGGTTATAATCCGCACGATGAAAAAAATCCATCCATGAGTGCATTGGTGATTAAATCACACGTCAAAGAAGGCGTTACTATTGCAAAAAACGAGCAACTTCCAAAAGTAATTATCGATGTTATCAAACAACACCACGGAACAAGTTTAATTAAATACTTTTACCACCAAGCAAAAAAGAGACATACTCAAGAGTATCTTGAAGGCTTAAAAGATCCTCAAAACTTATCCGATCTTGATCCAGAAGAATCCAATTATCGCTATGATGGCCCAAAACCGAAATTCAAAGAAAGTGCGATTATATTTTTCGCAGATGCAGTTGAAGCCGCTAGCCGTTCTCTAAAAAAAGTGTCACAGCCTGCAATAGAAGAAATGATTGATGCGATCTTTAAAAGCAGAATTCAAGATGGGCAATTAGATGAATGCCCATTAACCTTTAAGGAATTAAACCAAATTAAATCAAGCTTCACTCGAACATTACTAAATATGTTGCATTCAAGAATTGAGTATCCAAGCGATTCTGAAATCAAAGGAACGGCTTAAAGAGGATATCAAGATGCACTCCCTTCATATAGAAATAGCCAATCAGCATACCCAATTAAAAAACCCAGAAGCTCGAATAAATGGAATCATCGAAAGTATACAAAAATCAAAATTTAAAATTCGTGAAGGCACTCTTTCCATTGTTTTTGTAGATGAGGCGACTATCTGCAAAATCCACGAACAATTTTTAGGGGATCCAAGCCCGACTGATGTTATAACTTTCCCACAAGATAATAGTCAGAATTTTGCTGGAGAAATCTTCATCTCTGTCGATCAAGCAAAAAATAATGCCAAAGAATTTGAGACAACTTTTAACGATGAACTCACTCTGTACCTAATACATGGTTGTTTACACCTATTTGGGCTCAATGACAAAACAGAGGCTGAAAAATATGACATGCGAAAAGCTGAAAGCGAATTAATGCGATTAATCAATAATACTAGTTCATCGCCACCCTTTCAGCTAAATTAATTCAAATTTAGCACAAAGCACTAAGCTATCTAAATTTTAAGCGGCGTCCTTATTTTTGGCAGCTGATTTTTTAGATGTGGATCTAACTTTCTTATATTTTAACTTAGGTTTAGCAGTTCTCTCTACAACGGACGCATTAATTTGAACCTCTAAAACATTATCCATACTCGGTATATCATACATAATATCGAGCATGATTTTTTCCATAATTGAGCGCAATGCTCTAGCTCCCGTCTTTAACTCAATCGCTTTTTGGGCAATCGCATTGATTGCAGATTTCGTAAATTTCAACTGAGCACCTTCCATTGCAAAAAGTTTAGTGAACTGTTTCACTAATGAATTTTTAGTTGAAAGCAAAATGTGTTCTAAATCTTTATTAGTTAGTGGATCTAGCACTGCCATCATAGGCAAGCGCCCAATAAACTCAGGGATCAAACCAAATTGCACAAGATCTTCAGGCTCAGTATTTCTTAAAATAGTCGCTTTGGTTTTTTGATTGAACTCTTTATCAGAAGACTCAAAGCCAATTGACTGATTTCCTAAGCGCCGACTAACGACATGCTCCAGGTCAACGAACGCGCCACCGCATATGAAAAGGATGTTTGTCGTGTCCAATTGTATATATTCTTGATTTGGGTGCTTACGACCGCCTTGTGGAGGAACGTTACAAACCGTACCCTCTAGGATTTTTAAAAGTGCTTGCTGAACACCCTCCCCAGAAACGTCCCTAGTTATAGATACATTGTCTGTCTTACGCCCGATTTTATCGATTTCATCAACATAGATAATTCCACACATCGCTCGATTCACATTATAGTTTGCTGCTTGTAGAAGGCGTAAAACAATATTCTCAACATCGTCTCCAACATAGCCTGCTTCGGTAAGTGTTGTAGCATCAGCTATAGCGAATGGAACATCTAAAAATTTTGCTAAAGTACGAGCCAGGTGCGTTTTTCCGCTACCTGTGGGGCCTAATAAGAGAATGTTACTTTTTTCAATCTCAACATCTGACAATTCCGTTCCCACTTGAGACAACTCATTATCAGACTCAATGCATTTTTCATCGAGCAAGCGCTTGTAATGATTATAGACGGCTACTGCTAGAGTTCTTTTAGCATAATCCTGACCGATGATATGCTCATCAAGGTACGCTTTAATCGCTTCAGGTTTATACAATTTAAATGATGATTTCTGAGAATGCTCTTGTGTTGTTTCTTCTGTATCAAAATTTTCTCGCTGAATGATTTTACTGCATATCGCAACACAACTATCGCAGATTTGAGCCCCATCCAATCCTGCAATCATACGATTTACTTTATCATAACTCTTTCTGCAAAAAGAACAATATGAGTTATTCGTAGACTGAGACATAACATTTAATCACTCTAGCAGTTACTTTTGACGACTAGGATTCATTTTGAATTACTTTATCAACAATTCCATATTCAACTGCATCTTCAGCCGTTAAATAAAAATCTCTATCTGAATCTGACTCGACCTGCTCTTTTGTTTTATTCGTATGCTTTGCGATTAATTCATTCATGCGCTCTCGCCATCGAACAATCTCTTTAGCCGCAATAGATATATCAGAGGTTTGTCCAGTTGCTCCTCCAGTAGGTTGGTGCATCATCACACGACTATTGGGCAACGCAAATCGCTTTCCTTTAGTACCTGCCGCTAATAACAAAGTTGACATGCTCGCCGCCTGACCAACGCAGTAAGTGACAATATCACATTTCAGAAAGTTCATGGTATCGTAGATAGCCATCCCATCCGTAACACTACCACCGGGTGAATTAATATATAAGCTAATATCTTTTTTTGCATCTTCCATTTGTAAGAAGAGCATTTGTGCGATAACGGCATTTGCTACAAAATCATTAATTGGTGTCCCAATAAATATGATTCTGTCCTTTAATAGACGACTGTAAATATCCCAAGCCCGTTCGGTTCGCCCCTCACGTTCGTATACAGTTGGTAATGGTAAATAACTCACTTCTGAAAATTTTATAATTAAACTAGAATCTATTATGTAGCAGGTTTTTAAAAATCTCAATCTTTAGATTCCGATTTTGATCCTAACTTACGATTAGCCTTTTCCATCAAAAAGCCAAGGGTTTTTCCGATTTTGATATCGTCTCGCATAGCGTCGATCTGTTCTCGGTTATTCCTTAATTGTTTGACTAAAGCCTCAGGCTTTTGACCAGTCATCGATGCTTGATGCATAATGGCACGACTAAGATCATCATTTTCAACCTTAATTTTCTCTTTGTCCGCTATAAGATCCAAAACAATTTTAGATTTCAAGCGACTCTCTGCCATTTTCGATGCACTATCGTGCAAGGATTCTTTATTTTTCTCAAAATCTTCGGCACTGACACCCGCTTGCATATTCTTTTGCATAAAATCTTTTAAGATCAGATTTCGTTCAGACTCAATTCCGCTTTCAGGCAAAGGTATCTCTATTTGCTGAACGAGATGATCAATGATTTTTTGGCGCTCTGCATTAGCAATCTCTTCGGATTTCCTATGTTCAATGGTCTTTTTAATTTGTTCTCTCAGCTCACCTTCATCTTTGACCTTTAAGCTTTCAAAAAAAGCTTCATCCATTTCTGGCAAGATTTTCTCTCTCACTTCCTCAACAGAAATTTCATACTGAGCTTTTTTATCCGCTAACTCGGTCACATGGAAATCAGACGGAAATTCCATTTCCACTTCTTTAGTATCTCCAATTTTCATCCCAATTAAACCCTCTACCACTGCAGAAACTCCAGGCGTGCCCTCAGCACCAGCCTCTTCCCAAGTCGATTTCTGGGTGCCATACATTTTATGATTCGGAACTAGCTCATCGATCAATTGATCCCCAATTTTTCCAACATAACCACAGCGAACATAATCACCCTTTTCAATCACCTTTTCAACAGGCTTGAATTCAGCCCTTTGGCTTAAGATCTGCTCGATCATTTGATCGATTTCTTTATCTTCAGCAGTTGCCTCAGTACTTTCAATTTCAATACCTTCATATTCTGGAAGATCAAAAGCGGGAACAATATCCACAGTGAATGTCACCTTAGAGTCTTTCTTGTTATCGATGCCATCCGTGTCGATTTCTACAATACTAAATACTTTATGTTCTAAATTCCCAACGCCATCTTGATGAGCTTTTTGAACTAATCTTTGCTTTAGTTCCTTTTTGATCTCTTTTGCATAACGAGTGCGTACCATAGATGCATTTGCTTTCCCTTTTCTAAAGCCAGGTAGACTCACATGTTGACTAAACTCAGCAATGACCCCCGCTTCTTCGGAAGCTAATTCATCACTCGTGAATTCAACCACGATTGCTTTTCTTGTTGGAGAAATATCTTTATTATCAATATTCATAATATAAAATTGAGATGTAAAAACTGCTTAAACAATAAGATAGTGAATTATGGGTCAATTCGAATATCAAAATAATTTTCTCTCAGAAAGAGCGAATTTCAATAAAATCAGGCATAGCCTGTTCAACTAAACCAGTCCAAGCTGAAACGAGTTCTAAGGTCATTGGGACGGCATCCACTCCATTATTAAGAACTCCAATTACGACTATATTTTTATTTCGATTAAACATCCTTACCTTCAATCCATTCGCATCAAGCAGACTTTTGACCGCTGTAACATCGACTCCATCTTCCAAATACAGCAAAATTTGATCCGCTGCCATAACGAGGCAATCGCCCGTATTAAGATCCTCAACAATCCGAACAAAAGGATAGCTCTTCTTAAAATGCAATAACCATATACGCTCAGAGCGACCTTCCTCAACAATTTCAGCATAATCAAACAGGGAGCCTTCAGAAAAAACAGGAGGGACTGAATTCGGCAGTGGATTAGCTTTCAAGGAATTTGAAATCGCTTCAGTCGCTTGACCTGTTACACGCTTATTTTCTTTAAATTGAAGATAACTCGACACTAATATAGTGCCGACAGCAAAGCCGATGGTAAATAGAACGATTCGATCCGTTTGTTTCATAGTGCGAAATTTTCGAAATAATCTGTTTGTTTAATTTTTATTCGAGAATAAGGTCAAATACAAATCATGCTTACTTTTACGAATTCACTAATTGTTCGTTATGCGGAAACAGACGCTATGCAACGAGCACACCACAGCAATTTTCTAATCTGGTTTGAAACTTGTAGAATTGATTTATTCAATCATCTGGGTCTCCCCTATGATGCGATTGAATTAAAAGGCTATTACATCCCTGTTCTCTCCGCAAAGGTGGATTATTTAAAGCCAGTTCAATTCAATCAAACCATCAACATAAACATACGCTTAGAAGAAAAGCCCAAAGTACACTTCACCTTTTTATATGATCTTCATCATGAGGACACGCTGATTGCCACAGGCCACACAAAGCATGTATTTATCAACACAGAAAATAAAGTCGTTCGTATTCCAAAACTATTTACGGAGTTAATTAACCCTTATTTCAAGTAGAAAACTAAGCCCTTTTCCTACTTAAAATCTTTTTATAGGAACGGATAATGCCATTAGACACCTCTTGAATGTTTCTTCCTTGGGTAGCGATGCTCACATCGGATTCTAAATAAATAGGAGAACGCTCTTCTAACAAATTCTCTATCTTTTCTTTCGGATTTTCTACATTTAAGAGTGGTCTATTTTTATTCTTCAGTATTCGTTCAAGTATTTCCTCTTTGGAGGCAAATAAAGCAACCACCACTCCTTTAGATTTCAAAACATCCATCATTCCACCTTGAACTGCCAAACCACCCCCGCAAGCCACGACACAGCCGCTGTTTGGATGACCTGACTCAATGAATGAATGTTCTAGCTTCCTAAAATAGGGTTCACCATATTTTTCGAATATCTCAGGTATTGATCGCTTTTCCTTTTTGCTAATCTCATGATCAGAATCCAAGAATTGGAAGTCCAATTCACTAGCTACCAGTCTTCCAAAATGAGACTTCCCAACACCCATAAATCCAACTAGGTAAAGATTTTTTTCGGATTGAGTGGTTTTATTAGACATCATAAAAAACTTTTACTTATTATAAAATTATTCAATAAG
>CAJWEH010000014.1 GCA_913031135.1 uncultured Puniceicoccaceae bacterium | reverse complement strand
AGATTATTTTTTTAAAAAAAATATTTTTTTTTGAACGTTTTTAAGGTGTTCCCGTCTACTATTATAACGAAAGAATTTTAGTTTTATTAGTTGTTTGTTTTTACACCGCTGAGTTACCCCACTCAGCGGTGCATTTTTTTAGAAATCCCTTAATTTTCTGTGGCTTTTGGCAAGTGGTTGATGGGGAGGATTAGAATGAAACTGGTTTAAAGTCCGTTTCTTTTTCGATCCATTGGGATAGGTGATTCAAAAGATCTTGAGCCAAATCATCGCTTTGGGGTGAATTGTTGAGTTGATCTAATGGAGTCTGTAATAAGTTTCTTGCCTGGATTTGTTGTTCTTTAGGCAATAAGGTCAACCAGGTAGCACGTACGGGGAAACCCTCAGTTTTGAGAAAATTATAAAAGGCTTTTAAGCTGATAATTTCAGGAGCATATCCATTTTCGAAGGCATCTAAGCTACGAGTCACAAGTGAGTAAAGCTCATGAGGATCCGGTACGTGGGTGGCATTTTGAGTCAAAAACTGACTGAATTTTGAAGCATACAAGAGTTGTTTATAATGAATGCCTATGTTAGTTCGCTTTTTTATAGGCTGATAGTCCTTTATGAATTTTGTTTTAGTAGAGGAGGACAAATCCAAAAGGATGTCTGCCGTATCAAAAATCTCTGGTTTGTTGGGATGGCTTTTTTTAGGGGAGAATCGAAATAAAGCATTGGCTAAGCCTATCATTGAACACAGGTAATCAATCTTTAAAAAATGTTCGCTTGTTTGAGTGACTTTTAAAACCAGTATGGTTCGATTCGGCTCGAATTCGCTCATTGTCATTCAGCATCCATCGAATGGATTGTCTCAGAATCAGCCTCTTCTATTTGCTCTTTGGAAAAGGGCGGAACGACAGCTCCTCCAGAAATGATCAGTTTCATACCATCCGAAATAGACATTTTCATCGGAATCACATCCTCTTTCGGGAGCATGAGTAAAAATCCGCTGGTTGGATTAGGTGTTGTTGGCACAAAGACATTGACTAAATCAGCACCTGTCAGCTCTTGAATCTCACCTTTCGCGCGATTGGTTAAAAAGCCGACAGCATAGATTCCTTTCCTTGGGTATTCTATCAATACCGTTTCCTGAAAAATTGCTTTTTGTTGCTTACTAAAAGTATCAACAATTTGTTTCACAGTGTTGTAAATCAGATTGATAAAAGGCACTCGTGTAACGACTTTTTCAAACGAATTAAATAAGAACTGCCCAATAAAGATTCTCGATCCAAAGCCTAGAATAGTTATGATCGTAAGCACGATTATCAATGATAGCACTTGAAGCGAAATCCCAACCGAGGGCATGTCCCTGATGTTGGAATCGATGAACCGAAAAAATAGTTCACTCGCTGGATTTCCTATTTTATCTAGTATTATTCCAATCACTAGGCCAGTCACGCCTAGTGGTAGAATGATCACCAATCCGGTGATGAATGCTGTTCGAATCGATCGTATCATAGCGGTTAGTTTAGTCAAACTGATCATATATTGATCAAGATTTCCTTCTTAAACAATCGTATAATTAGGTTTTATTTGTTTTCCCTATGGCAGAAAAATCTAATTCACTGATGCTGACATTGCCTCGCTTTAGTGCATCTCGATCGCTATTTGGATTATTGCAGACTCTCGTCCCTTCCGAGTAACGAAAGCGATATTTCCCGTTTTCATTCCGTTCGTACAGGCTTCCAAGATGAATTTTTGATGGGCTTGTTTGCTCGATCAGTGCTTCGCTGTGCATCGTATCGGGAAAATTAACATTCAATACTTTTCCTAAAACAGGGGGCATTACCAAGGTGTTTTCGGTGATTTCTGCCGCTTTTGATGCGGATGCTGAGATGATCGGAAAAAAGCGATCATCCGTTTGTCCCGCTTGTGCATGAATCGCTCCATAGAGTTCATTCGGGATGGCTTGGCTGAATGCAATGGATGGGAGTCCCCAGATCGATCCCTCAATCGCACCCGCAATCGTTCCAGAACTTAAAATCAATATTTCAGAGGTATTAAATCCTAAATTAATTCCAGAAACCACAATTTGAGGTCGATCATTTAAAAGATTTCCCAGAGCGATATTTACGCAGTCGCTAGGAGTCCCGCCAATGCTCCAAGCGACAACACCCGTGGGAAAGTGTGCCGAATGCTCTTCAATTTCAATTTCTGAGTGTCGGCTGATTGCTCGCCCAATCCAGCTTTGCTCACTTTTTGGTGCTGCCACGCTCACTCGAAACTTGGGTACTAACGCCTCCACTAAAAGATGTAAAAACTTAGAGTGGATTCCGTCATCATTGGTTACTAGTACATGAGGCTTCATCAGTTTTATCCGTAAAATTCCTTAATTAAAGCGTTTGTTTAATTCGCGCACTTGGGTTGCAAGACCTCTGCAGGTGCCTCTTCTAGTTTTTCTAATAATTCATTCGAAAGGGGTCTTGATTGCAGGGAGCCGTCGGGCATCAATTCGGTGTAAATCGTCGTTAGGTGACCCTTTGCCACGGCTTCGGTTCCTTCAGGAGTGATACGATACAGTCTAAACTGATAATCAATTGAGCGATCTTTCAGTGCTTTTACAGCAAGATGTATTTTCACAGTATCCCCAAAGCGTAAGGGGGCAGAAAATTTACACTCCGCACGTGTCCTTGGATAGCCGACTAAATCATTCGGTGCCGATTGTATTAAGTTGAGCCCTAAGGATTCAAAGAAATCCCGTTCAGCAACTTCCATATAGCGAAAATAATTCGAAAAATGGACTAAGCCTGCCATATCAGTCTCAGAAAATTCAATCTTTTTAGTCGTCGTATATTCGTATGCCATGCTCTATTTAATGTTTATTTTTTTATAAGATGCAAGGTCTGCTCGCATAAATCAACGGCTTTCACTACACTGGAATGAAGTGAGTCATACCTTAAATAGATTAGTTTAAATTATTTAGAAGAAATACTATATCTCGAGTTCATAGTATGCATAAGCCAAAGCTTTCGGCAAATAAGATAAAAAAATTCGTAAAAAAATGGAATAAGTCCGCTAGGAGTTCCCTCTTTTACTCGAATTTTAATCCATCACTTCAATAACCCTTGTTTCAGAAAGCGCTAACATCACTCAGCAGAGGTCACTCAGCTAACAAGCTAACGACCTTATTTCATAGTGGTTAGAATTGGCGTCCCATGGATCAAGGGGACTTTGAGGAGCGGATTTAAAAAAACAAATAACAAACACTATGAAAAACAAACTTAAATTATTCGCTGCTTTTTTAGCAGTTTCAGGCATCGCTTTTGCCGATGTCGCTCTCTCCGAAACCATCTCAGTGAGTGGTTTTGTTGATATGTCCTATTCGGATGGAGAAGGGGAATCCACGGTTGGTATTGACCAAGTAGAAGTGGACTTCTCAATTGATAATGGTAGCCCTGTGACGGCTCGCATCAATGTCCAGTATGAAGATGGCGAAAACCAAACAGAAATCGAAGAAGCCTATGTCACTTACGCTATCGATCCAAATTCCAGCTTTATGTTCGGTCGATTCGAATCCAACCTGTTCTTTGATGCCTCTGAGCCAACCGGTCTCTATCAAGTCTCAACTGCTTATTCAAGTGGAGATATAGATTTAGTTCAGGATATCTATGATCTTGGGGATCAAGGCATTCGTTATAACTACAATGGAATGAACAATAGCTTCACGCTCTCCTTAGTGGATAATGGGGATAGCAAAATCGCTGATGGTCGAAATCCTGGCGATAATACAGATGGTGATTATAGCATCGAAGCCACCTATGGGATTCAGTTTACGGATCAGTTCAATGGATTCTTAGGCGCTCGTATGTATGAACCTGAAGCCGAGGGCGAAGAAGATGGCAATATTTGGAATGCTTATGTGACCTATGAGGTGAATCAGTGGTTATTCGCTGCTGAGTATTTGAATTATGATGGTCCAATTTATTATACGATTGCGGATCTTGATGGAAATACTTTGGATTTAGCAGACGGAGATCTCTATCAGTTGATGGCGAATTATTCGTACAGCGATAAGAACTCTGTGACTTTCCGTTACAGTAAGATGGACACACAATTAACAGACTCTGGCGATTCTACTTTAGATGTTGAAGGAGACAAGTGGACGATTGCTCACAATGCAGCTTTGGCCGATAACTTAGCGGTGATCGCTGAGTTCTCACGTGTTGATCTTGAAGCAGCGGACGATGCCGACGAGTTTGCCGTAGAGCTACTCTATTCTTTCTAAAATTCTAGTCGGTTTAATTTTTTAGAGGTTGAGCCCCACAGTCCAATTGGACTGTGGGGCTTTTTCTTGCATAATTTTGTGAATCGTCCTTGCCTAAACAAGGGAAAAGCATCAAATCTACTCAGTAATTATGAAAATCGTATTAGCATATTCTGGAGGACTCGACACCTCAGTGCTCGTCAGTTGGTTGAAGGAGCATTATTCAGCTGAGATCATCACATTCGCGGCGGATGTTGGGCAAGAAGAAGAATTAAATGGCTTGGAGGAAAAAGCAAAGGCAACGGGTGCTGCTAAGCACTACACATTAGATCTAGTCGATGAATTTGCGTCTGACTTTATTTTTCCAATGATGCGCGCTAATGCTATATACGAAGGGCAGTATTTACTAGGCACATCGATTGCACGACCACTCATTGCTAAAGCACATGTCGATATTGCGCTGAAAGAGGGTGCCGATGCTGTCGCTCATGGGGCAACTGGAAAAGGGAATGACCAAGTTCGATTCGAGCTGGGATATGCGGCATTAGCTCCGAATCTTCAAATCATATCACCTTGGCGTATGTCCGTTTTTCGAGACGCATTTCCGGGGCGAAGTGAAATGATCGACTACTGCAAGACGCATCAGATTGATGTGGAGGCGAGTGCGTCTAAGCCGTATTCTATGGATCGAAATTTATTACATATTTCGTATGAAGCGGGCATTTTGGAAGACCCTTGGTTTGATCCAACCGTTGAGTCCAATAAAGCCATGTATAAATTGACAGTTGATCCTGAGGACGCTCCAGATGTCGCAGACTATGTTGAGCTTGATTTTGAAAAAGGGGATTGTGTGGCAATTAATGGAACTGCCTACAACCCAGCTGACGTTATGCGACAGTTAAATGCTCTAGCAGGCAAGCATGGTATTGGTCGTGTTGATTTAATTGAAAATCGTTTTGTCGGCATGAAAAGTCGTGGGGTCTATGAAACACCAGGAGGCACGATTCTTTTGCAAGCACATAGGAACATGGAGTCGATCACCATGGATCGAGAACTGATGCACTTGCGGGATAGTTTGATTCCAAAGTACGCTCAATTAGTTTACAATGGCTTTTGGTACGCGCCTGAGCGTGAAGCACTTCAAGCTTTGATCGATGAGTCACAGAAGAGTGTTTCTGGAACCGTGCGACTCAAACTTTACAAAGGTACGATTACAACGGTTGGAAGAAAGTCTCCCTATTCTTTGTACGATGAAGACATTGCTTCTATGGAAGGCGTTGAAAGTGACTACAACCCTGACGATGCCAGTGGGTTTATTCGATTGAATGCTCTGAGGTTGAGGCGAAGAGCCCTCTCACAGGGTAAGCCTAAAGGTGCATAGCGATGGTTGGCTAAAGCGATAAGCCTAAAGCGATAAGCTTTTGCTGACTTGAAAGATGCTAGTGACGATTCCGATTGCAATGAGCGTCACTAAACTAAAAGCAAATCCTAATGCTAGGGACGAAACAATGGTGGTCATTTGATTGAGTCGATTGCTCAGTTGTTCCTTAAATCCAACCGTCACTTCCTCCATGCTATTAGCTAAATCGCCGGTATCCTCACCAACGCCTAATACATCTAAAGCAATATCGGGCATAAATTTCTGTATACGGAAGGCCTGGGTTAAGGAAACACCCTCATTCACTTGAGTTTTGGCGATGATAAATTTCTCTTTGAGCGAATGGTTGACGATCGTTTTTTCTGTTAACTGGAGGGTTTCTGTGGTGTTAATACCGCTTTGAAGCAAAGTAGCGATTAGATTGCCTGTTTGGTAAAGGTTTGAATAATAAATAATCTTACCAATTAAGGGTATTTTTAAGAAAAGGGCATCTAAAAAAAGCGTGCCCTTTCGGGTCGTTTTCCATTGCTTAATACCGACTACTGTCAGAACAAGTGCGATGAGTAGAAAGGGCCCAAATTGTAGCAACAAATTCGAGCCGTCAATGAGTAGACGAGCGCTCCAAGTCATTTCGCCACCGAGTCGTTCGAGCATACCTTCAATTTGTGGCAGCAGGACAGTCAAAAATAAAATGACGACTAAAATAGCGACCAAGCTCACGAATGACGGATAGACCATGCTGGATATCATTTTTTTGCGGATCGCTCGCTTTTCCTCTAGGTAGGCAATAACCTTCTTTAAAATAGGAGCGAGATGTCCAGTCGCTTCGCCTGCTTGAATCACATGGCAGATAGACGGTGAAAAATATTTGGAGCGTTTTGACATCGCTTTTGCCAATGGAATCCCTTCGCTTAAATCTCTCCAAAGACTATTTGCTAGTTTTTTTTGTTCTCGAGCACTCGAACGATTTTGTAATATTCGAACGGCATCTCCAATCGGTAAGCCTGATTTATGGAGTTCATGTAAACGTTTAATTAAATTCAAGCCAATGGCTTCACCTTTTGAACTAGTTGAGCCACCCATGCTTTGCGAGTTATTCGAGCTAACGTCTCTTGTATTGCGTTTTAGTTTTCCAATGAAGGAAGGTAAAATGCGGCTTTTCCCAGACGAATCATCATCACTTTCAATCAGCCGAATCGGTTTTAAACCTAGCTTTTTGAGCTCAATAAGCGCATGCTTTCGATCGCTTGCCAGTAACGTGGATTGGATTAATTCGCTCTGGGCGTTGCGTGCTGTATAGTTGAAGCTAGGCATTTAGTGTATCTTTAGGGCGGATTTTCTGAAAATTAAAATTAAGCTTTATTATATTGCTAATAAAAAAAATGGAATAAAAATATACTTCTTATTCTTCACATAATCAAATTATTAATTATTTATGAAACTCAAAGAATATAAAAAAAGTCCCCTAATTGCGATCATAAGTCTTTCTTTTTTTGCTACCTATTCATTAGCGGCTGATCTTAGCAATGAGAAAACGAATCGCTTAATGCTAGAAGAGTTTCAGTTAACAAAAGCATTAGAACAGTCTGCTATGCCAGAACTATACCCCTCTAAGTTGGGCCAAATTTTAACTCGTCATTACAATGAAGGCTTGGGTGGTTTTGAAAAGTGGAAACAATTGAAAAGCTTTAGGATGAAGGGCACGATTGAAACAGCTGAAGGTGAGTCTTATCAATATGAGTCACTTTTAAAAAAGCCTAATTATTTGAAAATGGTCATGTTTCTGAAGGAAGGTGACTATGTGCTAGCTTTTGATGGCGTGAATGCCCGCGAAAAATCGCCAATTAGTAATGAGGCTGTTTTATTAAATCCAGGTGATCCTAAGTTTCGACTTATCGAGCAAAGTGCGCAATTTGGTAGCTATTTACTTTATCCATTCAGTTCAAAAAAAACCATGGAATACTTAGGAACAGAGCGAAAAGCTGGATCTGTTTGTCATTGGATTCGCGTTGGATTGGACACACATTTTATTATAGACTATTTTATTGATGTAAAAACTTACAAAGAAGTTCAAGTGACCTTAAAAGATCTTTTGAACCCTGAAAATCAATCCCTTATTTATTATTCAGATTATAAAATAGTTAACGATTTTTCTGTAGCCCATAAAATTCGAACTAAAAAGTTTGAAAAATGGGCTTCTACCCTGACTATAGATTCAGTTGATACTAATGTAGGGGCTCTTCATTGGATGTTCGATATAAACCTGTAACTATTTAATAAAAAAGTACTTAAGTTAATGATAGCCAAGTTTTTTGCCTCATCCTTTGAAATTTCCTTTAATTTTGTGAAATAATTCAAACTTATCGATTGACAGGCAGTCTCCAAATCCTTTAATTAATAGAACCCTAAAATTATTTATTAAACATGAAAATTAAAAATTTAAACCTTATCGGACTTGTTGCTATGTTTTTTGCAGCAGCAGTGTCTTCATCAATCGCTCAAGATGTGAGCTCTACCCCTGTTGGTTATGTAACTATTACTATTAACGGTAACGGTTATACTGCATTATCAAACCCCTTAGAGAATTCAGTTGTCTATTCTGGTACTACTACTTCTGTTAGCGGCGATACTATCACAACTTCCTTTTCTTTGACAGCAGGTGAATTAGCCGGTACTGATGCAGAAGGAATGAATCTATTCTATGTTCAAACATCTTCGGGTAGCATTTTAGATATTTCATCTAATACTGATAGCACAATTACTTTAACATCAGATGTTTCATCTGAGCTTGCAAATGATGACACGATTTATGTGAAGGAGTATTCAACAATTTCTGATTTACTAGGCGCAAATAATGAGGCTGGTCTTACATCAGGTAGTTCCTCAAGTAGTTCTGATGTTGTATACATTATGTCAGCTGACGGTCTTGGCTCATATAATTCCTACTATTACCAAACGGATCTATTTGGTTTTCTTGGCGGTACTGGTTGGAGAGCTGTCGGTGACACCTCTACCGATATGTCCAATATTGTAATCGGGCCAGATGATGGTGTTCTTGTTAACAGGATTTCTGCTGAAGATTTGTCTGTTGTTGTTTCAGGTACTGTAAACACTTTAGATCATACTAGAACATTACCTGCCGGATTCTCACTTGTTTCTTATCCTTTCCCTGTAGATACTACATTGGATGATTCTGGTATCTACGCAGTTGACAACGGATATGTATCTGGATCAAGTGCAGCCTCTAGTGATTTAATTTATGTAATTGCTACTGATGGTTCATTTACCACTTATTACTATCAAACTGATTTATTTGGTTTCCTTGGAGGAACTGGTTGGAGAAATGTTTCAAGCAATTCAGTCGATACTGGAAGCGCTGTAATTCCTGCAGGATCTTCAATAATAATTAAACACATTGGTTCTGGTCTCGCTTGGAACGATGCAATTCCTTATACTCTTTAAATTTTTAGTACATAATATATATATCATGAAAAAATTATTAATTACCCTTACTACATTATCACTTATTTCTATAGGTGCTTATGGTCAGGCTTCTAACGTCACTTGGGGCTCAGCAGCAGCTCCTGGCGGCGCATATTGGTTTGGTCAAGACAGCAGTGGTCTAACTAGTCTAAATCTAGGTTATTTCTCTGACGATACGTTTAACTCAGTTGCTACATTAACTCATAATGGTGTGTCACCTGAAGGATTTATTTTTGGAACATCTGCATTAAGCGGAATCGACTATATTGGTCAAACTGCTTGGATTGAGTTGGACTCCACTATCGGAAGTTATGCTACATTTGAAGATTGGGGAACATTCACAGGCGCTTCAGCTCCTACACCTCCAACTTCACTTGATATTTCTGTTGGCGTTGCAGCTACTGATGCAAATGCTATATCAGGTTGGACTTTAATTAATGCTATTGTATCTGTTCCTGGTGGTTTTCAAGACACTGGTGTTAATATTTCAGTAGTACCTGAGCCATCAACCTATGCATTGCTTGCTGGATTTGCTGCATTCATTTTCGTAGCGATCCGTCGTCGTAATTCATAATTAAATAGTTTTAATTTTCATTAAAGCTCCAGCAATTTGCTGGAGCTTTTTTTATTTTATGATTTCCCTTATGAAAAAAGTCTATAAATGTATAAGACTTATTTTTAACCAACTATTGATTTAATTTTATGAAGACTTTTTTATTACCTTTATTGCTTGCATCCTTTTTCTGTCATTTGGTATTTGCTGATAGTGTCGAGCCAGATTCTGCTTCGGACTCATCTCTAAACGAAGACAAGATGCTTGAGATCCTTGGTTACATGACGGTGTATCGTTCGGGTTTAAAAGAGCTTGGTTTCGATGGTTCAGATGCTGATGCTATTTCACGTGGAATTAAGAAGGCATTGTCTGAAGATACTATGGATCCTGCGATTCAGAATGCCATGCCAGCGTTTCAAGCGTACATTGAAGAACGATTGGAACAAGCTGAAGTGCGACTAGCCGACGAATAAGCCTCCGCAGCGGAAATAAACAGTCAAGAGGGTGCAGCTTTCATTGCTAAACTTAAATCGGAGGATGGTGTGGAATCGACGGAAAGCGGATTGCATTATCGAATCCATAATGTAGGATCAAAGGAGCGTCCTAGTTTAGATGATACCGTTACCGTTCATTATAAAGGGACGCGTATTGATGGCACTCAATTTGACAGTTCCTATGATCGTGGTGCTCCTGCAGATTTTCCATTACGAGGTGTTGTTTCTGGATTTGCTGAAGGCTTAACAAAAATCGGTGAGGGTGGACATATCACATTATATATTCCGAGTGATTTGGCTTATGGTAATAATCCGAGACCTGGAGTTATTCAGCCTGGAGACACCTTGATTTTTGAATGTGAGTTAATCAAAATAAATCCTTAGTTTATATTGTATGTCTGGCTCAAGAACCGTCACTATTGGACTATTAGGCTTTGGTGTTGTTGGCCAAGGTGTTTGGAAAAATATAGAGCAGAATCGCAGTGCTCTTGAAAAGCGTTTAGGTGTTCATTTATCGATTTCCAAGATTGTGGTCCGTTCATTAGACCGTGAACGAGCGATTCAGGTGCCGAGACAAATTCTATCAGAGGATCCGGATAGTATTTTAGAGGATCCAACGATTGATATTATTTGCGAGTTAATAGGTGGTACTGATACTGCCTTGGATTGGACAGAGCGTGCTTTAAAGGCGGGTAAAATTGTTATTTCTGCCAATAAAGCGCTAATTTGTGAGCACGGTGAGTCTCTATTTCAATTAGCTCGTAAGCATGGAGGACATTATTTATTTGAAGCTTCTGTAGCGGGTGGCATCCCCATAATAAAAACTCTTAGAGAGGCTTTGGTGGCGAATCGCTTTAATCTCATTTATGGAATTTTAAATGGTACTTCAAATTATATCCTAACGCGAATGGAGCGAGAGGGATTAAGTTTTGATGAAACACTAGGCGATGCTCGAAAGCTCGGATATGTTGAGGCGGATGAATCACTTGATTTGGATGGTATTGATGCTGCTCATAAGGTCGTTATTTTAGCGTATCTGGCTCATGGTAAATGGATTCAATTAAAGGATATCATTTGTGAGGGCATCCGATCTATTTCTAGTGAAGATATTGAAATTGCGAATCAACTGGGTTATAAGATTAAGTTATTAGGGATCATCGCTCGAGATTTTAAAACGAATGCTTTATCCGTGCGTTTGCACCCATCGCTTATTTCGAAATCGGAAACAGTGGCGAGTGTGGATGAGGTTTATAATGCAGTCAGCGTGACCGGTGATGTTGTTGGTACAACTGTCTTAATTGGTCGTGGTGCTGGGCAAGATGCTACTTCGAGTTCGGTTATTAGTGATATAGCTGATGCGGTATCATTATTAAAGGGGACTTCTTCAATCGATCGATTTAATGAAGTTGGTAGTTTATCGGATGATGAAAAGCGTGTAGAATTAGCAAAATCTGAGGTTTTAGAGAGTCGATATTATATTCGTTTTAAAGTCAGAGATGAAGAAGGTGTTTTAGCAAAGCTTTCAAATATCATGGCACAATATCATATTAGTTTTGCTACGGTTAACCAGAAAGAGCTGAGTGATGGCAGTGCTTTAATCATGGTGACAACCCATTCTACTTATGAAGCTTCTATCTTATCGGCTTGTAAGGACATAAAGGAAGCGACGGCAGTGCTTGAAGATCCTGTGAGTATTCGCATTTTTGATCCAAGTACTCACTAATTCTTAAAATTTTTTTACGCTAAGTGGTAGGGGCATTTCCCTGTAGCATTTTTACTAGGATTCAATTCAGACTTTTGATAGAAAAAATTCGTGTGTTGGGTCACCGTTGGATCAAATTCTTGTGAAAATGTTGGTGTCTGTGATGCGCTTATGGGTGGTATTAACCAGGTCCAATCTCCGGTAATCGTCCGCTTCGCATCTACTTCATTTTTGCAAAATTTTTCAAATTGTCTGCTAAGTGCGTGATGATCGCCAATCTTAACTGCATCTCGGTCAAAACTATACAGAACCGCTCGGTTGAGTTCAATAATGGCTCGGTCACGCCATAAGCTACGATCGGTTTTTTGGTCATAGCCGAAGAGTTGTGCGATTTTTGGTAATGTATTATAGCGTGCTTCGTCTGCTAAGTTTCTAGCGCCAATTTCAGTTCCCATATACCACCCATTAAAAGGAGCGCAGGGATAGATAATCCCACCAATGACGAGTGCCATGTCTGATAATATGGGGGTTGTGTACCATTTTAATCCGAGATCTTTGAATGCCTTATTTTCTGGGTGCTCAATCAGCACTTCATTTAAGAGTTCAGGTTTTTGGTGAAAGACATCATAGACTGGCTGATAGCTACCATTAATTTTTAGGATCCAAGGCAGGGGTGTGAAATCACTTTGTTCATTGGGCTTCCATCCATTCTTTAAACACGCTTCTGTAAATCTAAGACTGTGTGGGTCACCGATAATGCTGCCATCTTTTTGTTTGAATCCTCCGTAGCGTATGAGTTGGTGGTTCAGGATAGTTACGGTGTCTGGTGTTTTAGCTTGAGTTGTGTGTCTGGGAGCAAAAATACTGACAGTACTTTTGATAGCGCCCTTATTGAATGCTGATGAAACATGTCTTTCTAGTGCATTGGTAATGGCTGAGTAGTCATCGATTTGTCTGCAATCAAATACATCAAGTTGTCTCCAGAAATGCCGACCGATGCATCGATTGCTATTCCTCCAGGCTAATTTAGCACCAAATTCTAATTCTTGAGGGCTATGTGTATAAGTCCCGGACTGAGCAATTTCTTTTTTGATTTCAAGGAGTCGGTTTTCCCAATGAGAAGCATCGTAATGAATTCCATCAAACTGTTTCATTGACGAAAGAAATGCTTCAGCTTGTATGTACAGTTCCTGCATAGTTCTAATAAAACTTTAAAATAGGGTTCTTAATTACAAATCCGCAGTATTTTATCTTAATTTCCTTTATTTTTCAGTTATCAATCCTTTATTAATCATTAAAAGTATTCGTATACAATAAACATTTCATCTTATGGCATTGATTGTTCAAAAATATGGGGGCACATCCGTTGGAGATGTCGATCGCATTAAAAATGTTGCAGAGCGTGTTCAGGAAACATACGAAGCGGGTAATGAGGTGGTGGTTGTTGTATCAGCGCGATCCGGTGTGACGAATGATTTAATCTCTCGTGCTAAGGCTTTAAATTCAACTCCTGATGAAAGGGAAATGGACCGTTTGCTTACGGCAGGAGAGCAGGAGACGATCGCACTAACAACGATGGCGCTCCATTCGCTAGGCATTCCTGCGGTTTCCCGTACGGGTAGTGAAGCTGGGATTTTGACAGATCCTAACCATACTCGCGCTCGAATTAAAGAAATCTCTGGTGGGGATTTGAAGGAACAGTTAGCAGCTGGGAAAGTTGTCATTCTAGCTGGTTTTCAAGGGCATTCGGAATCGGGAGAGGTTACGACGCTTGGGCGTGGTGGTTCTGATTTAAGTGCTATTGCCATTGCTGCTGCATTGAAGGCAGATTTGTGCCAGATTTTCACTGATGTGGACGGTGTCTATACAGCTGACCCTCGAGTTGTCTCTAAAGCAAAAAAGTTGCAATATATTTCATATGAGGAGATGCTTGAATTAGCGAGTTCAGGTTCAAAGGTGATGCAGAATAGAGCAGTTGAGTTTGCTCAGAAATATAATGTTAATTTTGAAGTTCGTTCTAGTTTTAATCGTAACCCAGGTACTATTGTGAAAGAAGAAGTAAAATCTATGGAAGATGTTGTCGTTAGTGGAGTGGCTCTCGACAATAAGCAAGCTAAGGTTGTTGTCAGTAATCTGCCTGATCAGCCAGGTGCTGCAGCGACGTTGTTTCAATCTTTGGCGAATGCCGATGTGAGTGTTGATATGATCGTTCAGAATATCGGGCGTGAAGGAAAAGCGAATATGACATTTACTGTAGCTCGTGATGATGTTGTGCGCGCTGAAAAAGCCGTGCAGTCCGCATTTTCTGATGTTGGTACCGGTACAGAGTTTGAGTCGAGTGAGATAGCCATAGTCTCAATTGTTGGGGTTGGGATGCGCACGCATTCAGGGGTGGCAGCGACTTTATTTGATGCATTGGCAAATACTGGTATTAATATTCAGTTAGTCAGTACTTCTGAGATAAAGATTTCGGTTGGAATTCATCCGGAATCTGCGGAAGATGCCACTCGCTTAATTCACTCTGCATTTGGCTTGGATACCGTTTAAGCAATGAAATTTATAAGTACACGTAATCAGGTACCTCCCGTATCTTTTAGAACGGCAGTGGAGCATGGACTCGCACCTGATGGCGGTTTGTATATTCCTGATACCTTACCTGATTTAAAACCGTATCTTAAAGATTGGGAAACGTTATCGTACGTTGAATTGTGTCAGGCATTTTTTGCTTTTTTTGCGACCGATATTCCCAAGGAGGATTTAGATTTGATCATTGAGCAATCATATCTTCACTTTGAAGATCCTTCGATTGCTCCGATTCGTAAATTAGAGGATCAGCTTTTAGTTTTAGAATTATTTCATGGGCCGACCTTAGCATTTAAAGATTTTGCACTTCAATTATTAGGTAATTTTTATGAATACCAGATCAGGGAAAGTGGTCGCAAGATTTCTGTATTGGGTGCTACATCGGGTGATACGGGAGCCGCTGCAATTCATGGTTTATTGGGCAAGGAGGGCGTTACTTCTTTTATTTTATATCCTGATGGCCGTATTTCTCCATTACAAGAGCGCCAAATGACTTGTACTGGAGCAGCTAATGTTTTCCCTTTGGCGATTCAAGGTAGTTTTGATGATGCCCAAACAGCGATGAAAACAGTTTTTCAAGATCGAACCTTTGCTGAAAAGGTGGGCTTATCTGCAGTGAATTCGATCAACCTGGCTAGAATATTGGCGCAATGCGTCTATTACCTGTCCGCTTTTTTACGATTGCCTAAAGATCAGCGAGAGTCTTTCACCTTTGTTGTTCCGACTGGAAATTTTGGAAATGTTTTAGCGGGTTGGATGGTTCAGCAGATGGGAGTGCCCATCAAAGGTTTTAGGGTCGCAACAAATCAAAATGATATTTTACATCGTCTTTTTGAAACTGGCGTGTACGCTCAAGAGCAAGTAGCCCCTAGTTTAGCTCCCTCAATGGACATACAGGTAGCATCTAATTTTGAACGCTTTTTGTATTATTCGGTTCATGGGGATAGTGAATTGGTCCGCTCGATTATGCATGAATTTAAAACAACGGGTCAGTATATTTTCAAAGAGTTCAATGCGGATACTTTTTCTAGTAGTCGTACTTTGGATTCAGAGATTGCGTCGATTATTCGTTCCGTTTACAAGGACTATGGCTATGTTATTGACCCACATACTGCGTGTGGATTTACGGATATTAATTCGGAACCAAGTTTGATTTTATCAACGGCACATCCTGCTAAGTTCCCTGATACTATTGAACAAGCTATTGGAATTGATGTGCTGCATCCGTCTTTAGAAGAGTTTAAATCGAAAGCTATTGTGAAATATGCGGTTGATCCAACTCCTGAGGCGATTAAAGCCTTTATGCTGGAGCGAGTGTCTTAAGTATTGAGTACTTACATTTCATAATCCAAGAATTTCTTAAGTGTTCTTCGATCTTTCTTTGTAGGTCGACCTTTTCCTAAATAGCCTTTGTGGAGTTTAGAGCGATTGCTCCTTTCTTGTGCTTCAAATAATTCAGAGGCTGGTGTTTGGTCTTTGCAATATTCAGATACTTTTGAAGCTCCGACTCTTTTTTCTATTAACCCTGTAACGAGTAAGGTTTTTGTTAAATTGTTCCTGCGCGCTTTGATGGTATCTCCAATACGAACCTTTGTTGAAGGCTTCACGGGCTCATCATTAATGCGTACAGCAGAAGCTTTGCAGGACTGAGTTGCATCTGCTCGTGTTTTGTAAATTCTTACTGACCATAACCAGCGATCTATCCTAACAGAGTCTACTTCATTATTCATTCGGATAAGTTACCTTCTTTTTTTAAGGCTTCATGCATTCGTTCTAGTCCCTCAATTAATCGATTTTTCGGGCAGCCAAAATTTAACCGAACATAGTTTGAATCTCCAAAAGGCGTTCCGTCTGATAAACCGATGCCGTGTTTTTCAAAAAATTGAGTTGGTGATTTTATGTTTAATTGACTTGTATTTAGCCAAGCTAAATAAGTGGCTTGCATGGGCTTGAAAACAATTTGTGGCATTGATTCCTCTATGAAAGATTTAAGAATGGTATAATTATTATTCAAGTAGCGGATGAGTTCAATTCTCCATGGCTCTCCATGTCGATAGGCAGCATCGCAGGCCGCATAGCCAAAACAGTTAATTTCTGTAATGATCCCACGAATCGTTTTATAAAACTGTGTTCTTTTTTTCGGGTCTTGAATAATACTAAAGGCACAGGCCAAGCCTGGTAAGTTGTAGGTTTTACTTGGAGCCATCAGTGTTATTGTTCGTTGCGCTAAATTTTCGTCAATCGTAGCAGAAACAATGTGTTGGCTTGAACTTTCTAATATTAAATCACAATGAATTTCATCCGATATTAAGATTAAATCGTGTTTTTCTATGAAGTTTGATAATTGTGTTAGTTCTTCTTTAGTGTAAACTCGACCGACAGGGTTATGAGGGTTACATAATATGAAAAGTTTTGTGTCTGGTCGAATCGCCCTTTCCATAGCTTCGAAATCAAATGTCCATTGATTTTTTTCATTGAATGAAAGTGGTACGGTGATCAGTTCTCTTTTAGCGTATTTAGGGGCACTTAAAAAGGGCGGGTAGACTGGAGTGAGTGTCATTACGGAATCCGTTGCTTCAGTGAAAGCATGACAACACAGATTGATAGCAGGTACGAGTCCTGGTAAGAAGTGCAGCCATTCTTCTTTAATCTCATAAGAATGGCTTTTACTCAAGTATTGTATAACTGATTCATGGACGCTGTCATAGGGAATGGTATAACCAAAGACACCATGTTTTAGTCGAGCTTCTAGTGCTTGCACTATTTCAGGGGCTGTCTCAAAGTCCATATCAGCGACCCAGAGGGGTAGTATGCTTTTGTCTGCATAGCGTTCCCACTTGAGAGATCCGAGGTTCTTACGATCTGGGCAACTGTCAAAATGATACATATTTTTTATAATGATTATTCAATAATAAAACTGTCTTCAAAATTTTCTATTTCAACTGAATTTAAGTAGATTTTTTCAGGAAAAGGTTCTTCTAAATGAATATCATATTTTTTACCTGAGGGTAAATGGATGGTGGTTAGAGCATTTAATTCGGAGAAAAAGCCTGATACTTCATGGCTGAGTGTGATTGAATTTGAAGGATCAATTTGGTACTTTGACAGGAGTTTAGATTTTGGAAATCCAAAACCGACCGCATGTGTTTTTATTAAAAAATGATCAGAGTTTGATTTTAAATGAATAATGCCTGTCTGATTGATATTCAGTTGAATAGTCTGACTTTCTATAGGGGGAATGGTAATGGAGTGTACCTTGTCTCTAGGGCTTGCTAATAAAACAGCTAGAATAAATAGTAAACTTAAGGGGACGAGTGCCAACTGAATGAGCTTTTTTTTAAGTTTTTCAAATTTTGATTTTGGAGTTTCTTCCGAATAAAATTTATTTTTGTTTAATTGTAATTTTAAATAAATTGCTTTTGAAACAATCCACATAAAAATTGCAGACCATACCGTATCAGTTAAAAAATGCCCTCCCATGCTTGATCGTACAATCCCAATCACTAATCCAAAAATGAGAGCAAAAGTTATAATAGATATCCGTACTCTCTTTTGAAAGAGAAGTGCTAGACTGAAAAAATAGAAGCCCATTGTCGCATGACCGCATGGAAATGATTTACCATAACTTTCGAAATTGATCCAAAGGCTAGGTTCGTATGGTTGAGTTCCATTATATTCAACAATTTGGGCGGGTCTAGGTCTTCCCCAATACTCTTTTAATAATCCATTGACTAATACACCGTTTCCTATGGCTAACACTAAAAATAAATAGAGCGCAATTTTCCTAAATTTAAGGATGCTTTTAAATGAATAACTTAGGATCAGAATAATTAGTGACAATAGTGGGATGACTACAGCTGGTATGATTCCGTAATGATAGAAGAAGCTTGCGATCACATTTTCTTTTCCGATCCATATTGCTAAATGGTCATCCCAGAAAAGGTCTTGAAATTGTAAGTCCCAATTAAATAAATTACTGAATAAGGAAAATAAAACCCCAAGTATAATTGGAATTAGAATAGATCGTGATTTTAGAAAGTTTATTAAAGTTTTCGTGATGTCGCTCATAGCCACTCTCATTTAGTAATTATTGCTAGTTCAACCCAACTTCCATTTCCGGGATTAAATCCTTCTGACCAAAGTATTTGGTTATTTTTAAATACCTCAAAAATTAATGCTTTCCGATCATAGTAAGTTGGATTAGTTTTTTCAGTCAGCCATTTTTTTACAGATTTTTCACTTACTTTCCATTTTCTACTAAGAATAATAAGACAATCGTTATCTTTTAATTCAGTCGTTTTAATGCTAGCATCATCTAAAAAGATGCAATAATCATCTAGATACCAAATTAAGCTCGGTTCGGTAAATCCAATGGTGTAAAAATTAGAAATTGGAGTATCGATCTCCTTGATCAGTTCATGAGTATTTATCGTGATGTGAGTATTTCTTAAATGATTTGTTAATGGGAAAAAAAGCAAAGACGCAAATGCTATAAGAATGAGGGTTTGTTTTTTTAGATTTCTTTTAGCACATTCTGAGGCAAGTAATAGAGTGAATAAAAAGGAAGCTAGCAAGAAGCTTGCTTTTTGTAGGTCTATAAAGGGTTCATTATTTAAGTTTAATGCTACAAAAATGAGAGCTACAATGAGTGAAGAAAATATAAGGCGATGAATCCACACGCTGATTTGGAAGGTGTTTGATGGTACACTATTGTAGTATTTAGCAATGAGTAGGGCAATGGCAGGGTAGGCTGGAAGTATGTAATGGGGTAGTTGTGTTTTATAAAATGCAAAGATTAAAAAAGTCGAAAATATCCAACTTAATAATATAAGATCGTATGTGTCTTCTTTTTTATTTTCCCAAGCTCGTTTTAAAGTGGGTACTAGCTTGGAAACCCAAGGGTTTATAAAAATTAATATGATGAATAGATAATAGACTCCAGGTATATAGCTTCTGTTGTTAAAAGATTCTATTCCCCGCTGTATGACATGCTTGTTTAAGCCAATGTCAAAATAGGCGCCTTGCGTTTGAATTAAGGCGGGGATTCCCCAAAGAGCAATGATCGCTGTCGTTACAATCAGTCCGTAGAAAGATTCTTTTGCTAGTTGGATCACTGCATTTTTATTTTGAGACTCTTTCGGAAAGAAGATGCTTGATAGTGCAACCGTCATAAGCGGTATCAAAAGGGCTATTGGACCTTTTGCTAAAAAACCTAAAGCCATACTAATGTATAATAGGTAGAACCATTTTGAATAGGGATTGATGGTTACAGCGTCTTTGCGGAGGTATTTCAGTAATGCAAAGAGTGTGATGGTTAAACAGGCAATCAACAGCATATCTGCAACGGCTATTCTACTATGGATTAATACCTGAAATGAAGTGAGCCAAATGAGTGCACTAAATATTGATTTTCTGAGTTTGAATCCAGAGCTCATGGATATTTGAAATAGGACTAAAGCCGTTATCCACGAAGCGATTACGGAGTGTAAGCGAGCCGAAAATTCATGTTTGCCGAAAATGGAATAATTTAGGCGCATCCACCAATAAGTGAGAGGGGGTTTGTCAAATCGGTAGTCATTGTTAAAATAGGGAATAACCCATTCTTGTTTTTCCATCATTTCGATAGTAGCACGAGCAAATCTTGGTTCGTCCCTATCAAGGAGAGGTAAGTCTACTATCCCTGGTACTAAATATAGAATAGCGGCAATCGTTATTAGAACTCGAGGATGTCTTTCAATAAAATGCATTATTGAGAATTTTTCTGAAAGTCATTTTTAATATCTAAGAATAGATTATAAAGGGCAACTAAGCTTGGAAACAAGTTGGATAATATGCCGACAGAATCATTTTTGCCAAAAGTGAAATAAGCCAATAAGCAAATTGAGCCTAACAGTGACATAATCCAAAATAAGCGAGGCATGGTGACTTTTTGCACTTTATTTGAAGCAAATATTTGAACAATCCACCTGCCTGCAAATAAGCCTACCCCTGTATAACCGATTAGTTTCCACGGGGTGATCAGCAAGGATTTTCCGAAAATTGTTCCGTCAAAAAGAGAGTTATGCATAAAATCAGCAAATAGCAGTAGTTCCATAATTCGTCTTAGGGTTGTGGGTCTTTTTTAATTTCTTGAACATCGAAGGAGACTTTTCGATTAAGTAACCAACAAATACCAAATAAGTCATAAATGCCCCTTATCGCTCTGTCTAAGTTGGTATATTTAGATTGACCAGCATAGCGTTCTCGGTGATTGACTGGAATTTCAATAATTTTCAACCCAGCATTTTTCATGGCTGCTGCCATAAACCGGTGCATCCCATTAAAAGGCACTAGGTGTTGGACATCTTTTTTCCTGAAGCATTTTAAAGAACAGCCAGTATCTCGAATGCCATCTTGAATGAACAGCCTTCTAATAAAGTTACCAATTTTTGAGGCGATACGCTTACTTAAAACATCTTTTCTCTTTTTTCTAAAGCCACAAACCATTCCAGTATCTGCAGCCAAAGCTTCGACTAATTTAGGGATATCTGCTGGATCATTTTGTCCATCCCCATCCATTGTAACGATAATGGGTCCAGTTGCCTTAGTTAGTCCGGAATAGAGTGCTGAAGATTGCCCTCTATTTAGTGATGAATTTAGCACACGAATACCATCAATTTGACTGAGTATCGCTAATGTTTGATCAGAGCTTCCATCATTGATGGCTATGATTTCAGAGGTTGGGTTATGAGTTTTTATCTCCTCTAAAAGATATTGAGCCGTTTCGGCTTCATTGTAGAAAGGAATAACGATGCTAATTTCAGTGTGCATGAAAAGATGATTGTCCTTGGATAGTATGATTAAAATTATTTGTGAAGAAAATTTTATACTTAGGGTATTCTCTAAGGGGATGGAATCTTAGTTCTCCAAGATAGGTTAGCGATTCACAAGCAAGCCTTAAGTTTTCAGGCAGTTTATTTGAGTCATGAGGGTGTCGTTGCTCTTTAATTAGGATGGTTTTTTTGTTTTTGTAAGGTGTGCCGAAGAAATCAAATTGGTTCTTTATTTCGTCAGTTGCATTCCATTGATAAACATTTTTTTGGAATCCGCCTAAATAGGCTAGTTGAGATAGTACAAAGCGATGGGAATCTCCAATGATTTGTTCACCTTCTGGAGCCAGTGCTTTTAATTCCTGAGCGAATTTTGGGTATCCTAGCCATGCTCTTCTTTGCGGCTCTAATCCAGCATTGAAAAGGGGCTTCGATAATGGTTCTAGAAAGATAAAAAATAGAGCAAAAGCAAGGCTTAAGCTACCAGCGAAAGCAGTTCCGACAGTGAGGAGTCTTCTGTGTGACTGTTCAAATGCAATGAATATAAAGGCTATTAATCCTGGGAAAAAAGAGGCAGGCCAATTAGCATTAATGGATTGTCTAATTGTTAATAAGGATACGATTAAAAAACCAAGGACTCCAAAAAGAGCATAAAAACCGAATGCTTTGTTTGATCGTATTTGTTTTAATTTAGGGATCGCTTTGAAAATCAATACAAAAAAGATTGGCGATAGTAAAACCATTAAACTGCCATAGAGTTCAATCAATCTCTGTATAAATTCTAAAAATCCGAAGGGTGCCTTTTCAAAATGATGTGCCGTATGTTGAAATGTAATCCATCCATTTTTTGAATTCCATACGATCGAAGGTAAAAGAGCTAGTAACGATCCAATCAATGTGAACCACAGTTTAACTGTTTTTAGCAACTCGGGTTTGTAGATTAGCGAAGTAAGAATGATGAGCGGTAATTGTACAAGCATCATTTGCTTGGATAAATGTCCGAGAGACAAAAAAACAAATAATCCTAAAAAATCAGACAGGCTGGAGGTGGGTTTGCATAAAATTCGTGCGAAAAAGTAACAAGCGCCTGTCCATGAAAATAGTAAGGGCGAATCAACCGTAAGAAAACTAGAAATTAAAAGTTGAGTGGGGATTAAGCTATAAGCTATTAAACATTTAAATGCTAGTTTTTGGTTTTTTGTCAGCAACTGTATCGTTTTGTAAAAAAAGACTAAGGACCCACTTCCTAAAAGTGTTGTGAAGGCTTTAAATAAAAAGGTGTTATTTTGAAATAAGGGATTTAAAACACCATAGATCCATCCAATTAAGGGTGGTTTGCTGTAATAGCCCCAATCGGGATAAAATCCCCACAGCCAATAATAGGTTTCATCTCCTGCCATACCAATTGGCTGAAATACATGCCAAACCAAACGAAGAATCGTTAATGTAATAATATAAAAGTATGGTGAATGCACTCCTTAATACTTATTATTACGCTATCGAATTCAAGTTATTTATGTAGAAAATAAGAGCGGTGTTAGCTATTGTTTTTTTGCCAAAGCTCAAGGCATGTCTCGCAACAAAATCTCGTTTCGTCTAGTTCAACGATTGCACTTTGCTTAATAACTTCAAGATTTTTCTTGCAGGTCGGACAACGCTCTATCGTTTTTTTTGAGGTCTTGGTTTTTAGGTTACTCATAATCAGTTATGGTAATATGGTACTCTTTTAATGTATTAATAAG
>CAJWEH010000013.1 GCA_913031135.1 uncultured Puniceicoccaceae bacterium | reverse complement strand
ATAAGATATAAAAGAGCGAATAATATTCCCAAAAATCAGCCCTAATGCATTAGCCTTTATAGACTTTCTACCTCAGTCGTGGTGGTATTTAGAACCGGTCATAATCGACACCGCTCGAAAGAGCTGCTCATTTAATAATAGGTTCGCTAGTTCATGCGTGACGGTCATTTTTGAAAGGGAGAGTAAAACATCTGCCGATTGCTTAACCCGCTCACTCAAGCCATACGCACCGCCGATCACGAAGATGGCATGCTGTCCTCTGAGTGCTTCTAGTTCTTTTGAAAAGGCTTTTGAACTCATGATTTGCCCTTCTTCTGCTAAGACAAAGACTTTTGCCTGTTTGCGTTTACTCAAGTGTTCAAGAATGCGTTGACTCTCTGATTCAATCGTACCATCGGGTACCGTGATCGATTCAATTTTTCCGTTTCGTTGTATGCGTTCTTGGTATGCGGCGACCATACTCGTGATGGCGGAGCTTTTGAGCTTTCCTACACAGATCAGAGTAAAGCGAAACATGATAGATTGAACGCAACGCTACAGCTCGCCCTTAACTTTGCGTGCATAGCCTGCAACCGACTTAAAGAGTGAATCCGCAAAGGACGCCACCGTAACTAATATCCTCTGTACCTCTACATCACTGAAAACAACCGCCTCTCCTTCTCGAAACACTTTGACTTCATCGATCATTTTGCCTGTTGCTTTTGCCGTCGTGTCCGTTTTCTGATCAACCTTTAAGCGCTTGATGGATAGCTCTATTTGCCTAGGTACTGTATGCAAAAATTCAGCTTTGAGGATGCCCCCATTCTCAACGAGTGCTCGCAGTGCAATGACTAGAGAAAGAATCGTTTTCGTGTAGCTTGAAACCACATCGTATTCCCGTTCCAAAAATTCAAACTTATCCTCTAGGCTTAATTTTAAAAATTGCTTGTGGAGTTTCTCCGCCTTTTTCTGTGCCTCTTTATCCACTAAGTCTGAGGCGTTGGTTTCTCGTATTAAGGCGAAAAAGAAATGGCAGTTATTCAGAGCACTGGAACACAGACCTAATGAATCATTGATCACCTGTCGTACTAACAAATCTCGTGCATACGCCTGCATCTGTTCAAAATTTTGGTGACGATTCCCAGCTGGCATGATCCTTGGAGCGAGTGATCGTTGTTTGTAAGCTCCCTCTTGTACCGATTCCCTAGAAGCCAAGTTAAACGCCAACATATCAGCATGGCGTTGCACGCCATCCATAAAATTTTGAGCGACATGCCTCAAATTTAAATGTTGCCCTTTTTTATGATTATTTGAATCCATTTTGCATTTTTTTAACTATAAAGAATCCTTATTATTCCAATTTTTAACTCGTGACAACAAAAGTTTCAAACGATATTTAATACTTTCATCGAGAATTTTCCTTTTTGTCTCAAAAACAAATCACCGATCGATAGACAATCATGCAATTTCCTTTAACAGTAACCCTCGTCACTCTTGTAACGATTTTTTTGTCTATCAGTTGTACACCGAATCGTACGAATGTTGAACGGGGGCTCGATAGCCAAGAACTCTTCATTGGAATTGGCTCTGAACCAGAAGGCTTAGATCCTCATTTAGTCTCTGGAGTCACCGAGCACTATGTCTTATTATCCGTCTTTGAAGGATTAACTACCGTGCACCCAGAAACACTCGAAATACTTCCAGGAGTCGCTGCATCTTGGGACATCGCTGATGATGGCTTATCCTACATTTTTTACTTAGACCCGAAAGCCAAGTGGTCGAATGGGGACTCACTCCGTGCCTCTGATTTCGTCTTTTCCTATGAGCGCATTTTAAGTCCTAAACTAGGAGCCCCTTATGCCTACATGCTCTATTCTATTCGAGGTGCTGAGGCTTTTCATAAAGGGAAAACGAAGGATTTTTCTACAGTCGGAGTGCGCGCCATAGACGACCGTACCTTGGAAATCGAACTCGAGTCGGTGACCCCTTACTTTTTATCCCTTCCGACCCATTTTACTTGGTGGCCAGTTCACCCTGAGACCATCCTCGAACACGGCGCAATGACCGACCGAATTTCCAAATGGACTAAAGCGAAGCATTTTGTCGGTAATGGTCCCTTTCAATTGGAAAGTTGGAAACTCAATAACGCTATCACCGTAAACCGAAACCCCCACTACAGGGAAGCTGGTAGCGTTCATTTAAATGGTATTCACTTCATGCCCATTAATTCCGAAACCGAGGAACGCGCATTTAGAGCTGGTCAAATTCACATCACTTCGAGTATCCCTACCGCTCGGATAGATTGGTACCGATCCAATCGACCTCAAAACATCCGTTTTGATCCATACCTAGGAATTTACTACTATTTAATCAACACCTCGAACGGTCCTCTCAAAGATCCAAAAGTAAGACAAGCACTCGCCTACTCAATCAATCGTGAACAATTAACAGAGTATGTCTTAAAAGGTGGACAAAAGCCCGCTTACCACTTCACGCCACCCAATACTGGCGGTTATACTGCCGAAGCAGGCTTCTCCTATGATCCAGAAAAGGCACGTGCTCTGCTTGCAGAAGCGGGCTTTCCAAACGGTCAGGGCTTCCCGACATTTGAACTCCTCTACAACACCTCAGAATCCCATAAAACAATTGCCGAAGCGATTCAACAAATGTGGAAAAAAGAACTTGGAATCGAAATCTCCCTCTATAACCAAGAATGGAAGGTTTATCTAGACTCTCGCCAAAAGAGCGAGTTCGACATCGCTCGGGCGGCATGGATCGGTGATTACTTAGACCCCTATACCTTTTTAAGCCTCGGCATATCCGACTCAGGAAACAACCATAGTCATTGGAAGAGCGACCATTTCGATGCACTGATGAGAGCCACCACTCAAACCTTAGATCCCACTTTACGCTTTCAGCTTTTTCAGCAGGCTGAATCTGAACTCATTGAAGCGATGCCCTTCATTCCACTCTTCTTTTATGTACGATCCCTCCTCATCGATGAATCCGTACAAGGATGGCACTCCAATATCTTAGATTACCACCCCTATCAATACCTTCGACTCGAAGCCCCCCAACAACCTTAAGTGTGGCACAATTAATCCTCAGACGTCTATTTCAAACCATTCCAACCCTTTGGTTGATTGCCACGGCTACCTTTATCCTATTACAACTCATTCCTGGCGGCCCCTTTGACCAAGAAAAACCAGTGACTCCTGAAGTTAAACGCTTGATCGAAGCACACTACGGAATGGATAAACCCATCCACGAACAATACCTACAATTCCTTCTCAATCGACTTCAAGGCGACTTTGGACCCTCCTATAAATATGCAGGATGGGATGTCGATGAGATCATTGCACAATCATTCCCCATCTCATTGGAATTAGGCTTTTATGCACTCCTTGTTGCCCTCTTTGTGGGAGTGCCTTTGGGAATACTGGCAGCCATTTACCACGGAAAACGAATGGAGACACTTTTCATGGGTCTTGCACTAATTGGTATTTGTCTCCCCGCATTTGTATTAGGTCCGCTCTTACTCTTAGTCTTTAGCACCGAATTAGGTTGGTTCAACACCTTCGGTTGGAATACGCCAAGCGACCGAGTCCTCCCCGCCTTAACATTAGGTTTATTTTATGCCGCCTTTGTCGCTCGCTTAACTCGGAGTGGAACCCTCGATGTACTAAAAAATCCATACATCCAAACCGCTCGAGCCAAAGGACTCAAAGAACACCGAATCATTTTAGTGCACACCCTGAAAGTTGCCCTAAGTCCCGTCGTCTCTTATCTAGGTCCCGCCGTTGCGGGTATGATATCGGGCTCATTTGTCGTAGAAACGCTCTTCTTTATTCCCGGTCTCGGTAGCTTTTTTGTCAACTCAGCCTTTAATCGAGATGACACCATGGTTATGGGAACGGTCTTATTTTATGCCGCACTAATTCTACTCTTTAATTTAATCGTCGACCTACTTCATGCGTGGATGAACCCAAGAACACAACGTGATTAAAGTAAAACTAGAAAAAGAAATTATTCTGAAAAAGACTCAAGCCTCTGCTCCGACACAATGGCGAAGCTTTTTTAGTTCTGCTTATGCACGGATCGGAACGACCCTCTTTTTAGGCATTCTAATCGCCTGCCTATTCGGGCCTCTCTTTTTGGATCACTCCTATGAATCCACCCAATTAGAACTAGGAGCTCAAGCCCCTTCCTATAACCATCTTTTTGGAACAGACACACTTGGAAGAGACCTTCTCATCCGCACCCTAATCGGTGGCAGAATCTCCATCCTCATCGGATTTTTAGCGACGGTCGTTGCAGTCCTCATCGGTGTGTCCTATGGCATGATTGCAGGCTATGTTGGAAATAAAACCGACGCCCTCATGATGCGATTTGTAGACATCGTATATGCGCTACCCTTCACCATAATCGTCATTTTACTAACGGTCCTTTTAGGGAGAAGCTTAATCCTTATATTTCTCGCCATTGGCGCCGTCGAGTGGCTAACGCTAGCCCGTATCGTTCGAGGAGAGACCCGAAACTTAAAAACACAAGCCTATGTGGAAGCGGCAAAAGTTAATGGTCTACCACACCACAAAATTCTATCAAAACACATCCTCAAAAACCTAATCAGCCCCATCATTGTCTTCGCAACCTTAACCGTTCCATCTGTGATTCTTCTAGAATCCATCATAAGCTTTTTGGGCTTAGGTGTACAAGCGCCCTTAGCCTCTTGGGGTAGTTTAATCAATGAGGGTGCACAAAAATTTGACATCTACCCTTGGCTTCTAATCTTCCCTTCCCTTTTCTTTTCCCTGACTATCCTATCCTTAAATTTTATAGGAGACGCCTTGAGGGATCATTTCGATCCCAGCAAATAAAAGAACTCAATCACTCGATTCAATCGTATTCAATCGATCACGCACATCACCAAGACGTGGAATACAATTGATCAAGCCTTTTGTATAGGGATGCTGAGGACTTTTTAAGACGGATTCAACCGAGCCCGACTCAATAATCGTTCCTCGATACATGACCAACACTCGATCCGCAAAACCCTTTACGATTCCAAAGTTATGCGTGATTAATAAGATGCTCATATTGAGTTTCACCCTCAACTCTCGAAGTAGGTCTAATATTTGAGCTTGGATCGTCACATCGAGTGCAGTTGTCGGCTCATCGGCTACCAGCAATTTAGGCTCACAAGCCAGTGCCATTGCAATGACCACCCTCTGCTGCATACCCCCACTCAGCTCATGCGGATACGATCCAAAACGCAATTCAGGCTCTCGAATACCAACCAATTCTAAGAGCTCAATCACCCGTGCTCGCACATCCTCTATATGTGGACAATGCAGCTCCACCGCTTCGGATATTTGAAACCCAACCGTAAAAACTGGATTCAGAGAAACCGATGGGTCTTGAAAAATATAAGCAATGCCACCACCTCGAATTTTTCTCAGTTCCTCATCCGAAAGTGATAATACTGACTGACCATCAAATTCAATCGAACCACTCAAAGAACAAGCCGAACCCTCGGGCAACAGTCGTGTCAAAGCAAGACAGCTCACACTTTTACCACTACCACTCTCACCCAAGACGGCTACAGTCTCACCACCTGATCGAACCTCAAAATCAATCCCATGAACCACCTCTTTAGACGAAGTTCCCGACCCAAAGGAAATGCATAGATTTTTTACTTTCAATAAATCAGACATATGAACTTTAAATTACAATTTCATCTTTGGATCAACAATATCCCTCAATACATCTCCTAAAATATTATAAGCGACAACCGTCATAAAAATAGCGAGCCCTGGCAAAAGCATCCACCAAAAATTCATAAAGAAGACAATCATATTACCCTGTGATTGCCGTAGCATTAATCCCCATGAAGCAGATGGCTCTGAAATCCCTAAACCTAAAAAAGATAAAGCGGCTTCAGCTAAAATATAGCCCGGAATGGACAGCGTTGCTGCCACTAGCAAATAGCTCGCAATATTGGGAAGAATATGGCGAATCAAAGTCAGATATACAGGCACTCCAAAGCTTTCTGCCGCCTCCACAAACGCCTGCTTCCTAAGTGAAAGTGTCATCCCACGAATGATCCGTGCCGTTCCAGCCCAGCCAATCACCGATAAAATAACAACAATGATCGTATAGACTTGAACTGGCGATAACTCTGGACGAGAAAATGCAGACCTCAAAGCCAGCAATAAGTACAAGCCTGGTATCGACATTAACAATTCAACAAACCGCATAGCGACAAAATCAATCCATCCGCCATAATAGCCTGCAACCGACCCAACAAGAAAACCTAAAACTAAGGTAATCGAAATTCCGATTAATCCAATCGACAAAGAAATCTGTGCCCCGTAAAGCAGACGACTAAAGATATCACGTCCAGTGGCATCTGAACCTAAAAGATAAATCCGAGCATTTGAATCCTCCAAATCCAATTGAAAAAACTTATGCTTTAGAGGAATACATCCTAAAATTGTGTACGGTTCGGTCTCTGAAAAAAATTCAATCCCAGCAAGCACGCCACTCGCCTGGTACTCAGCGACCCCCTTTTGTGAACGCTCCATTAATTGCACTTTTAAACCATCCGCTTCAAAAACCAATTGAGACGGCGGATGAAATGGCGTTTTTAAATTTTGTTCCGACACTGAATACGGTGCTAAAAACGGGGCTAAGCAGGCTAAGCCATATAAAACAAACAATACGGAAAGTGCCACTGCACCCGAAAAACGTTTCATAACGGGAACCAACAAGCGTTTCACCAAAACAAATAAAAGGTAAAGCATCATGCACAAGCAAGCGAGTGCAACAAAAGCTACTAGAAGCAACCCAACCCACTGCATGACCTGTAACAAAAACCCTAAAACCGAAGGGAAAAATAATTCGCAAATAATCTCAGCACCAATGATTCCAAACAAAACCAGAAATAGAAGCGATCGATACGATTGAGCTTTATGCTTAGCAGAACCCTCACTGTCCTCTAAACGAATCCTCGGATCTACCCAACCCAATACCAAATCCGCCAATAAATTACCAAACACCAACATAGTAACTCCGACAAGAATTCCAGCCATAACGACAAATTGGTCTTCCCGAATCAAAGCATCAAAAATCAACTGACCTAGCCCTGGATAATTCATGACATTTTCAACCAAAAGAGCACCCGATAACAAACTAGCAAAAGCATAGCCCAAAGAGGTGATCAATGGATTGATCGCATTTCTCAAAACATGCACAAACATTATCACTCGCTCACCCAAGCCCTTGGCTCGCGCCGTAGTGACGTATTCAGCACGCACACAATCAATGAAATTAGCTCGCATAACTCGCATCGTTCCAGCGACACCACCAATCCCCAAGACAATCGTAGGCAAAATCAAATGATGCACATAATCCAATAACTGTAAGCCCAAGGGATAAAATTCACTTTCTACTGAAGAGCGACCGCCTTCAGGAAACCACCCCGTAATCGCCGCAAAATAAACAGCTAAAATAGCTAAAAAGAATTCTGGAATCGATAGTGCCGCATATGCGAGAAAGGCAGAGACTCGATCAAAAATAGAATCTTTATACATGGCTGCCAAAATGCCTAGCGGTATCGCAATCGACCAAGCAAAAAGTATCGAAGTTAACGAGAGGATAAAGGTAGCTGGCACCCGTTGCATGAGCAAATCAAAGACTTCGATCTTATACGCCCATGATTCCCCAAAATACGGCCTACCCAAAAAAATGCCTCGCTCTGAATCGCCGACCCATGGCCCATATTTTAGGGGCGACACATTAGCTAACCAGTGACCATATTGGACAAACCAAGGGGTTGCGTTGCCCTCTGCATCGACTAAGCCTAATTGCATCTCCATCTGCTGTATCACTTCTGGAGCGACATCTTTCGAAGCTCGTGCCTGCGTTAGAAAATCTCCAGGCGATACATACATGAGCAAGGAAACGAGCAAACTCACTCCGAACAGCAACGGAATCAAAGTAAACAAACGTCTAAATATAAATGCCCACATAATCCAATTTTTTAATTCAAAGTTCTTCGTCCTCCCAAATTTCGTCCAAATTCCATAGAATTGTTCCCGCCTTAGGAATGTAAATATTCTTCCATTTGTTTTTTATACCAACGTACCCGTAGGGTGAATAGCCGAATAACAAGGGCAGTTCTTCCGATAAAATCGCCTGTACCTCATGCATGTAAGCAATGCGTTGTTTTTTATCTAAGGTCTGTTCTTGTAAGTGAATCAAATCGTCGATGCGAGCTTCCCATTCGGTAGCTGGCTCTTCTTGCCGAGGATTCCACATATGATACGCTCCACTACTTAAATACAGCGCCTTACTCCCTGAAGGATCGTAGGCTGCACTGGACGAACCCCATCCTAAAATAGTCATATCATAGTCGAACGTTCCATCCGTACGCTTCAGCAAAGTCGCAAAATCCGTGCGTTCAAGTGTCACTTCGATGCCAAGGTCTTTCATGTTTTCAACAAAGGTCACTCCAATTTGATCATAACGATCACTCTCTACTAAGAGTAAATTAAAACGAACGGGCTCCCCATTCCGATCCTTCAAGGTTCTATCCGAATCCCAATAAAAACCCGCTGATTGTAAAAGCGCTTTTGCTTTTGCTATAGAATAATCATACTTCCGAACATTTGGATTATGCCACTCCCCCTTAGCTGGTGGTATAATCGAATGCAAGACTTCTCCCTTTCCAAAAAGGATCGCATCAATGAGACCCTCACGATTAAACCCATGTAAAATAGCCTGCCGAAATCGTTTATCCGTAAACCATTCTAATTTATGCTTGGGCAAATACGGGCGACCCTCTTCGGAAATACCTGCATTTTGATTAAACCAAAAAAAGTTCACACTGGCAGAAGGACCCCGATTATAAATCGTAAAATCATATGTGCCTTGAGCACGCTTAACCCATTCAAAGTCTTCTGCACTGATTCCTGATGCATCACTTTTTCCCGTAGCGAAATGAGCAATAGCCGTGTTACTCTCAGAGACAAATTTGATCACAAGGTAATCAATATAAGGCAGCCTTTGCCCTTCCGCATCCGCCCTCCAATAATGAGGGTTAGGCTCTAAGACTAATCGCTCGCCTGGCTTGTAAGAAAAAATTTTAAATGGCCCCGTACCCACTATTTCTTGTGGTGTTTCTATCGCCGTCTTAGTCGTCCATTCTTTCAAAAAACGATCCGATTCAAATGCTGCAATTAATTTGTGCTTTGGCAATATCGTACGACTCACATCATACAAAAAGGGTGCGTAGGTTTTTGGTAAAGTGAAACGAATCGTATGCGAATCAATCGCTTGATACTGAATCGGTTCGCCATCAATATGATACTGCTCATAATAGCGAGACGGATACCGTGGCATCGTTTGTCCTGTTTCAGGATGAACCACTTCAGCTAAGATTGTGTCGAAGGTGAATACAACATCTTCAGCTGTAAAGGGAACTCCATCACTCCAGAGAACTCCTTTTCTCAAATGAAAGGTATAAGTTAAGCCATCTGGACTGACCGTCCATGATTTTGCTAAAGCTGGAGTAAACGCCTCCGTCCTTGGGTCGAAGTCAATCAAACCACTCATAAGACGAGATAGCACCATACTCGTACTTAAATTATTTGGAACGATTGGATTGAAGGTCGTTGGTTGCGTCGTTTCATTTAAAATAAAAATGCCTCCGTAGCGTCCGATTTCACTGTCTGAAATTGCCACCTCTTCAGGCAAATCATGTACCTGTCGATCATAAGAAATGGTACGATCACAAGCGCAAAAACAACACAAGCTAAGCAGCAACAGAATTGAATTTAAAGGAAAACCAGAGCGATTCATCGGAAATAACACTTCAATTAGACACTCTTCAGTAAATCAATCGTATGACAATTTCAAAATTACCACTTGACAAATGCACAAGTGTTCACATACACAAATGTACACTATGAAAGCACTAACTGAAAGGCAAATAGAGATCTTAGACTTCGTGAGTGATTACGAATGGCGACATGGCTTTTGGCCAAGTATTCGGAATATTCAAATGCAGTTTGAATACAAAAGCACAAATGCTGTTATGGGGCACCTTAGAGCTCTAGAGCGAAAAGGAGCGATCCAAAGAATTCCAGGACAAGCTAGAACATTTAAAATCAACCGTCCCGATCAAGACAACAGTCCATTTGAGGAGCCGACCCTTCCAGAAAATGCAAGCGAAGTGGTAGACATCCCTGTTTATGGAGCAATTGCCGCAGGGTATCCCGATCGCGTTGAATCTTCAGGTGCTGTCGGGAAAATACAAGTCGATATACAAAATGCAGGCTTTTCAAATCGCAAACAATCATTTGCTTTAGAAGTCCGAGGCGACAGTATGTTTGATGCAGAAATTTACGATGGCGACCGAGTGATCATCGAACCTAAAGAAGCACACGATGGCGATATCGTTGCGGCACTTATCGATGGAGAAGTCACCTTAAAGCGACTGATTCAAAAACCAGGCGAACCGCCCTATTTAAAAGCAGAAAATAAAAACTACCCTGAACTACACCCATTAAATGAGCTTGAAATTCAAGGTGTGGCAAAGGCTATCGTCCGCTCACTCTAATTTGTTTTCAGCCATTGATTTTTTAAAAAGAATCTGAATAGTATCCGTCATGAAAGTGACATTTGACCACACCCGCATACGCGTTTCAGATTTAGAGCAATCCATCAATTGGTACTGCAAGACCTGTGGATTTGAAGTTCTCAAAAGAACCGATAAGTCTCCATCAGGCAATCAACTCGCCCACTTGCAAATACCCAACTCCCATCACAAACTCGAACTAACCTATTCGCCCGGCTTCAAAGTTGAATTTCCAGAAGACCTCATTCACACCTGCATTCGAGTCGATGACCTCATTGGCTATTGCCACTATCTAGAAAGCTTAGATCTTAAAATCGATCTATGGCCATCCAATTGGAAGGAACAATTCATCCACGGAAAGAAAATGGCTTTTATCACAGATCCCGATGGTTACGAAGTGGAAATATTAGAACACTAATCGTTCGAATCCTTCACTACGGTAACAATCACTTTGCAAAAGATCCCTTCGCCCCGACCAAACTCCGTTAACCCTTCCCCGCTAGTAGCAGTGATTCCAATGCAATCGACCCCGATGTTCAATAACTGAGCGATCGAAGCACGCATTTTCTGAACCTTAGGGTCAATTTTAGGACGCAAGCACTCGAGTGCTATCGCAACATGAGTAATTTGAAACGAATTTAAATCGGCTAACGCCAATTTTAAATACTCAGAACTATCGACAATTCCTTGATTACATAACTCATCCGCCTTCTGACCAATAATAGTATTTCCAGTAATACTACTGATGGCATCCGTTAATGCATGTAAGACAACATCTGCATCACTATTACCCGAAAGAGACAGCGGTTCATCCCATTGAACACCGCCAAGCATAAAAGGACGACCCTCGGTCACTTCCTCAGAAAAGCGATGGCTATCAATACCAAGACCTGTTTTAATTTGAATCAAAATTATAACCCCGGGAAAAAACGAGCTTTCTCAATCGCTGCACTCTCTGGGCTATCTGAAGCATGCACCATATTTCGCATACGATCCGTACCCATATCACCACGAATGGTTCCTTTAGGAGCCTCCTCAGAATTTGTAGGCCCAAGCAACGCTCGGACTCGTGCAATCACAGACTCCCCACTCAGCAATAATACTAAGACAGGACGACTACTCATAAAACTTTCTATCTCAGGGAAAAAGGGCAAATGTGCAACATGGGCATAATGCTCTTGTAGCAATTCGCTACTTAAGAGCTGAACATTTGAAGCGACTATAGTAAATCCCTCAGCTTCAAAGCGACTGATCACAGCACCACATTTTCCAGCTTCCATGCAATCTGGTTTCAGAATAATCAAAGTTTCTTCATTCATAACAAAATAGGTTAATGCTCAAAAATTCATAAGCATTAGAAATTGTCAATACGACACATAAAAAACTAATCGCATGCAGTCGAAGCAAAATAAACCAATAGCGAACTCTAAAATAAAACTTGAACAAAAGTCCGATGCGAGCTTTTATGCTAACTCTCAATTTTGGGGGCTTAGCTCAGTTGGTTAGAGCGCTACCTTGACATGGTAGAGGTCGTGGGTTCGAATCCCGCAGCTCCCACCATTATATTTTATATAACTTAACTTAATCTAGTAACATTACAATGGACACATCAAAAAAACCAGGACTAGGAACACTCTCGCTTCATGCAGGACATGAAATAGACTCAACGAATTCAAGAGCGGTTCCAATTTACCAAACAACTAGTTATGTATTCAACGACACGGAGCATGCAGCAAAACTTTTTGGACTCGAGGAGCTTGGAAATATTTACACTCGTATCATGAACCCGACTACGGATGTGCTCGAAAAGCGTATCGCTGCTTTAGAGGGTGGTGTCGCTGGTTTAGCACACTCAAGTGGACAAGCAGCCATTACAAGTGCAATCCTCAACATTGCACAAGCTGGCGATAACATCGTTTCAGCGTCTCAACTATACGGCGGAACCTATAGCCTATTTAAATACACACTTCCTAAATTGGGCATCGAAGTGCGTTTTGCTGATGCAGAAAATCCCGACAGCTTTGCTCCCTTAATTGATGAAAAAACAAAAGCGATTTATGGAGATACCGTCGGAAATCCAAAGCTCAATATTTTCCCATTCGAAGCAATTTCAAAATTAGCAAAAGCTGAAAAGCTACCGATTATCATAGACAATACAGTCGCCTCTCCTGCGGTCTGCCGTCCAATAGAACATGGTGCTAATGTGGTGATTAACAGCCTAACCAAATTCATTGGTGGCCATGGAACGAGTATCGGCGGCATTGTCATAGACGCTGGAAACTTTGATTGGGGCAGTGGGCGATTTTCTGAATTTACGGAACCCGATGCGAGCTATCACGGTCTTGTGCATTGGGAAGCCTTTAAAGAATTCCCTCCAGCTGGAGGCGCCAATATTGCATACATCATGAAGATGAGGCTTCAGTGGCTTAGAGACATTGGTAACTGTGCGGCTCCTTTCAATTCATTCTTACATCTGCAAGGCGTGGAAACCTTACACCTTCGAATGGAAAGACATTGTGAAAATGCAATGAAAGTAGCCGAGTTTTTAACTCAGCACGATCAAGTCAGTTGGGTGAATTACCCAGGGCTCGCAGATAATTCCCACCATACTGCGGCAAATAAGTATTTTGATAAGAATCAATACGGTGCGCTCGTTGGTTTTGGTTTAAAAGGCGGAATCGAAGCAGGCAAAAAATTCATTAATCACCTAGAACTCTTCAGCCACTTAGCAAACATTGGTGACGCTAAATCATTAGCTATCCACCCAGCTACTACGACACACCAACAACTGGATGAAGAACAGCAATTATCGACTGGAGTGACTCCTGATTTCGTTCGCTTATCGGTTGGGATCGAGTCCATTGAAGATCTCATAGCGGATCTCGATCAAGCACTGAGTCGTTAACGAGCAGACAGACTATTTAAGGGCTATTGTCTCCGTTGCTTAGGCTTAGGCATTAAGGAGTGCTTGCAGTATTGCGGCAAACTTGAGTTCGATTTCATTCTTTTCTTTCTCAAGTTCAGAGCCGTGCACAATTCCAGCTCCCGCGAACACATCGACAGACTCAGAATTAAACTGAGCTGAACGGATCGCTACAATCATCTCGCCATCATTATCTTGATTGAACCAACCGACTAAACCCGCATACAAGCCACGATTAAACTGTTCTAGCTCTTGAATTCTTGGAACGGCTTGCTCTCTCGGCTGACCTCCAACCGCAGGGGTTGGATGCAATTCCGAAACGACATCCAAAATGTGTGTGCCCTCAGGAAGGAGTCCTCTGATTTTTGTCATTAAATGCTGAACATTTGCAAGAGCTAGCAACCTAGGCTTAGAATCCGACTCAGCTTCTATGCCTAAAATACTGAGTCTCTTAATGATAGAATTAATCACTAGATTATGTTCACGCAAATTTTTGTCACTCTGTAGCAAATCAACCCCTAGACGTGCATCTTCTGTCGGTTTTTTACCTCTCGAAGATGAACCGGCAATCGCCTCCGTTGAAACGAGCTGATTTTTAATCTGAACTAGTTTTTCTGGAGAGGCTCCAATGAAGGATTGCTCACTCCCATCTGAAAAAGAAAAAGTATAACACGAAGTGAATCGTTCTCGCAAACGATTTAAAAAATCTATGCTAGATATCTCAGAAGGCTTTTCATAGGTGATCTTTTGTGACAGTACAATTTTTTGATACAGTCCCTGTTGAATGTCCGACAAGGCTCCCTTAACCGATGATTCAAAATCTGAGCTTTTAATACAGTGATTTAAATCAATTGAATGACCAGTTGTTTTACTATTAGAGTCTTCTGCATAATCTAAACTATGAAGATAGTCCAACTTTTGGGCAACCGCTTTCAATAAATCCTCGATATTTGAATCTGGATCTACCGATACATTTAAAACCATCCCATAAAGTCCTGAATAACTGTAAATATGCCACTCTGGCAAAAATATAGTAGCTGGCACAAAGCCCCCTAACTCCGAAGCTTCATCTGAAAAAGTAAATGCAGTAAAAAAATGGGGACCCGAGAAGCCTTCGTCCCCCGCCTTGCACTCAAAAATACGAGACAGGCATTGCTCAGAAAATTGCTTAGCTAAATTAAAACGGTCTTTCCCTTGAAACTGCTCAGCACAAATAGAGCCATAAGCAAGCAGGGATAAATCCTCTGTCGGACGCTCGATATAGAAATGAAACTGTCCTTCTAGATTTAAAGACTCGAGTAAAGCAAGCGGTGCCACATAGGATAAAGGTGAGGAAATCGTCACAATCTTAGAGCAAGCGTCTGCCTTAGCACATGCCAATGCATAAGATAAAACGGGCTGAAGGCTCAAATTATCCAATAAATCGAAGTTCTCTGTAAATTGATCTTGCACTAAAAGAAAACAAATCGAGTCTTAAAAATAAGCAACAATGTTTCACAAAAGAGTTTATAATCCGACCCACTGCAATCGCTCTAAAAAATGACCTCTGACTTTTTTCCAATCGATTTTAAAGACGCATTAAATGATGAACAGTATTGTGCCGTCACTGCTCCTTCAGGGCCCGCACTCGTCCTAGCTGGTGCTGGATCAGGAAAGACTAGAACCCTCACTTACAGAGTCGCTTACTTGCTTCAATCAGGAGTTCTACCTAGAGAAATTCTCCTAGTAACCTTCACGAATAAGGCAGCTCGTGAGATGCTAGAACGAGTCGAAGAATTAACAGGGATTCCTAGGCATCACCTTTGGGGTGGAACCTTTCACAGTATTGCACAGAGAATCTTGAGAACACAGGGTGAAGCCGTAGGGCTTAAAAGAAATTATAATATCTTAGATGAAAGCGAAGCAGAGGATATTTTAAAAAATACAATTCAAACAATAGATTCAAAATTTTTAAAATCAAAAGAAAATCCAAAAGCCAAAGTTATCCATAATGTCATTAGCTATTGCCGAAACACTCGCTCTGAAATTGGCCCAGAGTTTGCCCACCGTTTCCCTTTCATCGATGGAATTGCTACGAAAATAACCGCTATCTATCACCAATACAAAAAATCAAAATTAGAACAGCAGGTGGTCGATTATGACGATTTGCTAGAGTTGCTTCTAGAATTATTCCAAGAACATCCAGAGATTGCCTCAATTTACCAAGAGCAATTCAAACATATTTTAGTGGACGAGTTTCAGGACACAAACCAACTTCAATCGGATCTTGTAGAATCTTTTGCAACCGCTCACCAAATAATGGCTGTTGGAGACGATGCCCAATGTATCTACACTTGGCGAGGTGCCAATTACGAAAATATTATGGGGTTTTCTGAACGACACCCAAATGCCGTCATCCATAAAATCGAAACGAATTATAGAAGCACGCCCGAAATCCTGAACTTTGCGAATGCAGTTCTTCAAGCTCAGCCATCAGGCATGCAATTTTCTAAAGAACTAAAAGCGGTAAAACCAAAAGGAACAGAACCCTATTTTGTTCCACTAATGGACACTCGAAGCCAAGCTCAATTCATCCTCAAACGCATTCAAGGGTTAATCGATGAAGGTTTTAATTACTCCGATATAGCTATTTTATACCGCGCTCACTACCACTCGATGGACATTCAAATGGAACTCAGTCGTCAAAACATTGAATACCAAATAACGAGTGGCGTTCGCTTTTTTGAGCAGGCACATATTAAAGATTTAATTGCTCAAATTCGCTTCGCTTCAAACCCGTCAGATCTTTCCGCTTTTAAACGATTCGCCTGTTTGCTTCCCAAAATAGGTCCAAAAACTTCGGAAAATTTACATAAATTCATTCGAACTCATGCAGAAAAAAATACACTCAATTTCTGCGACGCTTTAAAAAGCGAAACGGTCTATAATAAAGTCCCCAAGGATGCCAAAGAAGAATGGGAGTCTCTAGTAGAGACGCTTTATGAGTTGAATAGCGCTATGGAAAAAGAGAAACCAGAAACCATTGTTCAATTAGCAGTGGATGGATGGTATAGCACATTTATCAGGCAACTGTACCCAAACTGGATGGATCGAGAAGAAGACCTAGTCAGCTTAATTGGATTTGCGGCTCGGTTTGATACGATAGAAGAACTGTTAGCCCAACTTGTCTTATTAGCCTCTGAAACAACGGAACGCTCTAGTGAAGAACAGAAGCATTGTCTGAGACTAACCACTGTACACCAAGCAAAAGGTCTTGAATTCCCAATTGTCTTTGTCATTGGCTTGGCGGATGGCTTATTCCCGTTGAAGCGAACGATTGATGAAGGCGATTTAGAAGAAGCTAGACGCTTATTTTATGTGGCTTGTACAAGAGCTAAAGACGAACTCTATTTATGTTATCCAATGCTGAATCAGCAGGGAAATAATATCATGCGCTTAAATCCTAGCCGTTTTATTCAGGAAGTTGACCCGTCTCTATTTCAAACTCTTAAAATTGCTCCCAATCGAGATTGGTAATTTACCATATGACACTAAAAAAGTATTTCACTTAAACTCATTTTAGACTAATAAATAACGATATGCATCCTATTCTAATCAAAGGCTCATCCGCACTTTCAGATTTTAGACTCAAAAACTTAAAAGACGCACTGTTAAAAGAAGTCCCTCACCACGGCACGATAAGCATTACCGCTCATTCTATCTACATAATTAATGCTTCTGAAGCCATTGACTCAAGTACTCAAGAACAAATCCATAATTTGCTTGGTGCAGAGAGCCCATTTGAAGAAACCCAAGGTTTTTTTGTCACCCCAAGAAAGGCAACCATCTCCCCATGGTCCTCTAAAGCAACTGACATTTTTTTGAATTGCGGAATTCAATCCGTAATGCGAGTCGAGCGAGGCATTCACTTTATCTTAAAAAATTCTAAAGGAAAATACCTTCAACCCAATGACCTCAAGGAGTCCCTTATACATCTCTATGACCCCATGACAGAAGGGGTATACTTATCCCTTGAAGACTTTTTTGAATGTCCAAAACCAAGCTCATTCAAGACTATACCACTTTTAGAAGAAGGACGAAAAGCACTCGAAATTGCTAACATTGAGCAAGGCTTAGCGATGAGTGATGACGAGATACAATACCTATTTGATGCCTATACCAAAATAAAACGCAACCCTAGTGACGTTGAACTTGTGATGTTCTCACAAGTGAACTCAGAGCATTGTAGACACAAGATTTTTAATGCGGATTGGATTGTCGATGGAACACGGAGCGAACACTCTTTATTTCAGATGATTAAAAACACCTATAAGAAAAATCCCGAGGGTGTTTGCACTGCCTATTCTGACAATTCAGGAGTTCTACTTGGAAAAGACGGTGATTGGTGGCAAGTATCTAGTGATGCCTCCAAACAGTATACTAAGTCAAAGACTCGTTTAGACCTTTTATGTAAAGTGGAAACACATAATCACCCTACAGCAATCTCACCCTATCCAGGTGCCGCCACTGGCGTCGGTGGAGAAATACGAGATGAAGGAGCAACAGGGATCGGCGGTCGTTCTAAGGCAGGGCTTTCAGCCTTTATGGTTTCTCATCTAAACATTGATTCGCTCAGACAACCTTGGGAGCTTGAGGACCAAGAACATCCAAAACGTTTAGCCACTCCGCTTCAAATAATGCTAGAAGGTCCGATTGGTGGTGCTTCCTTCGGCAATGAATTTGGTCGACCGCAATTAACCGGTTTATTTCGAACGTTTGAACTCATACACAACGATGCATATCGCGGCTATCACAAGCCAATCATGGCAGCCGGTGGTATGGGAAATTTAAAAAAAGAACATGTGCAAAAAAATCCAATTCCAAGCGGCTCATTGATCATTCAGATTGGCGGACCAGCTATGAAAATAGGATTAGGCGGAGGAGCCGCATCCTCAATTGGTGCCGGTTCGCAGTCTGAAGCCCTCGACTTTGACTCCGTTCAGAGAGATAACCCAGAGATGCAACGCCGTTGCCAACAAGTCATTGATGCCTGTATCGCACTAGAAAATGAGAATCCCATATTATCGATTCATGATATTGGAGCAGGCGGTTTGTCCAATGGTCTTCCTGAATTAGTTGAAGAAACAGGCGGTCGATTTGAATTGCGTGCGATTCACAACCAAGATCTATCAATGAGTCCTATGGAGATTTGGTGCAACGAAGCACAAGAGCGATATGTATTAGCCATAAGCCCTAAGGATGAATCGCTATTTCAGTCTATTTGCGTACGAGAGCGCTGTCCATTTGCAATTGTTGGAACCGCAACTAGCGACCATAAGTTGAGCCTCGTTGATGACCACTTTAAGAATCAACCAATTGATATAGAAATGGATATTCTCTTAGGTAAAACTCCAAAAATGCTAAGAGACTGTAGCCGAAATATTCCCATTGGGAATGCAATCGACTTTCAATCCATTCAACTGGATGATGCCATTGAGCGAGTCTTGAAATTTCCCGCCGTCGCAAATAAATCATTTTTGATTACAATCGCCGATAGAACGATCACTGGAACGGTTTGCAGAGATCAAATGGTCGGCCCTTGGCAAACTCCTGTAGCCGATGTTGCTGTGACCTCGACAACCATGGAATCGTACACAGGCGAAGCTATGGCAATCGGGGAAAGGACTCCATTAGCAATTCTGGATGCACCTGCTTCCGGCCGAATGGCAATTGGCGAGTGCCTGACAAATATTGCAGCCAGTTTAATTGGTTCCATTCGTTCAGTTAAACTATCTGCCAATTGGATGGTGGCAGCTGGTGAGGACGGAGAAGATGCAAACTTATATGATACGGTTCAAGCTGTCGGAATGGAGCTCTGTCCACAATTAGGCATCTGCATTCCCGTAGGTAAAGACTCGATGTCCATGCGAACAACTTGGTCTGATTCAAATGAAAGAACGATCAAACAAGTCTCTCCATTGAGCTTGATGGTGACAGGATTTTCAACCGTCGAAGATGTTCGAAAGACCCTCACCCCAAACTTAAAAGAAAACGACAGTGTGCTTATCCTATTAGATTTAGGAATGGGCAAAAACAGGCTAGGAGGCAGTACACTCGCTCAATGCTATAAACAATTTGGCAATACCGTTCCCAATTTAGATGACCCAAAACGTTTCATTCAATTCTTCGACTGTATTCAAAAATTAAACAGTGAAGCTCTCGTCCTATCCTACCATGACCGCTCTGATGGTGGATTGCTTGCAAGTGTTTTTGAAATGTCAATCGCTGGACGTAAGGGTGTCACAATCAATTTAGAAATACTAGATTCAAACCATCAAGAGGCGTGCTCTATTTTCGAATTTTTATTCAATGAAGAGCTAGGCGCTGTTATAGAAATTTCAAAAGAAAAAGTCGAAACTGTAACATCATACATTGAACAATTTGGTTTAACTAACTGTTGCCATGTGATCGGACATGCTAACCAAGGGACTGACTTCAAGATACTGAAGGCAGACACGACTCTATATCAAAATTCGATTTTTGAACTGAATAAAATGTGGTCAGAGCTCACTCACACGATGCAAAAAATGCGCGATAACCCGGTCTGTGCAGAAGAAGCCTATCGCCTTCAATCTGACGAAAACGACTTAGGGATTCAGATCAAAACAAGTTTTGACCCCGATAGTACGCCAAATGTAACAAAAGGTGTTCAACCTAAAATCGCCATCTTTAGAGAACAAGGTATCAATGGACAAAACGAGATGGCATTTGCCTTTCACAAAGCAGGCTTTGATTCAATCGATGTGCACATGACGGATTTGATTGAAGGACGATTCCAATTAGACGCATTTCAAGCACTAGTAGCCTGCGGCGGATTTTCCTATGGAGATGTTCTTGGTGCGGGCTCCGGATGGGCTAAATCTATTTTATACAACCAGACAATACGCAATCAATTTGAAACTTTTTTTGCGAATCCAGACACATTAGCCCTAGGCGTATGCAATGGATGCCAAATGCTATCTCAACTTAAATCAATTATCCCAGGAGCGGAGCATTGGCCCTATTTCACAAGGAATCTATCTGAACAATTTGAAGCACGACTCTCTAATGTATCGATCTTAAAATCCAACAGCTTGATCCTTAACGGTATGGAAGGTAGTACCTTACCAATCCCAGTCGCTCACGGAGAAGGACGTGCTGACTTCACTCAAACAGGAAATTTAGAAGAATGCGAACAAGAGAGCCTGATCGGTATGCGCTATGTGAATTCCACAGGTACTCCCTCAGAAATCTATCCAATCAATCCAAATGGTTCTAAAGACGGAAACACATGCTTCACCTCAAAAGGAGGTCGAGTCACGATCATGATGCCTCACCCTGAACGCTGTTTCAGAGCAGTCCAATTGAGCTATGGGGCCGACTATTTTAAGGGAGAAAATGGGCCATGGATGCGTCTTTTTGAAAATGCCCGCTCAAACTTTTCTTAACTCATATTTTAATTAAAGAAAACTCATGTCTGCTTGTTTGGTAATCGGAACTCATAATCACATACCAATCATGTTTCAGCATTTTTACATACAAAACAAAATATGGGTTTCCGTCCCAAGCGGATAAGTCATAGGTGACTGTAAAACTGTTTTGTTCATCCAATACTTTCAAACTGTCTCGTTTGGATTGAAAATAAGAATTAAGAAAATCATACTTCTTTTCCTTAAAATAATTCCATCTAAGTTTATATTCATCCATACTTAACCTATTAATACTTATGGTTCTAAAATCCTGTTTAACACTTTTGCGTTTTACGTAATCCTCGTAGTTCATGTAATTGTCAAAATACTCTAATAAAGGTTCGTAATCATTCGTTTTAAATTTTTGAAGAAATTCTAAGGCGAGTTTATTATTTTTTATAGACGGGTTGAATCCCTCAAAAGACAACAAAGCCAAATTTAAAGCATAGGATTCAAGGTCAACTTTCAGGTGTGGCATCAAGGTTAAAGTTTCAATGGCTTGATCTGAGAAATAAACATAAGACGCGTTCGACTTCGGCTTAAATAAGACAACATGCAAAATAACGTCCCGATATAAAGGATTGCTCTCATGCCGGTGTGCATACCAATCGTCTGCTTTAAAATGAATTTCAACAGAACCAACTAATCGACGACCGTCCATCTCGATAATCGCCTCAAGAAAATCTGGTCCTTCAAAAGAGTTCCACCGACCGGTATGGATTACACAAATTTTTTTACCCGATTCAGTCTCTAATTCATCCCGTAAAAAATCTCCATTATTCCATAGGATCTGTAAAACCGATTCAGACAAATGATAAGACCCATAAGGACCCTGCATTTCAAAAACCTCAGATAAACTCACGCTTTTAAGATAAGCGATTTTTAATCTAGGTCAATGTCTATCCGATTACCAAATGGCGTCTCCGTATGCTCTTTTTGTCTACGAGAGATTTGCATCAAGCGATCATTACACACTGCAACCCAATCAAATAAATCATCTGGACGTATTACCAATGTTCCATTTGCCCGAGCTGCCTCACGCACCAAATTATCATTGCTAACAACCGTTACGGATTCTTTGTTTTTGGCACGCACTAATAAACGCTCAATCACCCCATCAGCCGTCAAGGATGCAGGTGCATAGATGTACTCAAAACTCTTATCCCCAAATGGGTATTCTACCTCAAGGTTTTGATTTGAACTATCAAAGACGATCACCATTCGAACTGACTCGATAGAATGAATCGCTTTCACGAATTCAGACAAGGCTTCTCTAGCTCGCTCTTTATTATCAGGCATATATGATTTCAGGGCATCCGATGCATAGATCACATTGTAACCATCAATAATGATGAGTCGTTCTACAGTCATAAAATACTAAATATTCAAAGCATCACACATAAATGTATTGAGCTCATAATTTTTCATAAAACTCGGCAGAGCATTTGCATGGGGTCCATAAGCCATTAAATCAACTAACTCCGAAGTATGTTGGTGAGAAGTCCATGAAACTCCAGTTAATTTAAATTGCGCTTCCTGAAAGTATTCGGCTAGATTGCCCAAAAAATAACTTTTACTTTTAGCGGTTTTTCTATCATCCACGTCCGAAGTATCCCCATGTGGATCGCGAGCTACAAAACCATATTCCTCTCGAATGTACTCATTATTGAGCATCGACTGAATCGTTTTAAGATCTTTGTCCCTTAAAGATACCCCCATAAGCGACTGAAATAATTCTTTATCTGGATGACCCAACTTCAAAAATTGCTTCCCAATATACTCTAAAGAAGCTTTCTGCTTAAGAATCTGATCCATTCCCTTATTTGAATCTAAATAACGATGCCCAATGCCATTCAGTTGGCAACCCCCACATCCATGATCCGTTGTTATGATCACGAGTGTCTCTGGTGACTGATTCGCAAAATCAATCGCCGTCGTAATACAACGATCAAATTCTAACTGCTCTTCTATAATAGCTCCAGTATCATTAACGTGACCAGCGTGATCAACACGTCCAGACTCAACCTGAAGCACAAAACCATTTTTACTAGTTTGTAAATTCTCAAGGGCCACAACAAACATCTCATTCAATGAAGGCACGCTAAAGTACTGCTGTGCGTTTTTTCGATCGATAGCATAAGGCAAGTGACCATCCGCAAATAAACCCAATAATTTAGAGCGATTTTTATTAAAAATGAGATCATCTAAAACTTGAACAACAGAATATCCCTTATCCTCAAACCGCTTTAAAAGCGCTTTATTGTCATCTTTGAAATACTGTGCACCGCCACCCAGCAGTAAATCAATCTCTCGCTCTAAATATTGTTGAGCAATCGTCTCTTGATCATAGCGACTCTCTGCATTCGCTGCAAAACCAGCAGGCGTGGCATGAGTGATACTTGTTGTGGTAACCAGGCCAACAGCCTTACCCTTAGACTTTGCTCGAGAAAAAATGGGCTTAATTGAACGCCCTTCAGCATCGACATTAATCCGTCCATTTTGAACTCGAACCCCACAACCCCAAGCACTAGCCGCCGCCGCAGAATCAGTCACATAAGAATCAAAGGAAGCCGTATCTTGTAGCGATGAGTAAACATGTTTATGATTCATTAATTGAACCCAATTTAAAGGAGCATTAAATTGCCTATTAGAAAAATTATTTGCTAAGGACAAAGTCCCGCGTCCCATTCCATCAACGACTAAGAAAATCAAATTTTTCGCCTTTTTGATCGTCTTATGACTATCATGTAAAGGCTCAGCAAAAGAAGTACTGAAAGGCGTTAAAACGCTGATACCTGCGACTGTTTTAAGAAAATTCCTACGGCTATTTGAGGGTGCATTCATATATTTTTATTAAACAGCATTAATCAATAAGCGTTTTAAAAGACTCTGGCAATGGAACTTTTACTGAAAACTGTTTCTCTTGCCCCTTCAAAGAATAAGACACTTTTAAAGCCGAGCAATGTAACATAAGACGGCTGACTTTAGTCGAACGTTTAATAGATCGGTTCAACTTAAAATCCCCGTAGGTCTGATCTCCCACAATCGGCAAATGATGATCTGCACAGTGTATTCTCAATTGATGCGTCCGTCCCGTGATAGGATTGAGTTTTAATCGACTCAGTTTTGGCATACTTTCAGAGCATACATCAACCTCATAGATAGTTTTTGCAAAAGACGATTGAGACGGTGTTTTTGATTGTGATAAATGACTGCGAATCATTCCGGACCATACCCCTTTCTTCACTCTTGGACGACCTCGAACCACTGCAAAATATTCCTTTTCTACAAGATGTGATTCAAAACTTTTCCTCAGTGCATTTTTAAGTTCAAGACTTGTGGCTAATAAGATAAGTCCAGAAGTCGGCGCATCTAAACGATTAACGAGCCAAACCATCCGCTGCTCACCTTCAGCATCGCACCAACGATAGCACTCTTCCTTCAGGTCAAATTCTGCTACAAGTAAGGCCTTAGACATATCACCTTTAGCATTCGGATGCGAAAGCACACCCACTTCCTTATTCAATGCAATTAATCCATCCTCATTAGAGTGAACAAATGCAGTCGAAGTATTGAAAGGGATTTGATTGAATAAACTCAATTTAAAGAACGGTTTAATAATAATGAAATCGAATTTTAAATTCTT
>CAJWEH010000012.1 GCA_913031135.1 uncultured Puniceicoccaceae bacterium | reverse complement strand
TGGCTTTGCTTATTCTTCAGGATTTTCTGTTTTCAATTTTTTTCACTCCGCTTCTTTTCAAAAAAGGCATTGAGCAAGGCATGGTTTTCAGATTCTAGAACACCGCCATAGCTGAGGAATTTGTGGTTGCTCTCTGGTAGTTGAGCTAGGTTTGTGGCACCGCCAAGGCAACCCATTTTTGAATCGGGCAAGCCATAGTAAACACTATGGATTCGCGCGATGACTAAAGCTCCTGAACACATCGGGCAAGGTTCTTTGGTGACGTATAAAATGCATTCATTTAATCGCCAATCCCCAAGTCGATTCGATGCCTGAGAGATTGCAAGTATTTCAGCGTGGGCGGTTGGATCGTTGGTAGAGCGTGTTTGGTTATAGGCGGAGGCAATGATTTGATCCTGATGCACAATAACGGCTCCTATGGGAACTTCGTCTTGCTCCCAAGCAATTAATGCTTGGTTAAAGGCATGGCTCATGTAATATTCATGGTCTCGATTGAGTTCCGATGGATAGCGTTTTTCGAAGGGTGCTTGCATGATTCTATGTTTGGCTACATTGAGTGTTATCTTGACATTAAAGCAATCTAAGCTTGGCTACTCAATTGTATTTTATTTATGGCAAAAGCACAAAGTGACGAGTATATAGAGGTCGAAGGAAAGATCGTAGCGGTTCTACCCAGCACGATGTTTCGTGTAGAATTATCGAATGGGCATCAAGTATTGGCGCATATTTCCGGAAAGTTAAGGAAGCATTTTATTAAGATTACTACGGGAGACACCGTTAAGATGGAAATGAGTCCATATGATTTGGACAAAGCACGCATCGTCTATCGTCTGCGGAATGCAGAAGTGAATCGCAATGCCCCTAAGCGAAGTTATGGACCGAGGCGTCGCCAAAGTGGTGGATCGAATTCAGGACCAACTACACCTCCTAAAAAATAATTTGTTTCCCAATTTAGATTTTTTATTTCCGTGCTTGATGCACAGAATAAATTAAATACGCTACTTAAGTAACTTTATAACATTATGAGCCAAGCATTTAATTCAATAACAGATACCATTGGAAACACCCCACTCGTTAAGATCAATCACTTAACAGCGGATCTTCCAGCAGAAATTTATTTAAAATGTGAATTCTTTAATCCCTTAGCTAGCGTGAAAGATCGTATCGGTCGAGCGATGATCGAAAGTGCTGAACAAGCGGGTAAGCTAAATAAAGACAGCGTTGTGATTGAGCCGACTTCTGGAAATACGGGAATCGCGCTTGCATTTGTCTGTGCAGCAAAAGGCTATCGTTTGATTTTAACTATGCCAGAAACGATGTCTGTGGAGCGACGAGTTTTGCTTAAAATGCTCGGAGCAGAAATCGTGTTAACCCCAGGACCTAAGGGTATGCCTGGAGCAATCGCACGAGCAGCTGAATTGGTTGAAGAGCATGGTGAGCAAGCTTTCATGCCCCAGCAATTTGAAAATCCTGCAAACCCAGAAGTGCACCGCCAAACCACCGCAGAGGAAATTTGGAGTGCCACCGAAGGAACCATCGATGCCTTTGTATCGGGAGTGGGAACCGGTGGGACGATCACGGGAGTTTCTGAAGTCATCAAGGGTCGAAAAGACTTATTTTCAGTAGCGGTCGAACCTGAAGCGAGTCCAGTAATCTCAGGTGGGCAGCCAGGTCCTCATAAAATTCAAGGTATCGGAGCCGGCTTTATTCCGAAAAATTGTAATACCGACATCATTGATGATATCATCCAAGTCAGTAACGAAAATGCTTTCGCTACGGCGCAAGCACTGTCAGAGCAAGATGGAATTTTGGGCGGTATTTCAACGGGTGCCAATGTATGGGCAGCGATGCAACTAGCACAAAGGCCTGAAATGGCGGGCAAGAAAATTGTTACCGTCGGGTGTAGCTTCGGAGAGCGCTATCTCAGTACACCACTTGCAGAAAAAGCACGTGAAGCGATGGCAAATGCCACAGCTAGCTAATTGCGAAGGAGCGCCCTTTAAAATGATCAGAATTTAAAAAACGCAGGCATCTCGCTTGCGTTTTTTGTTTGGGCAACTAAGTTGAAGGTGGTGATTGCTTGTGATAAATCGTCCGTGCTTTCAATTAAATAATAAGCAGTCGTGTCTTTGCTTAATTTCCAGAGAAGTCTTAGGGCAAAAGGGTTCTCGGAGGTGCTGAGTTGTTCGATGCGTGGATGGAGTTTTTCGGCTTTTAGGGCTGTCTGTGAAAGCGAGACGAGGATGAAAAGGAAAAAAATACAGAAGCGGCTAAAGTGGGTCTGGTCATTTGGGAATAGGTGCCTGGCTTTTACTCGTATTTGATTAAAGTGGCAATGCTTTGCCTGGTGGGGTTTATGATTCGGTGTTCGTACACTTTCGAATTTTTTTCGTAAAGTGTTCATTTTTTAGGGGGTATTTTATTATAAAATAGTATCGATAGTTAGAGTATTTGTGCTGGTATTTATTCGATATTTTTTAGCTTTAGGCATAAAAAAACCGCTCCTTTTGTCGGGAGCGGTTTTAGTAAAAAGCTAGGTTATAAAATTTCTAGAAATGTTCGTTAAAGCAGATTTCATTCATGGGCATGGAGCCACTGCGTTGGCTTGCGGGCTTGAGTGCTTTACCAACGGTGATCATCATACCGATGAGGTGGTCTTGCGGGAGCTGAATGATTTGAGCAACTTGGTTTGGGTCGAATCCAATCATTGGGCAGGTGTCGTAACCGAGGGCTTTTGCGGTGAGCATTAGGGTCTGTGCGGCGATTCCGATAGAGCGTAGGGCTTCATCGTGTTGTAGTTGTTCTTTACCTTCATAAAATTTATGGATCATAGGGATGATCATTTCTTGTGCGGATTGGGGTGCATTTGCCCAATAGCGTTCTGCTTGCTGGTGTGCTTTTAGGTCGGCACAGAGTAGGACGGATAGGGAGGCATCGGAAACTTGAGCTTGATTCCAAGCGGCTTCCTTGAGGCGTTCTTTCTGAGCTTGATCGGTGACGAGTACGAAGCGCCAATTCTGCATATTAAACGAGGTTGGCGATAGTAGTGTGTGTTCCATGAGGGTTTGGATTTCGTCCTCACTCATTTTATGATTGGGATCAAATTGTTTAATGGAGCGTCGTTCTTGGATAGCCGTTAAGGTGTTCATGTTTTAGCAATAATTTGTGTGATTCATTTGGATTTTGAATTGAAATCGTTCAATCTCTATAATGCTTACAGCTTAAATTTTTTGTAAGTATTATTCGAGTAAAATGTTTTGTTATCATGCCCAAAACTGCTATCGTATGCTTTCGTAATGACTTCAGATTAGAAGACAATCCAGCGCTTCAGGAAGCCATTTTATCTGGTATGGAAATCTTGCCTGTCTTTATTTATGACGAGTTGACTTGGGGCGAATTTGGTTTGGGGGGTGCTTCTAAGTGGTGGCTCCATGAGTCGATTAAAGATCTTCAAAAACAGTTTCAAGATTTGGGTGGTTTTTTTGTTTTAAGGAAGGGTGTGACGTTGACGGTGATGAAAGATTTGGTGCAAGCGTCGGGTGCTTCGGCGGTTTTTTGGAATCGTCGTTATAGTGCTCAAGAAATTACAATTGATACCTTAGTGAAGGAAATGCTGGTTGATGAAGGGGTTGAGGTTCGAAGTTTCAAAGCATCACTTCTTGAAGAGCCTTGGACGACTGCTAACAAACAGGGAAATCCTTTTAAGGTGTATTCACCGTTTTGGCGTTCGATCAAAGATCGTCCGATTGATGCACCGATTGAACTCAAGCGGTCAGCACTTAAATTTTCCAAGCTTCCAATTCATTGCGATGCTCTTGAGGATTTGAACTTGATTCCAAAAGAGAATAATTGGCACCTGACCTTTCATGATTTTTGGGATGTCAGTGAGGCGAAAGCTATGTTGTTGCTCGAGGAATTTGTCACTCAAGCGTGTGATGAATATGATGTGGATCGTGATCGACCGGACCTTACGGGTACGTCTTATATGTCGCCTTATTTGCGCTGGGGACAAATTAGTCCTAAGCAAATAGCCCATCGTTTGGCGCAACAGTTTGATTTGAAGCAAAAGGGCCCACTTGTTTATTTGAAAGAAATTTATTGGCGAGAGTTTGCGCATTATGTCTTATATCATTTTCCAAATACGCCAACCGAACCTTTGCAGTTGAAGTATAAGGATTTCCCTTGGAAGGAAGAGCCTGAGTTGATGAAGCGTTGGCAAAAGGGGATGACGGGCTATCCGATTGTGGATGCGGGTATGCGTCAATTATACGCAACTGGGTGGATGCACAATCGAGTCCGAATGATTGTCGCGTCTTTTCTCGTGAAGCATATGTTGCACAGTTGGAATTCAGGGGCGGCTTGGTTTTGGGATACGTTAGTAGATGCCGATTTAGCGAGTAATACTTTGGGTTGGCAGTGGAGTGGCGGTTGTGGGGCAGATGCTGCTCCGTATTTTCGGATTTTTAATCCAATGATTCAGGGTATGAAGTTTGATCCTGAGGGACGCTATGTGAAGCGTTGGGTACCTGAGTTGTCAGATTTGGGTATTAAAAACCTGCACCAGCCTTGGGAGGCGAGCACGGAAGAGTTGGATGAAGCGGGTGTTCGGCTTGGTGATAACTACCCGAATCCAATTATTGAGCATAGTTTTGGTAGAGAGCGAGCGTTAGAAGCGTTGGCATCCTTACCTTAATGGGTATGAAACAGGTGCGAACGTTAGTGATCCTTTTAGGAGATCAACTAGATCTCGATGCGAGTGTGTTGCGAACATTTGATCCTAAACAGGATGTTATTTGGATGGCTGAGGTATCTGAAGAATCGACGCATGTTTGGACTCATAAACAGAAGATTGTTTTGTTTTTGTCTGCGATGCGTCATTTTAAGGAGGCGTTGTTAGATCGAGGCTATCGTGTTGACTACACAGAATTATCGACGGATGCGGAGTGTTCGTTTTCGGGCGTTTTGAGTGATTCGATTAGAAGATTACAGCCGGAAACGGTTCAGTGTATGCGACCAGGTGAGTGGCGTGTTTTAGATTTAATTGAAAAGACCTGTGCTTCTTTAAAACTTCCCTTGAAGGTCTTTGAAGACGAGCATTTCTTCACTACGCCTGAGGAGTTTAAAGGTTTTGCTGAGGGGCGTAAAGCGATCCGTATGGAATATTTTTATCGCTTTGTTCGCAAGAAATTTTGTGTTTTAATGGAGGGTGATACGCCTGTAGGTGGGGCATGGAATTACGACAAGGAAAACCGAAAAGCATTTGGAAAGGCAGGTCCTAAATGTGCAAACAAGGGTCCGATTCATGAGCCAGATGGCATCACTAAAGAGGTGATTGGCTTGGTCGATGAGCGGTTTTCAAAACATCCTGGGAGTTTAAAAGCCTTCCGTTGGGCGGTGACTCGTGAGGAGGCTTTAGACGATTTAGCTCTTTTTATCGAGGAGCGATTAGCTTTATTTGGGGATCATCAAGATGCTATGTGGACGGATGAGCCTTGGTTGTTTCATTCCTTATTGAGCCCGTCTCTAAATTTAAAATTACTGAGACCAATTGAAGTGGTTCAGGCTGCGGAGGAAGCGTATCGTATGGGGCAAGCTCCATTAGCTGCCGTGGAGGGATTCATTCGGCAAATCCTTGGCTGGCGTGAGTATGTTCGTGGGGTTTATTGGATGCACATGCCTGAGTATCTGGAGCGAAATACCTTAAAGGCTGAAGCAGATTTGCCTGAATTTTATTGGACTGGTGATACAGAATTTGAATGTTTGAAGCAGTCGATTGGTCAAACCCTTGAGTTTGGTTACTCTCATCACATACAGCGATTAATGGTGACGGGGTTATTTGCGTTGCTTTATGGTGTGGATCCTAAGCAGGTGCATGCTTGGTACTTGGCTGTTTATGTTGATGCGGTGGAATGGGTAGAGTTACCGAATTCTTTAGGGATGTCTCAATATGGCGATGATGGTTTAATGGCATCAAAGCCCTATGTTGCTACGGGGAAATACATTGATCGCATGAGTAATTACTGTGCCTCTTGCCCTAAGAATCCGTCGAAGCGAATTGGGGAAGATGCGTGTCCGTTTACGACATTATATTGGGATTTTTTGTTGCGACATGAGGCATTGTTGAAAAAGAATCAGAGGATGCAGTTACAGTTGAGAAATTTGAATCGAATAGAGGATTCTGAGAAAGCGGCGATTCGTCTAAGGGCATGCGAAATACGAAGCAGTTTAGGCAAGGGGGTTTCTGTTAATGGCTAAATGCGTTTTAGTTACAGGGGCGAGTGGGATGATTGGTCGTGCTTTATGTGAGCTATTGAAATCACGTGGGTATCGGGTGCGTTCACTCACTCGATCTAAGGAGGCTTGCTGGGAAGGCATTTTTTATTGGAATCCGTTAACAGGAGAATTAGATTCGGAGGCTTTGAATGGGGTGGATGCGATCGTTCATTTAGCGGGAGAGTCTATTTCTCAGAGGTGGACTCCGAAAGCTCGAGAGCGCATTATGAAGAGTCGAGTATTGGGTACTCGTTTATTAGTTAAAGCGATCGAGCAAAATGAATGTCGCTGTGATTTGATTAGCAGTTCAGGGATTAATTTTTACGGAAGTGATGTCGGTTATTTGTCGGATGGCAATGAGGGAAGTGGCAAAGGGTTTTTGTCAGATGTTTGTCGAAAATGGGAGACGGAAGCAGAGAGCTTAAGGCAGAATGGGAATCGTTTAGTGATTCTGAGAACAGGGGTTGTTCTGGATCGTAGCGGCGGTGCTTTAGCTCGTTTGTTACCTGCATTTCAATTGGGCTTGGGTGGTCGTGTTGGTTCGGGTGAGCAATGGATGAGTTGGATTGCTTTGTCTGATCTAATTAAAATTATTTTGTGGTCGATTGAGGGTGATTTTAATGGCACTTTAAATGCGGTGTCTCCAAATCCTGTTCAGAATAACGGGTTTGTCATTGCTTTAGGTTCAGTTTTAAAAAGACCAACAATTTTTCCGCTTCCTGAGTTGATGGTGAAGCTTATATTTGGAGCTATGGGCTCAGAAACCGTTTTGGCTGATATCGGTGTTTTGCCGAAACATTTGACGGAGGCAGGATTTGTATGGTCTTGTCCAGATATTGAGTCCGCTTTAATTCAGTCACTTAAAAGCGATGCATAGGCAAGTGGGAATCATTGGGAGCGGTATCGCTGGCTTATTATGTGCAAGCACTTTGAACGAGGCAGGTATCTCATGCTTTGTTTTAGATAAGGGGCGAGGTCCAGGGGGTCGCATGGCTACCCGTTACAGAGGAGCTTTTAAATGGGATCATGGGGCACAATATTTTACGCTACAGGATGAGCGATTTCAGTCGATTGTAATTGAATGGGAGCGTTTGGGTCTCGTTCAAAAGTGGTTTGATTTAAAGGGTGTGGAGGGCATGGGGTCCACTCGTTATGTTGGAACGGACGGTATTAATTCGATTGCTCAATATTTAAAGAAGTCTCTAGAAGTTTTCCAAGAGACTCGAGTGGATCATCTTTTTTATGAGAATACTATTTGGCATTTAGAAACGGAAAAAGGTGCTCGTTTTACTTGTGATGAATTAGTTTGTACGCAACCAATTCCGCAGGGAATTTCGCTACTTAAATCGTCTGGGTTATTTGAAGGGCTTAGTGATGGTGCGTTGCTTGATTCGGTCAGATATGAGAAGGGACTTTCCACATTAGTAGTTTTAGCGGGAGCTAGTGCTATTGCTGAGCCTGGATGCTTGCGATTGAAAGATGGTATTATTGCATGGATGGCTGATAATTCTAAGAAAGGTCTGACTTCAGAGCACACGTGCGTTACATTACAGGCACAGCCTGATTTTGCAAAGGAGCATTGGAATAGTTTAGATGCCGTTCGTGGGTCGTTGATGATTGAAGCGGCTAAAGCGTATTTGGGTTCAGAGGTGACCGACTTTCACTGCCATCGTTGGGGTTATGCTTTCGCAAAAAACCCTATTAAAGCGACGCACATTCGAGATGGAGCATTGGCGATTTCTTTTGCTGGCGATGGCTTTGGGAAATCTAGAGTAGAGACTGCGGCACTGTCAGGTGTATTAGCTGCAGAAGAAATTATTCAATCAAATAAGTTTCTTGGATCATAGCGAGAACGCCAAATTTGTTTTTGGGGTGTTCCTGTTACTTTAAATGATAGTAATTTAGTAACTGGGTTGATTAAGTCGCCTATAGTTCCAAGAAGTGAAAAGGAAAGATTCGTATTTTTTAGCAAATCCATTTTTACATTAAAATTAATGTTATTATCTTTTATGTTGTAGGTACCATCTCCAAAGATATGGGTTTGGTCGCCATTGATTTCGAGGCTATGAACAGCAATATTTTCGTTATTAATATAAAATCGGCTTTGTAATTCATTCAGCCCAAAAGAGCCGATTGGTATTTTTAATTCATTTAAAGCTTTTGAGAATGGTCCTAAGAGGTAGATTTTCGCTAAGTTCTTACCTGTTATGTTGAGGGTGCCACTGCCATTGTGTTTGTGAATATTTAATAATGAGCCTTTAGAGTTTAGTTCTAGACTGAGAACCTGTTTAGAATTTTCAGTGACTGGTTCATCATTAGAGTCTTCTTGAAAAAGGGTTTGTATTGCCTTTTCGGAATCGCTGTTCTGCAAGTTTGAAATGAGTCGAATTTGTGGATCTGTGGACTGTGCTTCGGTGATATCGGCAGAAAATGCTAATTGTCCATTTGCTAAACCTGCTTCGGCATTTCGTATATAATGCTCTCCATTTCTGCCAAAAACATCTGCATATAAATAATCTAGTTGTCGTTGCTGAAACTGAATTGGCTGATTAGTAAATATGAAGAGGTTGTAATAACTTTTGTTTTTATGTTGTTTGTAATGAGAATTAAATAATGCTGCTTTTAGTGAAATTGTTGGGGTCGCTTCAGTTTCAAATTGGGTGATAATTTTTTTTACAGTGTTTCCAAAGAGTGCTTTAGCGTCTTTCAGTTCAAGTTTAGATTCAAGGTCGAGTCTGACGGATTCTGGAGACTGAAAGCCATCTCTTTTTACAGTTAGTTGAACATTGCCTTTTGCATAACCTGTTTTAGTTTGCGCATTTTTTATCTGAATGTCTGTAAACAGATTGCTGCTAGTGATGGTTAAATCGGCATCTGTGATAAACACTTCTTTGTATTCGAGATTTTCAGTGTGAACGGAACCAAATAAGAGGTCTGGTATTGGTTTTTTAAAATTCCCATGTAATGCAAAATTGCCGTGAGATTGACTTTGCTCATGGAAAGTAAATCTTTGAAACATATTAGACCACCATTTAGGGAGTATGGGATTATAGTCCTTTGGGTTTGTGAAACCGAATATTTCAAACCGATACGCTTCGGTTTCTAGATTTATAGAAGAATCAATGTTAAAAGGCCCATGCCTGGATTGTGTATAGGTTTTTGAGTTAAGGATGTGATTCGGAATATAAGTAAAGTGAGCGTTTAAATAGTCAAAGTTGAGAGTGTCGCTTTGGATATCATCCGAGTTCAGTTGGCCAATCATTTTTTGAATATTCAAGTCTTCATCAAATAGTAGGTTTAGTTGACTTCTCACGGTTGAATTTTGAAAAGAAGGAAAGTCGAAGGCACCCGTCTCTAAAAATGAAAGATGATTTGGATTAATGTAGGCTAGCATTTTAGCCTGGAATGGATCGTTTGAATGAATCGGGTAATTGGCAAAAAGTTTTGTCGGTGTATTTTGGAAATCAAAATAGGCATCACACACTAGGCTTTCGGGTGATCTAAAAGCTAATGTCCCGTATGCATTTTTCATTGTATAATTTTTTACATTTAATGTTTCAGTGCTAAAATTAATTTGATCCAAGGAATACGCTTGAATGTCTAGAGAGGCTATAGAATTTTGAGCAATCAATTCGTTACGATTATATTGGATTTGTTCCGTTTGTAAAAAAAGCATCCCGTTTTGACCGTTGAATTGACCGTAAGCGTAGGCGTTGTGTAGTTCAACATTTGCATATTTAAAATGATCTGTCGTTAATCCGACTGATAGGAGAGTGGGATAATTTTCTTTTGATTGAAAATCGACTGTTAAGTGCGAGTTGATCGATTGACTGAAAGCTAGGAATAACTGTTTAATCGCCTTTTTAAATTGGTCTGAATTTGAAGGCATGTTTTTTTTATTCGATATTTCAATGGCTTCGAAATTAGAAAGAGGCATTGTATTCACGCTTAAGGATAGAACCTTATCATTCGCAACGCCATTGAGGTGATCGATCTCAAATGTTTGATCTTTTATGTGGGCAATTAGTCTTACATCCTGAATGGTTTCAGGGTAATAATCTGAAAAAATAGAACCATGTTCGGCTACTAGTTTCCACTGATTTAAATGAATCGTGTTTTTATTAAGGATATCCCAAGTGACATCTATATAATCCGATTTGAAGGTGTGTAAGGCGTCATTTGTATATCTAATTTTTGGATTTATTATACGAACTTTAAAGGGCAGGAATAAGAGAATCTGGTCATAATCTACGGTTATAGATTCTGGTAATTGGCTATATAAAGTTGAAGGTTTTAAGAGTGAAGTAATATCTAGCCCTCGGTTTTTGAAAGTGCTCAGTATTAAGTAAATTTGTGAACATAAGACCAATAATAATAAAACCTTACCGACTGATTTGAAATAGGAACGCTTCATTTCTAAGGCTTAGTTGGTTGACTTAATTCGCGGAAGGATCGGGTGATTTTAGTTCGGGTATCTTTTTAATTGGCCTTGGAGTTTCTACAGCTTGATTTGTGCTTTCAGGGCTAAATGGAATTTCATTAGTTAATGCATAGAATGCCTCTAAAAAATCCTGAGCATTTAAAAAGGTTACTGCGTGTTTAGGAGACCCTCCAACTTGAGTATTCCCAGAGGTGCGCTTTCCAAAATAGTAGATGCGCTCTTCAACTTTATCGACGGAATCTCCAGGGTATTTTATTTCAAAGCTGAGTTTAAAGTGCCAATCGTTTTCCTTTGAATAGTCTTCAAAGCTCTCGGTTAGGTATTCTTTAACTTTGAATATTCTTAGGCTATTAATCAATGACTTAAGATCAAAAGGTGACGCTTCGTCTAATCCACTTATACTTGAGACATTGAAAAGGGTTTTGTTCTGCTCAATAGCTTCGATTTTTATATTTTGTAATTCAGCTGAATTCGGAAGCGACTCAAGGGTTTTATTTTTATAAAACAAAACATCTGATTGAATGTTTTGATTGAAGAAGGTTTTATCAATTGAAAAAACGGTAGGATTCTTTTCCGTTTTAGCGAGCAGTATGGAGTTGTCCGTTGGGTGGGCTACGACCATCAAATTTAATAATTCATTATCAGAACTAAAGCAAGAGATGTGCATGATTGGCTCGTTAAAGCCCATTGTATTCAGTTCTGAAAGAGATGGGTTGTCTGAATAAAAATCTTTTGCGCGCAAGGCGTTGAGTGCCAATTTGAGGGTTTCTATTTGATTATTGTCTGCTTGAATTGATTTGGTGCTGGACTCTGCATTTAGGTTTAAAACCTGCCATTGGTTGTTTTCTAGTTTTTGCAGCCGAGTTTTATTTGTTCTGCTTTTTAAGTCTATTGTCGAAAGTTGATCTGGGTCTAATTGTATGAAATTTTTTTCTCTCAGTTCCATTTGAGCTTCGAGTAGGCGGTCAAATGTTGTGGAGTCTACGGTAAATATTGTTGGGTTGTTTTCTAGCTTTGCATAGAAACTTTTCTTATTTTTTATGCCGGTGATTGCATTGCCTAGTAAGATTGAATTTCTTCGTTTATTTCCTTCTAGGGTGATTTTCATATAGGGGTTTTCAAATCCTAATAGCGAATAGTCTAAAGCATCCGCTGCGATGAAGTTTGAAACCTTAGTATTAGTCAGTTCTTCGATCACTTGTGCAACAAGAACTGGATCTGCATCTGCCTGAAGCGGAGCTTCAAATGACCAAGTGTTCATTTCAAAATTTCGCGCAATCCTAAGTGAGAGGTTTGCCGGCTCGTTCACATCGTTTGATTTTTTTTGAATATTTAAAGAGCGAATTTCAAAGTTGGGAATGTTAAAAATAGTATCTTGTCGTAGATCCATTAGGGAAAAGGAGGAGTTGGCTACTAAGGAGTTATCGATAACATAAATTAAGCCTTTTTGAGGAAGATGCAGGTATAATTTATTGCTAATTGTTGGGACGGATCCAATTTGAATTTCTAGCGCTTTCTTCCCATATGCTAATTCTAAGGACAAGAGTGGGTTTTCTAATCCATAATCTGCAAGTGTTTGTTTGGTCTGTTCGATCTCATCAATACTAAAGGCAAGGGTCTCTTTTACAAGACTCAGCTGGTGAATAATTTGGTTCACTGCAAAATCATTGGCTGGCCAAGCAATCGGTTCTTTAAGTATCCAAGAGGAACCTTCTTTATTGAGTTTTATCTCTTCATCTAGTTGTGAGCTAGAGATGCTCAGGCTCTCTAGATTATTGGTATATTCAATGATGTTCGAGTTTAGGCTATCCTTTTTTTGAAAGCTATTGTATTGGCTATTCGAGGCTATGAATAGGACGCCAAAGGCGATCACATTTAAAATAATTAGAAGGAATGTGGCTCTAAAATGCTGAATCATTTTTTTCTGAAATAAAGAATTAAAAATCCCCAGAGAGCAATGCCTAACGGAAGGATTGCGTAAAATACAATCAATTGTCGTGCATTTTTTTGGCTCATGGTTAATTGGTATGTTGCTATTTCTCTAATTGGAATTTTCAACATATGCATTCTGTCTAAAATCCAATTTAAGGTGTTATTAAATAGAATTTGGTTACCAAATATTTGAAAGTGCTTATTGTTTATTAGTGCAGAATCACCAAAGACGGCAATCCGTCCGCTAGGTATGCTAATATCTAAGGCGGAATTTTGGTTTAAATTTGAAATGGCAGCGATGCTTATAGGTCCTTTTGAGTCTGTCTTTTCATTAAACTCTATGAATGCATCTTGGGCAAAAGGAGATCGTTCGATCCAACTCGATTGGGATGTGCCCATAAGCTCAATCACACTTAAGCGTTTGTTATTTTCTGCCAATGGATCTTTAATGACGGGTCTAGGTTGTCCAAGTACAGCATTTAATTTATAATCAATCAGTAAATCATTGATTGGATGCTCAGCAAATTGATGGATTATAAAATTATTTGAACTAGAAGTCATCGAGGTATTAGGCTCATAGATGAATTTATTTTCTGAGAGAATTCCCCAGTCTTCAAATAAATCGTCTAATCCGTGTGTCGGTCCTGGATCTATGAAAACAATCATTCGTCCATTTTGTTCACTCATGTAGCGCCTTAATAAGTCCACTTCTGGCGCTAGAAATTTACCTTGGGGAGAGGCAATTATGATTAAGGACGCATCTTCGGGGATTTTTTTAGTTTTGAGAAGGCTTAGTGTGTCGGTTTGAAAATTTCGTTTTTCTAAAAAAGCTCGAAGTGCTGAAATGCCATTATTGGGATCGTTATCATAAATCTGCATTTCTCCATGGCCTAGAATAAAATATACCTTATCGGAGCTCTCGGAGTTAACATTTATGATGGCTGAGGTCAGAGCGATCTCTCCTTTAAATCCGGTAATTTTGTTTTCTGTTACTTCATATAAGTCAGCCTGCCTGATCACCTGAGAGCGGTCGCCTTGTGTCACTAAGAGTATGTTCTCCTCATTTACACTATATTGATCAAAGAGTTTCTGGGCTTTTGATCTTTGCCGAAAAGGATCTATGTAATCTATTTTTAAGATGCGTTCTCCGTTTTGAACGCCATGGTTCTCAAAAGACCTCAGCAGATGCTTTATGTGAGAAAGAATTTGTTTGAGTTCGGGTTGATTGGACTCTTTAGGGAAGAGTACATTGATCTGCGTTTCACTTTTTAAATTGCGAATATTAGCTTTTGTTTCTGCACTCAAGGAATAGATCCCTTGCTTTGTTAAATCGATACGTTGATAGTATTTTGAAAATATTGCATTGATGGCAAAGAGTAGGGAGATGGATAGGATTACATGAAGTATCCGTTTAAAAATCCGAATCTTCCTGATAAATGAAAAATCGCTGAACTGGTTCGATTGCATTAGGATTTTGATTCTATGTTACTTAAAGTTAGGCTCAAAAAAAGCCATGTAGCTGATAGATAAAATATAAAAGGTCGCGTATCTAATATGCCTAAAGAGAAATCTTCTAAGTGCCTAAATACATTTATGTGTTGAATTGCATCATAGAAGAAAGAGTTGGTACTGATGTAATTATAAGAAGCGTATTCCAACTGTTGGGCACCTATGCAAAATATAAATAATAGGGTGAAAGATAACATAGCTGCAACTAATTGGCTTCGAGTTAAACTGCTTGTGAAAATTCCAATTGAAATAAATAATAAGCCAGAAATTGCAATAAAGGTCAGTCCGCCAATTAATTCAGCGAAATTCATTAAGCTTTGTTCTGAGAGTTTATTTGCCAGTAAACTATCGCCCAAAAATGGGAAAAAAACAGTTAAACTCCACAAGGTGATATAGAGAAAATAGGCGCTAAAAAATTTGCTTAATACGATAAAAATTTTAGGGACTGGGGTCGAAAATAAGGCTTCAAGTGTGGCATTGTTTTTTTCAGCGGCTAGGCTACGCATTGTAAGCAGTGGTACTAGAAAAAAAACAGGGAGCCAAAATAAGCTAAAAAACTGAACATTTGCAGACAAGTCTTGCGGTTCAATTGATAAACCTCTGAGAATTGCCCAATAGATAAACCCCATTAACATCAGAAAGGTCACAGCGGCAATGTAGACAGGTGGCGAAATAAACAGGAGTCTTATTTCATGGCGAATTAATGTGGTGAGTTGTCTCATTCTTTGTTGATAAAGTATACGCTTGTTACTTTGAGCGAACATCCTCCCATGAGCGTTTTGTTGCAGCTAAGAAGATGGATTCAAGATCAGGTTTTATAAAATTAATGCCTAAGATTTGGCAATTATTTAAGGAGTAGCTCGCCTTTAAGATAGGGCTCATATCTTGTGTCTTGTTTGTTCTTTTAAAACGTAGTTCTTGAATGCCGTCTTCAACATCTATTGTATCAGCTAATTCAAGTTTTAGTTGAGCACTTTCGAAGGAATGGATTAATTCATTAGAATCTCCCTTGATCGTTATCGATAATTGATTTTCAGGAATAAAGCTTTCTCTGAGTTCGGATTTTGTGCCCATCGCAACAAGGCGACCATTATTTAATATGATCACACGATCACAACTTTTTTCAATCTCAGATAGAATGTGTGAGGAAATGAGAACAGTGTGCGTACCGCGTAGACTATCGATAAGTGTGCGAATGCCTTGAATCTGATGGGGGTCTAATCCAATGGTTGGTTCGTCTAAAATGATAATATCGGGATTGCCAATTAAAGCATCGGCTATCCCGACTCTTTGTTTAAACCCTTTAGATAGAGTCCGAACGATTTTTCTTCGAGCGGTACGGAACAGATCACATAAATCCATCACCCGGCGCACTTCTTCAGATAATTTAGATGCAGGAATTTCTTTAAGTTCTGCTCGAAGTTTTAAATATTCTGAAACTCTCAATTCTTCAGGCAATGGGTTATTTTCCTGCATGAAACCAATTTTCCTTTTTATTCCAATACTGTTTTCTGCAACAGATAACCCACAAACGGATGCGAATCCTGTGTGACCATTTTGGAGGCCTCCAAGGATGCGCATTGTAGTGCTTTTGCCTGCTCCATTTGGTCCGAGAAAGCCAACAATTTCTCCTTTATGGATATCGAAACTTATGTTTTTGATTGCCCACACTTTTCCAAACCTTCTAGATAGGTTATTGACTGAAATACTGACTGGCTTGTCCATGAGTATCTAGATGGTTATGATTTATTTGTTTCTAATTAATGTCCTTTAAACTATTTACATAAGAAGATTGAAAACATTATTGCAAGAACACGATTTCAAATTGTTTAAAAGAACGGATTGTTTAATTGGAATTGATGAGGTTGGACGAGGCTCTTTAGCCGGACCTGTCGTGGCAACAGCATTTCTATTAAAAAAAAACACTTTAGAGGATGTAGAGTTTTTAGAAAAAACGGTTCAAGTTCGTGATTCTAAAAAAATGTCTGTTAAAGCGAGAGAAAAAACAGCACTTTATATGCAGGCATGCAAAGAGGCTGACTTAATTGATTTTGAGAGTGCAGAGGCGTCAGTGCAGGAAATTAAGGAACGGAATATACTGAATGCTGCAACTCTAGCAATGGAACGAGCTTTGAAAGGCCTCTTGAATCGAATGCAAAAAGACGTCCACCTAATTGTATTGGTCGATGGGAAGCCTTTAAAAAACTTTTTGTATGAGCATGAGGCAATTATCGGTGGCGACAACCAATCGCTATCCATTGCCTTGGCTAGTGTGATGGCTAAGGTCAATCGTGACCAATATATGACCCAACAGGGACAAAAATTCCCTCATTTTCAGTTTGATCGCAACAAAGGGTACGGAACTAAGGCGCATCGACAGTCTTTACTAGAGCATGGTGCTTGCGAAATTCACAGAGAGTCATTCGTCCAAAAAATACTAAAAAGTAGGCAAACTTAGAGTAAAAAGTGTATGGAGCGGCTAGAATTTTTAAAAAAAGTAATCGATTTGGCATTTTTTTAAAATTTTTGTTGACTGTCCTTGTTGAAAAATTCAGTTTGTCGGGCTTTCTATTCACAAATTCAATTTAATCAAAGCCTTGATCGAATCCATACCGAAAATATCTGCCCTTGTAGCTCAGTGGTAGAGCGCATCCTTGGTAAGGATGAGGTCGGCGGTTCAATCCCGCTCGAGGGCTCCATTTTAAAACAAAAATCTCTTTTAAATCTAAACTTTAAAATCTAATCAAAAATCAACCATGGCAAAGGAAACATTCGAAAGAACTAAGCCTCACGTTAACGTGGGAACAATTGGTCATATTGACCACGGAAAAACTACTACAACTACTGCAATCCTTAAGGTGCAAGCTGACAAGGGATTAGCTGAGTTTAAGTCTTACGCAGATATCGCAAAAGGTGGTACTGTTCGTGATGAGACGAAGACCGTCACAATTGCAGTTGCTCACGTTGAGTACGAGACAGACAATCGTCACTACGCACACGTTGACTGCCCAGGTCACGCTGACTTCGTTAAAAACATGATTACGGGTGCGGCACAAATGGACGGCGCTATCTTAGTAGTATCAGCTGCAGATGGCCCGATGCCACAGACACGTGAGCACATCCTACTAGCTCGTCAGGTTGGTGTTCCAACTATTGTAGTATGGTTGAATAAAGTCGATCTATTAGACGACGAAGAATTATTAGAACTTGTTGAAATGGAAGTTCGTGATCTTCTATCAAAATATGAGTATCCAGGAGACGACATCACAATTGTACGTGGTTCCGCAACCGCTGCACTGGATGGCAAGCCAGAAGGTGTTGAAGCGATCTCTAATTTAATGAATGCTATTGATGCTGATATTGCTGAACCAGCACGTGAAATCGATAAGCCATTCTTAATGTCTGTTGAGGATGTATTTTCAATCACAGGTCGTGGTACTGTAGCAACTGGACGTATTGAGCGTGGTGTTGTTAAAGTTGGTGAAGAAATCGAAATCGTTGGTATGAAAGACACTGTGAAGACAACGATTACTGGAGTAGAGATGTTCCGTAAGCAGTTGGATCAAGGAATGGCTGGTGACAATGTCGGTCTATTACTTCGTGGTGTTGAAAGAGAGTCCATTGAGCGTGGTCAAGTGCTTTCAAAGCCAGGATCAATCAATCCACACACAGTAGCTAAAGCAGAATTATACGTATTGAGTAAAGATGAAGGTGGACGTCACACTCCATTCTTTGATGGCTATCGCCCTCAATTCTTCTTCGGAACAGCAGATGTTACAGGTATTATCAAAACTCCAGACGGAGTAGAAATGGTGATGCCTGGGGATAACATTACCGTAGAGATCACACTCGGTAAAGCTGTTGCCATGGAAGCAGGTCAACGATTTGCTATTCGTGAAGGTGGTCGCACAATTGGTGCTGGTCGTATTTCCGAAGTCGTTAGCTAAACTGCTACAAGAGAATTTTCTCTCGCCGAGGATCTTTTTTAGATCCTCGGCTTATCTGTCTAATAAACTCAATTGATACTATTTTATAAATGAAAAATCCATTCACTAGCATTCGTACTTTCTTTTCAGAAATGGTCGTAGAACTCAAAAAAGCTTCTTGGCCGACACTAGTTGAATTACGCGACTCTACAATTGTTGTGCTTTTGGCAACAATACTCTTGGGTTCTTTTATAGCACTATCGGATTTCTCCCTGTTAAATGGCGTTGATTTTCTAACCTCACTCGTTCGATAACGACCTAAAGAATTATCGTATGTCAGCAATTTCTTCAGTAACTGGACCACAATGGTACGCCGTACAGACGCTCTCTAATCAAGAACAGAAGGCTAAGCGGTATCTCGATAAATTTATTGCTATCGAGGAGATGGAAGAATTTGTTTTTGATGTATTAATGCCTACCGAAGTGGTGACTGAGGTGAAAAATGGTAAAAAGACCACTAAAACTCGAAAGTTTTATCCGGGTTATATCTTTGTGCAAATGCGTTTGTATGACGATGAAGGTCAGTTGTTACAAAAGCCTTGGTATTTTATTAGAGAAGCACATGGTGTGATCAATTTTGTCGGCGGAGATCACCCATCTCCATTGAAGAAAACCGAGATTGATCGTATTTTAAATCAGGTAGAAGATGCCGAAGGAAAAGAAAAGCCGAAGATCGAATACACAATAGGGGAAATGGTGAAGGTGAACGATGGTCCATTTATGAACCTAGACGGGAAGATCGAAGAGATCGACCCAGAGAAAGGAAAACTCAAAGTATCGGTTTCTATTTTTGGGCGTTATACGCCTGTCGAACTAGAATACTGGCAAGTCCAGAGATCAGAAGAAAGTTAATTTGTCATGTCTAAGAAAATAATAGGAGAAATACGTTTACAACTTCCAGCCGGATCAGCTAATCCAGCTCCGCCAGTGGGGCCTGCATTAGGTGCTCAAGGTGTTAATATCATGGGATTCTGTAAAGAGTTCAACGCCAAGACGAAAGATCAGGCAGGTATGATTTTACCTACAGTGATCACGGTTTATGCCGATCGCTCTTTCAGCTTTATTCTTAAGTCACCACCAGCTGCGGTGTTATTGAAAAAGGCAGCTGGAATCGCTAAAGGGTCTGGAGTACCGAATAAGGATAAGGTCGGCACCGTTACGAGAAAGCAAATTTTGGAAATCGTAGAAACAAAGCGCAAGGACTTGAATGCAAATGACGATGATGCTGCCTTTAACATCATTGCGGGGACAGCTCGTTCTATGGGACTAGAAGTGGTCGATTAAAATTTTAACAAACAAATAGGAGATTAATATTATGCTCACCCAGCAAATCAAGGGAAGCAAACGCTATAAAGAAGCAGCAAGCAAAGTGGATTTATCCAAGGCTTACTCACTTCAAGAAGCGTCTGCGTTACTCACAACATTACCAAAAGCAAAATTCGACGAAACGGTTGAATTATATGCGCATCTCACCGTTGATCCTCGTAAGAGTGATCAAATGGTTCGTGGCACTTTACAATTGCCACACGGCAGTGGAAAGACCGTGCGAGTTATCGTATTTACGGAACGTCCAGAAGAAGCATTAGAGCTTGGAGCAGAGGCTGCAGGACTTGACGACCTTATTGATAAGGTGACTGGAGGATGGACTGACTTTGATGTCGCAATCGCCACTTCTAGTGCGATGAAAAGCGTGCGTAAAGTAGCTCGTGTACTTGGTCCAAGAGGATTGATGCCGAATCCAAAATCCGGAACGGTGAGCGATGATATACCTGCTGCAATCAAGTTAGTACAAGGCGGTCGAGTCGAGTTCAAGATGGACAAAACAGCAAATGTAGCGGTTGTTGTAGGAAAGCGATCCTTTTCTGATGAACAGATAGCAGAAAATACTGAGGCAGCAATCAAAGCCTTATTGGATGCAAAACCAAGTTCTGTGAATGGGCGTTTTTTAAAAAGTTTAACGCTGAGTGCTACAATGAGTCCAGGTGTCTCTATTGATACAGCACCTTATATCAAAAACTAATATAGGAGGATTGTAGATAATGAGACTTGAAAAGAAATATTTAGTAGAAGAGGTCAATACACATTTGAGCAAATCAGACTATGTGTATCTGGCAAATTATGAGCGCATCACAGTGGATGAAATTGCTGAATTAAGAGCAGCCTTAGCGGAACATGATGCTGAATTCCATGTTGTTAAAAATACTATTTTAAATGTAGCCGCCCAAGAGCGATCATATCCTGATTTATCTGAGTATTTGGCTGGACCAACGGCTATTGTAGTCGGAGGGAATAATCCATCAGGCGTCGCGAAGATCGTTTTTGATTTCTTCAAGAAGAAAGAGAAAGTTGAATTGAAAGCAGGTGTTTTAAATGATCGTGCACTTGAAGTAACAGAAATCGAGGCACTCTCAAAGCTTCCAGGCTTAGAGGTACTACGTGCGCAATTACTTGGCTTGCTGACACAACCAGCGACAGGATTTGTACGAGTCATCAATGCTGTTCCTCAAGATTTAGTCAACGTACTGCAAGCAAAGGTCAGAAAAGAGAAAGGCGAAGACGCATAATATTTAACTTCAAATTAGCGATGTGAGTCGTTCATTTGAAATTCATAAACAAAATCCAAATAATCCGATTAGGGAGATTGCTCCTTAAATACTCTGAAAAGAGTGCTAATCAATTGAAAGGAAAATCAACATGTCAGATATAACAAAAGATCAAGTAATCGATTGGCTAAGCAACCAAACAGTTTTGGAAGTAGCTGATCTTGTCAAAGAACTCGAAGAGAAGTGGGGTGTTAGTGCTGCTGCTCCTGTTGCTGTTGCTGCTGCCGGCGGTGCTGCTGCTGGAGGTGGAGACGCTCCTGCTGAAGAAAAAGACGAGTTCGATGTCATCCTAGCAGAAGCTGGTTCTAACAAAATCGCAGTTATTAAAGAAGTTCGTGCGATCACAGGTCTTGGGCTTAAAGAAGCTAAAGAGCTTGTGGAAGGAGCACCAAAAGCTGTTAAGGAAGGTGTTGCTAAGGACGAAGCAGAAGAGATCAAGAAGAAGATCGAAGCTGCCGGTGCTAAAGCTGAACTTAAGTAATGTTTAAACAAATTATACGATTATAATTTACGATTACATACCATTTCACGATTAGGCGACTTTCCTATTTTAGGAAAGCTCGCCTTGTTGTTTTCATTCCAGTCTCAAATCAAATCAATTTAATCAAAAAATAACAACCAACACCCGGACACATATTATGTCTTCTCGCAAAAATTTTGGTCAACTAAAGGAAGTGATTCATCCACCAAATCTGATTGAAAATCAGATTGATTCATTTAAAGAATTTTTACAAATGGACGTTGCTCCTACGCAACGCAAGCCTGTTGGATTAGAGGCTGTTTTTTCGGAAGTCTTTCCGATTGAGAGTTATGACGGTCGCAGTCATTTAGAGTATGTGAGTTATAGTGTATCACCCCCTAAAGAAACGGAGATCGAAGCGATCCGTGAGGGTGTCACATACGCAGTATCTTTGTATGTTAAACTTCGTTTGCGAGAAGGAGAGGACATAAAAGACGAGGAGATTTTCTTTGGGGAATTTCCAATGATTTCTGAGCGTGGATCTTTTATAATTAATGGTGCAGAGCGTGTTGTCGTTAGCCAATTACACAGATCCCCAGGGATTGCATTTGAAGAGTCGGTACACACTAGCGGAAAAGTTTTGCATGCCTATCGAATCATTCCTGATCGAGGCACTTGGTTAGAGGTACAGTTTGATCAAAATGATTTACTCTATGTGTATCTTGATCGTCGTCGTAGAAGAAGAAAGTTTTTGCTAACGACTCTTTTGAGAGCAATGGGCTATAGTTCAGATGCGGAAATTTTAAATTTATTTTATAACTTAGAAGATATTTCAGTAACGAATGCATTGAAATTAGAGTCGGTTTCTAATTTTGTTTTAACTGAAGATATTGTTGATGCTGATAAGGGAGTTGTTCTTGCTCGTGCATTTGAGCCACTCACAAAGACAATCATCCGCTCATTTGCTAAAGCGGGATTGAAGAAAGTATTGGCAATCGATACCTCAGTCGATGATGGAGCAATCATCCGTTGCTTGAAAAAAGATCCAACTCAAAATGAGGAGGAAGCTTTAAAGGATATTTATAAGCGTTTGAGACCAGGAGAGCCGCCTACAACTGCCAATGCAAAAGCATTGTTGAAGCGCCTCTTCCAAGATCCGCGTCGTTATGATTTAGGTCGAGTTGGTCGTTATAAGTTGAATCAAAAGCTTAAGATGGATATCGATTTGGACTATCGTATTGTATGTTCAGAGGATATTGTACAGGCGACTAAATATTTGACCCGCTTAAAGCGAGGCGAGGGGACTTTAGATGATATTGATCATTTGGGAAGTCGCCGAGTTCGTACTGTTGGTGAATTGTTGGCAAACCAATGTCGAGTTGGCCTTGCTCGTACGGAGCGCTTAGTTAAAGAACGAATGACCTTGTATGATCAAAGTGTTGATTCCATAACACCTCAGAAATTAATTAATCCTAAGGCACTGAGTACCGTAATTAGAGATTTCTTTGCTCGAAGCCAGTTATCTCAATTCATGGATCAGATTAATCCGTTAGCGGAGCTGACTCACAAGCGGCGTTTATCGGCTCTTGGTCCTGGAGGTCTAAATCGAGAGCGTGCTGGATTTGAAGTGCGAGACGTACACCCATCGCACTATGGTCGAATTTGTCCAATTGAGACCCCAGAAGGTCCAAATATTGGTCTGATTAATTCATTAAGTTTATATTCACGAATCAATGAATTTGGCTTTATTGAAACGCCTTACCGTAAAGTGGTTAAGGGTAAAGTATTAGATGACATTGAATACTTAAACGCCGACCAAGAAGAGCCATTCATGATTGCACAAGCCAATTCTGAAATTGATGATAAAGGGTTTTTGAAAGGCCGTGTGACATGCCGTAATCAAGATGAGGTTTTAGAATTAAGTCCTAAGGAAGTGGACTACATGGACGTATCTCCTAAGCAACTGATTTCTGTTGCAGCCGGACTCATCCCATTCTTGGAACACGATGATGCGAACCGCGCTTTGATGGGCTCAAACATGCAACGCCAAGGGGTACCCTTGTTGCAGTCGGAAGCACCATTTGTCGGAACTGGTATCGAAAACCGTGTAGCAATCGACTCAAAGACAGTAGAAATTGCTGATATTGACGGTGTCATTGCATCCGTAGATTCTAAAAAGGTTGTTCTGACAAAAGACGGATCAATGCCTAAGGCAAATGAATTGAAAACAGATGCAAAGAAGGACATCTATGTCTATAACTTGAGAAAGTTTATGCGTTCCAATGCGGGTACTTGTTTCAACCAAAAGCCAATTGTGGTTAAGGGACAGCCAGTAAAGAAAGGGGATGTATTAGCAGATGGCGCATCAACTGATAATGGAGAATTAGCAATCGGAAGAAACATCCTTGTCGCCTTTATGCCTTGGAATGGTTATAATTTCGAAGATGCGATCTTAATCTCAGAAAAGATTGTTAAAGAAGATATCTTTACTTCTATTCATGTCGATGAATTTGAGGTTATGGCTCGAGATACAAAATTAGGGCCAGAAGAAATCACTCGAGATATTCCAAATGTTGGTGAAGAAGCACTGAAAGATTTAAATCATGATGGAGTGATTCGCGTTGGGGCTGAAGTGAAGCCTGGCGATATCTTAGTTGGCAAAATTACCCCTAAATCTGAGACGGAGCTAGCTCCTGAAGAGAAGCTGCTACGAGCGATTTTCGGTGAGAAAGCAGCAGATGTGAAAGACACTTCATTGGTTGTTCCATCAGGCGTTCGAGGAATTATTATGGACGTTAAAGTTTCGGCACGAGTGGATGGCGAATCTGATCAAATGTCCGCTTCAGATAAGCGAAGAACCATTAAGAAGATTAATGAAGAATACCGCTCGCAAAGTGATCGACTAAGAGAAGATCTAACCGAAGCACTTTCAAACATCCTATTGGGAGAAAAAATCCCACTAGATGTTAAGAACAGTGATACGGATGAAGTGATCATACCTGCAAATCGCAAAATCACTAAGACCTTACTGCGTCGAATAGCGGCTGTTTCTAAATACATTGAAATTGATCCCTCTCCAGTACGAATCAAAATCATGGAGATCGTTGAGAATTACCAAGGCAAATTTGATGAGCTTGATTATGAAAAAGAGCGAAAAATTGAAGGTGTTGAAACGGGTGAAGATGCAGATCAAGGTGTCGTAAAAAGTGTAAAAGTTTACATTGCGAAAAAACGCAAAATGCAGGTCGGAGATAAGATGGCTGGACGACATGGAAATAAAGGTGTTGTCGCTAAGATTGTTGCCGAAGAAGATATGCCGCATTTGCCGGATGGCACACCTGTTGAGATTTGTTTAAATCCATTAGGGGTTCCCTCTCGAATGAATGTGGGTCAGGTTCTAGAAACACACTTGGGTTGGGCTTGTAAAAAGCTTGGTTTCTCTGTTGCAACGCCGGTATTTGACGGAATTAGCGAGAAGCGTGTTCGTGAATATTTGGATGAAGCACAATTACCTACAACGGGTAAGAGCGTCTTATTTGACGGGCGAACAGGTGAGCAATTACACCAAGAAGTTGTGGTTGGATACATGTATATGTTGAAGTTGAATCACTTGGTCGCATCAAAGATTCACGCTCGAGCTGTTGGTCCTTACAGTTTAATCACACAGCAACCTCTGGGCGGTAAAGCTCAGTACGGTGGTCAGCGATTTGGGGAGATGGAAGTCTGGGCTCTTGAAGCTTATGGCGCTGCTTACACGCTCC
>CAJWEH010000011.1 GCA_913031135.1 uncultured Puniceicoccaceae bacterium | reverse complement strand
TGATATAAGCTATAAACAATGGATTTAGAAATTTTAAAAGGAGTCATTGAAAGAATTATCTATTTTAATGAAGAAAACGCTTATTGTATTGCAGAGTTATCTCTAATAAAGGCAAACGGTACTGTTCCAATCTTTGGAATCTTGCCCGGTGTTCAATGCGGAGAAACGGTTCAGCTTAAAGGTGAATGGACTGAACATCCAAAACATGGAAAACAATTTAAAGTACACAATTTCAAATCCGAATTACCTGCAACCATCTACGGTATTAAAAAATATCTTGGAAGTGGTTTAATTGAGGGCATCGGGAAATCCTATGCAAATAAAATTGTAGAACATTTCGGAGTAAGAACGATAGAGATTATTAATTCCGAGAGTTCTCTGCTAACCGAAATACCAGGAATCGGAAAATCCCGCGCAAAATCCATCAAGCAAGCTTGGGAAGAACAAGTAGCGGTCAGAGATACCATGCTTTTTTTACAAACATATGGAGTGACCCCTTCGCAATGTATCAAATTAGTAAAAAAATATGGATTAAACACAAAGAGAATCATTCAGGATCAGCCCTATAAAATTGCTGAAGATATTGAGAGAATTGGTTTTAAAACCGCCGACCAAATCGCATTAAATCTTGGATTCCCTACAAACTCAGATGAACGGATAGAGGCAGGAATCATTCACACAATCTCTAAAATTCAAGAAGACGGTCACACTATCGCACTAATCCCACACTTATTAGAGCAATCGGCACTTTTACTAGGCTTGAAACAGAACCTGATTGCCAATCGAATTGAACATTTAACTAAAGAAAAAAAACTCTATTCATTTCAAGCCTATGATAAAAACAACACGGCATTAGGGCCTGTCGTGCAGAAACCAATCTACACTTACTTAGAAAAGAAAATCGCAGAATTGATCTGCTCAAACTATCATGCGCAATCCAATCTACCCGAAATAAAATTAGATTCTGCTCTCATTTGGGCGGAAAAAAAAGCAGGCTTTGAATTCGAACAATTACAAAAAGAGGCTGTTCGCTCCGCATTATCAAATAAATTCAACATCATAACAGGTGGGCCTGGAACAGGAAAAACCACGATCCTTAAAGCCATAGTAGACATCCTTATGGCTAAAAAGTGTCAGGTGATTTTAGCCTCTCCCACGGGAAGAGCAGCACAAAGACTTTCTGAAACTACTCAACAATCAGCAAGTACCATACACCGTCTCCTCAAATATGATCCTTCTACAAGAGCTTTCTTCCATCACAAAGACAATCCACTTACTTGTGATTGTATTATTATCGATGAAGCAAGTATGATTGACACTCAATTGGCAGCATCACTTTTAGATGCGATCCCATCATCGGCACACATTGTTTTAGTTGGAGATTCAGACCAATTACCCTCTGTTGGCTCAGGAAATCTACTGAGTGACTTAATCCATAGCCCGCTTACAAAAGTCGTTCGATTAGACACCATATTTAGGCAAGCAAAAGAAAGCACGATTATTACTACTGCCCATAATATCCTTAAAGGTCTCAGCGATCCCCCAAAGACCATAAGTAGTTTCCACCACCTTAATAAAGAGGATGATTTTAATTTTATTGAAGTAGAAGATCCCGAAAAAATCACCCAAGCTATAATCTATTTAGTAAAAGAGTATTTACCTAAGAGTGAGCAATTTGATTCAATAAAAGATATCCAGGTGCTATCACCCATGCATAAGGGCAGCGCAGGAATTAAGGCTTTGAATGAGGTGCTTCAGGAAAACTTAAATAATGCCTCTGAGTCCGAAAAACGCCTGAAAAACAAGAAAAACTACATAGGATCTAAACAAGCCTTCTTTAGAGAAAAAACCAATCGCCCCCTTCCTTTTGAAATCAATTATGGTAATGCAACTTTCAGGATTGGCGATAAAGTGATCCAAACAGTCAATAATTATGACAAAAATGTGTATAATGGAGATTTAGGAATTATAGAATCAATGAGTGCAGATTGTTCCACAATCGTCATACAGTTTAGCGAGCAACTCATTGAATATAAAAAGAATGAATTATCTGAAATTCAACTCGCCTACACACTATCCATTCATAAAAGCCAAGGAAGTGAATACCCAGTTGTGATCGTCCCCCTATTGAAACAACATTTTATTATGCTTCAAAGAAATTTACTGTACACAGCGATCACTCGAGCTAAGAAAAAACTTTTTTTAATAGGTTCTGCTGATGCCTATTCAATGTCAGTAAAAAATAATAAAACAGAAGTCAGAAGAACCAATCAAATTGAGCAAATTAAAAACATAAATAAATTGAAATAAGTCGTAAGTTACTTTACTCTTACATTTGCAGATAAATGATAAAACACTTACTATACGCTTTTTTATTTTCCTTAATTTTCATAAGCTCGTACGAAAACACTACCAAGGTTAGCCTAAATGCTCGACCGATATCCTATCCAGAAAGTTGGACTTTAATGCAGCAATTAAACTGGGAAAAAATCAACCTGCATTATCACTACTCTCCGAATATAAAAAACTCAATTGGATTTGTATATGCTAAGTATGACAATGAAGATGAACAACTCTATGCGGGACAATGGAATCATTTACTATTCAGAAAAAACGAGAAAAAATCACAGGCTAATTTATACTCTAAGTTACAACTAGGGCAGCTTGATTTGGAGGAGTCAGACGAATCCTATTTTCATTTAGATTACCAATTGAGCTACGATTGGGAAACGCGAAGACACTTTTATGCAGTGTCACTAGGAACGACCTATGACGGCCCTGAGGAATCCTTTACACAAAATCAATCCGCAAGAATAGGTATCGCTCCTTACCTAGTCGATTATGGAAAATTACATACTTGGCTAATGCTTCAATTTGAGCACCACCCAAATGAAATCGATTCTGATAATCGACTCATTTGGACACCACTCATTCGTCTATTTAAAGGCGATGTTCTTATTGAACTCGGAGTAAACTCAAATCAAAAATTATTATTCAATTCAATCATACGTTTTTAATCATGAAAAATATATTCTTAATACTACTATTTAGTTGTTCCTCACTTTTATTTGCTGAATCCTTTGAAGCAGATATTAACATCCATGTCAAAGGACTCGTCTGTGACTTCTGTGCTCGAAGTGTAGAAAAAACATTCGGTAAATTAGATTCCGTAGAAGCTATAAAAGTCGATTTAGAGGCTGGGGTGATCTATTTAGACTTAAAAGAAAACCAAGAGTTAAATGATGAAATAATCAAAAAGCTCATTAAAGCAAATGGCTATTCGTTAGAATCGATAGAACGCAATCCTTAGAGTGAAAAAGTCCTTCGAATATTTGACCTTATTTTCATCGACGGGAACTTTATTGTGCTGTGCCCTACCTGCCTTATTAGTCTCAATAGGAGCAGGCGGTGCCATGGCTTTTATATATGCCAATATACCTGGCTACACTTGGATTGGTGAAAATAAAGATCTTGTTTTTGCCTCGGTAGCGCTTCTTTTAATTTTTAATGGCATTATTTTATGGCTAAAAAGAAATGAACCCTGCCCTATAGATAAAGATAAGGCGAGAGCCTGCCAACAAGCACGAAGATTCAGCTATTTAGTGTATGCCGTCTCAATTATTATTTTTGGCATTGGTCTTTTCTTCTCCTATTTTGCCATTTATTTCATTAATTGACCCAGCCAACTGAGCGAGAACATAAGCTGCCATAGAAAAGCCAAGACTGCCTGTTAACATAGTTGAAGAACCAAAGCCATAATCACAATTCAATCGATAGTCAGACCCTTTTTCACGTTCACATTGAACTGAACCATCCGCATGTGGAAACTTAGGAGTCTCATTAGAAAAGACACAAGGCACATGGAACTTAGCTTTATTAAATTTAGGAAAGCCATAATCTTTACGGAGTTTTTTACGAACTTGGTTTAACAATGGGTCATTTACGGTTCGGGATAAATCATCCACCTGAATGCGACTTGGGTCTGTCTTACCTCCACCACCACCGCAAGTGATTAATGGAATACCTTTTTCTTTAGACTGAGCAATTAAATGACACTTGTGATTAACCGAATCGATTGCATCTGCAATATAATCAAATCGCTCAGAAAGCAAGCTATCCGCTGTTTGTTCCGTAAAATAAACTGTCTTTATGGATACAGAACATTCCGGAGCAATTGCACTGACTCGCTCTTTTAAAACAGATCCTTTAAATTGCCCTACTGTAGAGGATAAGGCTTGCACCTGTCGATTGACATTGCTCAAGCAAACCTCATCCATATCGATTAAAGTTAATTGACCAATGCCTGAGCGAGCAAGCGCTTCTACGATCCAAGAGCCGACCCCTCCGAGACCCACCACGCAAACATGTGCCTTTCTAAAACGTACCAAAGCTTCACTACCATATAAGCGACCAATAGAACTGAATCGTACAGAATAGTCATCCATAAGTAACAACCGCTAAATAGCTGAAATTTGAAATCAATAAAATTTTCGCTTCCACTCAAAGAAATTTTTAACACAGTAGAGAAATGGTTGATTTAAATTCCATAACTGAATTCTGTGACCAACGTACTAGGAAAAATTTTATTACCGACTTTGAAAACGCCTTTAATGGGCTTCAGCTTGAAAACAATGGAAGCGTTAACAAAATCGGTGCTGCAGTCGATGCTGGAAAACTTCCTTTTGAACAAGCGATAAATGAAGGGGTTGACTTTCTCATCTGTCATCACGGATTGTTCTGGAACTCAATAGCCCCAATCAGAGGACATAACTATGAAAAATTGAAGACCGCCATTCATGGAAACCTTGCCGTATATAGTGCACATTTGCCACTGGATTGCCATCCAGAGATTGGGAACAATGCCCTACTTTCTAAAGCACTTGGTTTGAAAACCCTAGGCACCTTTTTAGAATATAAAGGAACTCAAATAGGACTCATCAGCCAGGCACCCGATGGAGGACGCGACGAACTCAGTATCAAACTTAAAAAACTGTTTCCAAAGACATACAGTCAAATTCTATACGGAAACCCAAAGCCTGAAAAAGTTGCCATCCTCACAGGAAGCGGTCAGAGTGCAATCGATGAATTACTAGATAATGAGGTAGATACGCTTATTACGGGAGAACTCAGACAACATCACTACAACATGGCACAAGAACTAAAACTAAACCTATTTCCATGCGGACATTATGCTACAGAAGTATTTGGCGTTCAATCTTTGGCAAAAGAGGTTGCTGATACTTTTAAAATCGAATGGACCTTTTTGGAACAAGACTGTTTAATTTAAATCAATAAAATTTTCACAATGAAAACGATAGCAATTATTAATGGACCCAATCTTGATCGCCTAGGAGAACGGGAACCGACTATTTACGGCAATCAGTCACTTAAAGACTTAGAACTGCTCCTTGAAGAAGAAGCTAAAAACCTCAATATCCAAGTTCAGTTTTTCCAATCCAATCATGAAGGTGTTATTATAGACACCATTAATAACACCTTATCTAAAGATTCGGTCGATGGACTGATCATAAACCCCGGTGCCTTAACTCATACCAGCTTAGCTTTAAGGGATTCTATAGCAGGGGCTAACATACCGACGATAGAAGTGCATATCAGCAATATTTATCAAAGAGAGAGCATACGCCAGCATTCGATGTCGGCACCCGCCTGTGTAGGAGTCATTTCAGGACTCGGTTTCTCTGGCTATGTCTGTGCTCTTGGTTACTTGAAAGAGATTCTTTAAGATTTAGTTCCTACAGGCGACTTAGAATCCCCATCACCCAAGGCTGTAAGCGAGTTGAGATCGCCAAAATATTCCTGCAAATTCTCGATCATCTGAACATCCTTGAATGTCGAATCAAAGAGCGCTTTCTTATGTAACTTCAATTTTTGTATACGCTCTTCAATCGTACCCTCAGTAATCATCCTATAAATAAAGACTGGTGACTTTTGACCAATACGATGCACGCGATCGATCGCCTGATTTTCAACTGCAGGATTCCACCAAGGATCCATTAAAAATAGATAATCAGCAGTATTTAATGTAACCCCAGTTCCCCCAGCCTTTAAACTGACTAAGATAATCGCTGGATTTTGATCTTCTTGGAAAGATTGAACCGGCTTGCTCTTGTCTCTTGTAGCACCCGTTAAGGTGTATAAATTAACCTCAGGAAAAGCCTCCTTAAGGACTGGCAATAAACGATCAATAAAGCGAACGAACTGACTAAAAATAACTATTTTTCTCTGCTTTTTCCCATCAAAAGCTTCATTTAATCTTGAGAGCAATACGATGACCTTACCACTCTCATGAATGTTAAAGTCGATATTAGGAATAACACCTGGGTCACAACAAACCTGTCTAAGACGAGTCAAAAGAGCAAAAAGGCTAAACGCTTTATGTTGCATGATCTCCCCTATCTCATTTTCCATTTTAAAAGAACTTTTATTCAGATAACTAGCATAGTGTTCTCTCTGCGTTGACTTAATTGGACAAATTAAATCGACCTCTGTCTTTTCAGGTAGTTCCTTAGCCACGCGCTCTTTTAAACGCCTTAATATAAATGGGCTAATTTGATTTTTAACCCGTTGAATAAACTCAAAAATTTCTTGTGTTTTACTCTCGGTTAAAGCGGATTCAAATTGTTGAATTGAACCCATTAATCCAGGCATAAGAAAGTGAAAAATAGACCACACATCCAATAACTTATTTTCTAAAGGCGTACCGGTTATTGCCAAACGAAAGCGCCCCTTTAACTGAAAACATGCTTGAGATACTTTCGCCATAGGATTCTTAATAATTTGAGCCTCATCCAAAATTATATACTCGAACTGAATGGACTTAATTGACTCAGCGTTAAGTCGCATCTGCGTGTAGCTTGAAAGCCAAATAACTCCTTTTTCTTTTCCTGGTATTTGATTCGCCTTGAGAATTTTCACGCTTAGGTGTGGATACCATTGTTCAATTTCTAATTTCCAAACTGGGACGACACTGGCAGGGCAAACAATTAAACTAGGCTGCTTATACTCGGAATAATGAGCAATTAAAGTTAAAACCTGCAAAGTCTTACCAAGACCCATTTCATCGGCCAATAAAGGGTGGCCACCATGATCCAAAAGACGCCTCATCCATAGGACTCCATCAACCTGATACGATCTCAAAAATTCAGGCAATTCATCGTCAGAAGCAACACCCCTTCGATCTTGAACTAATCGTTTTGACCAACGCTTTAATTCACTCGCTATGTTAAATTTAATTCCCTTATCAATCCACAAAGAATACAACATGTAACGAGGCCATCGGTTCCCTTTTTCAGATCCAGAGGAAACATTCCATCGACTCATCGCATGGTATTGCTCTTCATTGACTTTTATAATACCCTTCCCTTTTAGATAGTAAGCCCCTTTCCCAGATTGTGCTAAAAATTCGGCTTCCTCAGGGTCCATCCATTCAGCACCAACTCTAAACTGATAGTGCAACTCCATTTCATTTTTATTCAATGATTCTGCACGACCAACAATATCAACTGCCTGCATTCCAATAGCCATATCCTCCGCCCCCTGATCTAATTCAAAAGACCCAAAACTGTTTTCCCAACGTTTGCGCGCATGCGTGAAAAACCCAGATATCTTTTCAAAATCAGTCATTAATAGATTCCTCTCCTTAGACTGAAATTGGAAACCGACTTCTCTTGAAAAAACAGTTAATTGAACCATCTGCTCTCTTTCTTCGGGCGATAACTCTATGTCCTCTTTTCCAAAGACTGGAATAAGCTCACCAGAGGGAGATAACCACTTAGCATCTAAAATCAGTCCTTCTTCATTACCCGAAAATGCTAACTGTATCTTTCTATGCCGCTTAACTTTTTTCTTTTTATTAAACTTCTGATTTTTGTTATGATAATCAAACTTGTTTTTTGGCTTAGTTAAAGACGAGTCCGTCTTGATTGGACTGATCTCATCCGCAATCAACTCCTCTATTTCATACAAACCGGCTACTGCAATCAATCGACCCAAAAACTGATCCTCAGTAGAAGCACGGATTTTAAAACTGCCATTTGCGCATTCAATTATTGAATAAAACTGTTCTTTTCTTGTCCGGGAATAGTTAATAGTCGCATCTGTTTCGGTTAATTCTAGCCCTGTTATAGAACCCTCTAAGTACAAATCACGCCCAGCAGATAATTCCCGATCACTAAATTGGCTTTCCCAATCATTTTGAATATATTCAAACCAACTTTCTAAAGCGATAGTGTTATAGGTACGCGCTGGTTCTTTAAAAAACATAAAGGAATATCCAATTATTTTTAAAGACTATTCGCAAGAACTATTCACGATAAAATATCCAATTCTTTAAGTTGTTCGAGCGCAATTTGATCCCAACCTCGATTCGCTTGAGGGCTTGCTGGACTGGGGTGCAATATTCGACCGATTTTTAAATTATTTATATCAGAAAATGATTCTTTAGCTCTAGACTCTGCAAATGCTCCAATTCCTATGACCCATTCCACTTCTAAAGCAGCTACGACCTTTTTTAAATGCGCATCACACAGGTCATAAAGAAGTTTTCGCTCCTGTAAGGATAATTTATCAGGGGTACGATTGCGACCCGATAATTCCATAAAAACCAAAGGACAATAATTAAGCACAAAGTGATCCTTAAAAAACAATTCTGCACTTCCGAAATACGCTTTCAAAAAACTCCACAATCGACGACCGCTCACCTCGCTTTTAGGACAATCAAAACCTTGTATCATACGCTTAGGATTCATATTCCTCGGCTGTTTAACAGCACCTCCAAGCTCTAGCCAATCACGGACTAATTCAATCTCTCCAAACGGGATGCCCGTTTGAGCCATGCCAAAAGGCCCTGGGTTCATTCCCATAAACAAAACCCTCTTAGTCGAATTTGCATACTTTTTAATATACTGCTCATGTACCTCCCAAGCATAATCGAGGGGATTATAAACATGTGTAATTGGCTCTTTAAAACTTAAAGTATCAACTGACTTAGATAACACTTGAGCACTTTTTAATAATTGATCTGCAATAGCCATTTTACCTCATTTATTCTTTGTGTAATCACTATGACCTAGATCTTTTCCATGAATACACTCATCGCGTATCAGCTGCTTTAAAACCTTTAATTCAGGAAATCCCCCCATGGTCACCCGATCCCATATAATACGATCATTACATAAAACCTTAAAAGTACCTGCTTGCTCTGAAGGCACTAAAGTAACTCCTCCTATTTCTCGCTCAAAAGTAATCAACAACTCTTGTGCCATCCAAGAAGAACGAGTTAGCCACCGGCAACCGATACAATATTCAATATGGATGATTGGTTTTATCTGCTCCATATTTCAAATGAAAAAGAAATCTGTTCATGACACGAATTAATTTTTGAAATACATTTAGGCAAAAACTGCCGATAATCAGCAAAAAAGGTATCCCCTTTAAAAACTTGATTAATTCTCGTTAAATATAAGGTTTCCGTCTCATTAAAAGTCGCTTCATAGATAGTGGCTCCTCCACAGATCCAGATCGTTTTTCCCGTTAACTTTGCCCGATGCATTGCTTCGTCAACAGAGTGCACATAAGTCACCGCTGTGTTCTCGATCACTTGCTTGCTAGAAGACAGCACAATATACTCTCTATCTCGATCCCAGTTGGGCTCTTTTATCATTTCAAGAAAACTGACTCGACCCATAATCAAGACGCCTTTTTTTGTCTTTTTCAAAAAGATCAGCCAATCTATTGCTATCGACCAAGGAAGTTTTCCATCTGCACCAATCACTCCTTTTTCTGAAACTGCTACGATTTGATTGATCTGAGTTTTAGGATATAAAATGGTTTCTAAACAAACACCAACAATAGAACCCATCTCGCTTAAATGTTCTTGGACTGTTTGACCCTTGATTTTTAAGTTAGAATCGAGTTCACACAAAGGGACCAAGACAAAATCTCTAGTCGTTATTCCAGGGTGTGGTAGTGTTAATTGATCCGTGCTAAGATCAACTCCATCAATGAACAATAAATCAATATCAATAATACGGTTGATCCAAACATCGGATTTCTCCCGTCCCATTTCAGACTCAATTTGCTGACACTGTTTCAATAAAAGCTCAGGAGCTAACTCCGTATAAACTTCAATCACTACATTGTAAAAGTCATTCCCTTCTTTGATTCCAATCGCTTGATTTTCGTAGATCCTACTGGATCGCGTTATAATCCCAACATTTTTAGACTCGAGGTGAACGATTGCTTCCCGAAGATTTTCTAACCGATCCCCTAGATTAGTTCCCAGAGCAATGTACGTTAACTTCAACGACATAAGGTAACCTCTGCTGCAAAGTAATCACAAATGCAATCCACGGGTACCGATGGCTTTTTCACTGTAACAGAGACGACATTGATCGATTCAAAATCCTTAAGCAAAGTTGATGCAATAGCATGGGCACAAGTTTCAATTAAATTAAATCTTTCTCCTTCAAAAATTTTCTGAACGACTTCAAAAACTTCAACATAATTAACGGTTTCTTCAGGAAGATCTTTGTCAATCTGAACCTCCGGATTCAACTCTAACTCTATATCGACTCGAAATCGCTGACCTAATTTCGCCTCCTCCTCAGTCAAACCATGACGAGCATAAAAAGCTAGATTGTTTAAAATTAATTTAGTTTTTTTCATAATTTGTACAGTAATCAATCACTTTGGCACACTCTATATTTTCTTTGACATCATGAACCCGAACAAAATCAATTCGACTCATAGCAGCCAAAGCAGTAGTTGCCAATGTACCAGACAAGCGATCTTTGGGTTCTTTTATTGTTAAAAGTTGAGCAAGCATTGATTTCCGAGATGCTCCAAGCAAAACAGGCACTTCCAAATCATGCAATCTTTCAAGATTCCTCATTATCTCCCAATTATCATTATAATTTTTTCCAAAACCTAGACCTGGATCAATGCAAATCCCTTGTGGATTCACTCCTCGCTCTAACACAGTTTGAATTGACTTCTTTAAAAAAACGAGAATCTCGTTCATCAAATTTTCTCCATTTGATAATGGCGACTCCCTATTATGCATCAGAATACAACCAGCCTCATACTCGGCGATAACATCTGCCATCCGAGGGTCTCTCTGTGCGCCCCATATATCATTAATGATATCAGCACCCGCTTCTAAAGAAGCTTTAGCTACCTCAGACTTTGAAGTATCAATTGAAATGAGACAGTTTGTTTGACTACGAATCTTTTCAACAAAAGGAATGACACGACTCATCTCTTCCTCAATCGAAACAGGCAAATGATTCGGCCTAGTCGATTCTCCACCGATATCAATAATTGATGCACCTGCTTCCACCATTTTATGAAAAAAATCGACGGCGCTGGCTTGATCCAAATACTCACCCCCATCCGAAAAAGAATCGGGTGTCAAATTAAGGATACCAACCACATGTGTCTGATTTCCTAATTCTAAGGACTTCCTCTTTGTTTTAAAAACTCTTAAAGGATGCGTACTCATAAAGCGCTATAAAGAAATGGCTTCTAATTGTTCTAAAGTTCTAAGATGGCCTGCTAGGATGGGCATACTATCATCAACATAGCTACCAATATCAAATACTATTTCATTGTGCCAATTAGAAACCCTATCGATCGCTACGATCCCTTGAACTGAATTCATGATATAAAAGGCATCTGCCTGCTTTAAATCCTCTAAAGAAATTACCGATTCTAAAAATAGGTCTGATTCAAGCAGAACGGAACGAATGACTCCAGGCAAAGCACCAGAGTCAAGAGTCGGAGTGATATAACGATCATTGATTTTTAAAAATAGATTTGAAATCGTTGTTTCAGCAAGCTCTCCACGGCAATTGATTCGTAAATAATCATAAAAGCCTTTTTCTCTGGCATCTTTGAGCAAATGGATATTCTCAAAATAATTATGGGTTTTAAATCCAGAGATCACACTCCTCTCATTTATAGGATACGCTTCATTCAAACAAAGGTGTTTGGATCTGGTGCATTCAAATGGCTCTCTAGGATATATGATTAAATTAAGCTCCTCTTGAGATTGAAATAAGCATAACTTCAAAATTGAAGTTTGTTTAGAAGCTCCATGATAAAATGATTTTATTGCAGATAAAACTGCTTTTTGTTCATTAGATAATATCTCACCAAACCCTAAAAATTGTGCCGAATGAACAAGCCGTTCCCAATGTCGCCGCCAAAAAAAAAGTTGCCCTCGTTCAATCGCTATTGTTTCAAACAGTGCCATCCCATAAGCAAAGAGTGGGTCATCGGTTCGAATTTTTAAATAATCAGATGAATCTATTGTAATAATTTTTAGCATAAGGCACTCAGTGTATCCTCAATAGCTTTACCTTTAGCAACGGTCTCGTAGTATTCCTCTTTGGGATCTGAATCCCAAACAATTCCACTGCCGACATTGTAAAAAATACGTGATTGGATCAATTGCAATGTCCTTATCGAAATGTTTAATTCTGCATGTTCATTAAATCCGATATAACCAAATGAACCACAATAAATCCCTCTTCTATTAGGCTCTAATTCATCAATGATCTCCATTGCGCGTACCTTAGGAGCACCCGTTATTGATCCACCTGGAAACATCGCATGGATAAGATCCAAAATATCCTTATCTGGCATGAGTTGCGCCCTAACTTCGGCAGTTGCATGCATAACGCTTTGATAGTATTCAATTGTGTATTTTGTATCTGCCGAAATACTTCCAAACTCAGAGACTCGCCCTAAATCATTTCGCTCTAAATCAATAATCATCAATAATTCTGCTCGATCTTTTTCAGATAACTCTAATTCCTCCGCTAATTTCTTATCTTGTAATTGAGTTTTACCTCTTGGACGCGTTCCTTTAATAGGTCTAGTCACAATACTAGAACCTTCTTTCTTTATAAATTGTTCAGGAGAAGTCGAAATCAACTGAAGTTCACCCGCATTCAAATAACCACAATAAGGGGCTGGATTTCCTTTTCTCAAAGCTTGATAGAGCGCAACAGAATCTCCAGAAAATTCTGCTTCCCTACGTCTTGATAGGTTCACTTGATAAACATCTCCACTGGCAATCAATGATTGAATGCGATTAACAGAATTGCAAAAGGCCTCCTCTGAAGTATCCCATTTCCAATTTCTGAAATGAAAACTAGGCTCATTTGCCTTTCTTTCTAAAGCACTTTCAATTTTTGATTTTAATTGTTTAAAACTTTTTTCAGCACTTTCCCTAAGTTCAGAAGCGACTAAATATAATTCGCCTGATACATTATCTCTAGCAACGACACCATCATAGAAACCGAAAAAATAAGGAGGCGTCTTTAAGTCATCTTTTGCAATGCTTGGAATCCTTTCAATACTCCTTCCATAATCATAGCTAAAAAAGCCTACCGCACCTCCAACAAATGGGATTTCACAATCTGTATCTAACTTATATTTCCTTAATAAATCTCTAAATACTGAAATTCCGTCTTCCTCACTTATTATTTTAAACGGGTTGGAACCATAAAAACTCCATCTCCCTAATGCTCCAAAAGACAGAGTGCTCTCTAGTGCAAATCCATATTCAGATCGGCAAAATGCTTCCACTAATACCTCATCAGAAATATTAGAATTAATTGTCTTAATTTGCATAATCTATGGCAGTTACTATCGATCACTGGTTGGCAGATTTGGCAAATAACCAAAACCCAAGCGATTGAAATAAAATATTTGGCACCCAAAGAATTAAGTCCGATCGAAGCCCTGGTATCTCACTAAACCACGACATCAAAATGAACAGAAAATGGTATCCAAAAGCGACTGCCAATGCTAAAAACACATTCACATATGACTCTTTACGGCCAACTTTTATAGCCAAAGGGATTCCTATAATAGCCAATGCAAAGACTGAGTATGCTTGGGAAAAAATTTTATGAATATAGTTTTGAATATTGGCACGTTCATCCGAAAATCGGACCTCACTCGCGCGATCTTTTTCTATTACACGTTCTCGCTCCTTCATCAACTGAGCAAATGTCATGTGTTTAAATCGCAATATCTGATTTTCACTCCTTCCAAAAATATCATTCAAGGGTAATGAAATAGGAAGATTTTCAAAAAATAATATCTTCGGACTATCCACCTGAATCGTTTTATTTAATACCCCTGAGCGTCTTTCTATACTTCCATTGTTTAAGTTTAGAGTTAGCGCATTGGTATTCTGGTCGTAAGAAAGTTCACCTGTTTTTGAGCGTATAAACATTTCTACTCGATTCGATTCATCCATTTCCCAAATCCAAAAATCTTTCAATTTTGAGCCATCCCTTTCATTTAAATAAATCACATACCCAGGAAATTCTTTTATAAATTTCTTCTCCTGCATAAATCCTATTGGGTTCTCAAATATAGACTTAACAATTAAAGTTCTGTAAGAAAGCAAGGCATTTGGAGCAAAGTGTAAGCTTGTTAAAGCACTCAGTACCATACAAATAAATGCAATCAAAAATACAGAAGATGCAATTTGGTATAAACTCAATCCAAGCGATTTCATTGCAGTAATTTCTGAATTTGAAGAAAGTCGACCAAATGCAATGAGAATACCAGATAATACCGCCAAAGGAATTGCATAAACAGAGACAACCGGTAGCAATAAAAGCATTAATTGACAAAAAAGTTGAAAGCCTAGCTTGCCACCATTCAGCATTTCTGACAAATCTCGAAAAGTTGTCGCTAATATGAGAAGAATTACAAAAAAGCAAAACGATGCAATTATTGAAATAAATAATTCTTTGAATATATAACGATGAAGACGATTGATCATAAATATGACTTTAAAGTACTTAATTCAAACTGCCAAACCAAGCAAAAATGTCAGAAGAAAAAGAAATCATAGAAATTTTTAAAGAAAGTGGAGCACTTTTAGAAGGTCATTTTATTTTAAGATCTGGCCTTAGAAGCACACATTTTTTTCAATGTGCCCAAGTCTGCCAATACCTTGATAAAGTCACACGCTTAGCTGAAATACTGAAAGGCAAACTAGCCCATTACTCAGCAACAACAGTTGTCGGAAACGCCATGGGTGGTTTAGTTATTGGGCAAGAAATCGCTCGCCAAATGCAACTTCGTTTCTTATTCCTAGAAAAAATAAACGACAAATTGGAGTTGCGCAGAAACTTCAAATTCCAGCCCAATGAGAAAGTACTAATTATTGAAGATGTTATTACCAAAGGCGGACGAGTCGTTGAAGCAATCGAGAAAATTAAAGAACATGGAGGCGATCCGGTCGCTGTCGGTGTAATAGTCGACCGTAGCAATGGAGAAACTAAATTTGAAATACCGCATCATAGCCTTTCTGAATTAAATTTCCCAACCTATGAACCAAATAACTTACCCGATTTTCTACAGAAGCTACCTGCAGTGAAGCCAGGAAGTTAATTGAGGCAAACCTAATAATGTTCAATTTATTCAATAAATTCAAAAAAAGCCCTAGCACCGTAGCCACTTTTTTTCGTTTTGCTGGCGTAGGCCTAACCATATCCATAATTGATATTGTTGTATTATACTTATTTTTAAAACTTGAGATCAATATTTTCATAGGTCGAACCATTTCTTTATCTAGCTCAATGCTCGTTGGGTATTTTTTAAACCGTTACTTCACTTTCCATCACATAGAAATTGGACGAGCACTTTGGCATTCAATTATAAGGCATTTTAGCGTTCATTCCATAGGTGGTTTTTTGAATATGGGAGTATTTTTTCTAACCTTAGCTTTAATTGAAAATTTAAATTCTATAGGATTATCGAATTCTTTTTACCCTCTATTGGCAGTCGTTGTAGGCGGAATTTCAGGATTATCATTTAACTTCTTCTTTTCAAAAAAGATTGTTTTTGATAACTGATAATTGAGCGATGTATTTTCTTTTTTTCAGAGCCTTTAAATTATATTTAAGTGCTTTAATTGGCGCATTTAAATTTGGCCATACTGCACCCTTACGCCCGCTTCGCATTCTTTTTCTCCTTTTCTTATTTCCTCTATTTATCCTCCTTCAAATAGTCCATGCTGTTGGTTTAAGCTTAGATAATGTTCTATTCTCAGGCTATAAAAATAGAGCGACGAACAAAGCACTTTTTGTAATTGGAATCCCTAGAAGTGGCACCACTTTTATGCATAGACGCCTTTCAAAATCCTTAAACACAACAACCTTCTCTACATGGGAAGCTATTTTCGCTCCCTCAATATGTGAAAAATATGTGTTTAAAGGACTCGCTTTTGTCGATCGGATTTTCGGTAAAATAGTTAGTCAATTAATAAATTGGATAATTAAATTAGTGGGGGGTACCTTTCATGATATACACACAGTGCTTTTAGAAGAACCAGAAGAAGACTACTTAACACTCTTACCCGTAGGAGCTTGTTTCATCCTTTTATTTGCATTTCCTCAATCAAAAGAGCTTTATAAACTAATCGCCTTTAATCAGTTCTCAAAAAAAGAACAGTACGCTATTCTTAATTTTTACAAATCAATCATTCAAAGGCACCTCTATTTTCAAAAAGGGAATCCATTGTTTTTGTCAAAAAATGCCGCATTTTCATCATGGCTTCCCTATCTAAAAAAAATATTCCCCGATGCAAAATTCATACTATCTATTCGAGAACCTCAGACAGCTATAAGCTCACAATTAAGTGCCTTAAAAAGTGCCAGGCAACTATTTGGAACTGACCCAAAAGGCACGCTTTCTCAATCCATTATCTTGGAAGCATTCAAACACGCCTATAAAAGCATATATGAATTCACAAAACGTAATTCAACTAATGATTATGCATTAATCCATCAAGAAGCATTACTCAAGGCCCCGAATGAATTACTACAAAACAGTTTAAAAACCATTGGCATAGCAGTACCTGAAGCATTCCAATTTACTGAAGATAGCAACAAGGCAAGCAAACACCAACACAGAGCCTATTCCATTGAAAAAGCTCAAATTGATTCTTCTATTTACAAACATTTTGAGCTACTCTGCGAACGATTTCCCAAACAATGACTAAACCTATTGATCAGCCAATTCCGAGAGTCGCATTTTTCTCCGATTCACTACCAGAACGGAATGGAACCGGAGCTTATTATTTTGACCTAGTCCATCAATTAAAAGATCGGATCCCCTCTATTAAAGTATTTCAGCCGAAACGATCCGTTCGCATCAACTGGCTCTCTATACCAATGCCGGGCGATCCCTCTCAACGACTCATTACTCCAGATCTATTTCGAATACGCAAAGGCCTTCATGAATTAAAGCCAAATATAATTATTGCTGTAACACCAGGGCCTTTCGGCTTTCTTGGATACCTCTATGCTAAAAAGCACAAACTCACTTTCATTTCTGCCTTTCATACTGATTTTGAGCAACTTGCAAAAATCTATTGGAATCCTCTCGGGCGCGCTTTTGCCAACCTCTACTTACGCTTGATTAACATCCTATTTTGTAAAAGTGCCGATTACACATTAATTCATAATTCAAAACTTATCCCGCAAATTCAATCACTTGGAGCCAATAGGTACAAAATAATAGGAACCCCATTACCTTATTATTATTTACAAAAACCGACTGAACCTTGCCCAAAAAGTGTGAAACAAATTTGCTTTGCTGGTCGATTAGCCGCTGAGAAAAATGTTGATACTATCATTCAAGCAGCCAGACACTTTAAGGAGATTCAATTTGTTATTGTTGGAGAAGGCCCTTTGAAAAAAAGTTTAATTCAATCAGCAAAAGGAATGCCAAATTTAAAATTCACTGGATGGTTAAAAAGGGACGATTTAATTCAGATTGTCGATCAGTCCAACTGTTTGTTACTGCCTTCTAAATTAGAAACCTTTGGCTCAGTTGCATATGAAGCAATGGCTAGAGGAAGACCTACTATTGTTTCAAAAAACTCAGGAATTATTGAGTGGGACTCCTTAAGAAAGCATATCTTAGTTCTTAACAACACATCCTCATTAATTGAGTCTATTCAATCCCTGATGGATATGACGGAAGAAGCTCGAAATGAACTAAGTGAAAATTCAAGGCAAGCGGCTCTTGAATTTAATCAAATGACTTTGAATCAATGGGTTGAACTGCTTGAAAACTGCATCTCTTAACTGCTGATGAAAGCACTTGTATCCATTCATGATGTCATGCCTGAGACTTTTAATAAAGTTCTCCAGATAATAAAATGGCTCAAAGAAAAAGGCGTTCCACCTTGCGCTCTCTTGGTTGTTCCTGGCAAAAATTGGAATGGAGATATAATTAGTCAGCTCAGAGCACTCACTCAAGAAGGCTATCCATTAGTTGCACATGGATGGTTCCATAAAACAAAACCAAAACGACTGTTCCACAAACTCCATTCACTAATCCTATCTAGAGATGTTGCTGAACACCTAGACTTAGATAGCAGTGGCATTATCGAGTTAATGAACCGTGCTCACAATTGGTTCTCAGAAAATAACCTCAGAAACCCGAAGCTATATGTGCCACCCGCCTGGGCACTTGGGTTTCTCAATCAATCAGCATTATCAGAAACCCCTTATGAAATGGTCGAAATCACTCGAGGCGTCCTAAACCTAAAAGGAGAACAATCTCCAAAACTCATAACTCTACCCGTGACGGGTTATGAAGCAGATAGTGCCACTCGCACGCTCTTCCTTAGGATCTGGAATCAGCTCCAAGAAAAGTACGCGCGCTTTCACAAAACACCGTTGAGAATTTCGATTCACCCAAATGACTTAAATTTGAATATTGCCGACCAACTTGAAGCTCAAATAGACCGAGTGGATTCCTTCATTCAGTATGAAGATATTCAACAATAAGGATGCTCAACATTTAAGCCGTTGCCAACGACTTGCTTGAGCAATACTAAATTGAAATTTTCTACTGTGATCTCGAATTAAAAAAGGCATATCCCAGCATTTCAAAAGTTTAAATGAACTATCTAAGGCATTACTCAAACCTTGAAAAGAGTCACCTGTTTCATTCGATAGCCAGTTTTCCTTTGGGGTGTACTCTTCTAACCAAGTGAAAGGGGTAGTCATGAAGAGCTGTCCTCCAGGTTTCACTAATTGAGGCAATCGATCTAAAAACTTCAATGGCTGAGGAAGTCGACAAATTAAATTACAAGCAATAACTAAATCAAAACAACCAAGATCTTCTCTAAGATCTTGAGCGTCTCCACTTTCAAAATGCACCCTTTCTTTGATCATTGAAGCATCTAAACGCACGCTACCTTCCGATTTGTTAGCACTCTCATCTGCTGAATGCACAACACACTCCCCCTTATTTTTCAACTCAAGTGCGGCATTAATAAATGAATGAGAAAAATCAATTCCTACAACAGAGCTAAAGTATTTTGAAAGCTCAAAACTAGACCTTCCAACTGAACAACCGACATCTAAAGCCAGTTCATTGGCTTTCAATAAATCATAATCAGGCCCCTCTATTGCACATCGAACTGGAAAATTGAACGCTTTACGCATATCAAAATCGTGAGGGAAATAATCCTCATAAGCACTATAATGAAAACGCAGATACTGATCTAGTAAAGTATCTGATTCATACACGTCCGTCATCTAAATTGAAATAATCGACTAAACTGATGCTAATTGATACTCCATTGTATCAGTGACAAAAGAAGAAGGCTTATAATTTTGAATCAAAATTTCCGTTTTACCATCTTTTATCATTCGAACTTCAGGAAGACGAATCTCTGGCGTTTTATGAGGTGCGTATAAAACATCATCATGCGATGCGTTTTTGTGCTCCTTAAATAAATCTGGAGTGATATGTCCGCCTAAGTGATCATCTCGACCGGTCGCAATATGAACCGTTCCTAGTATTTTCTCATCTTGAATATCACGGCCAGAAAAAGGCAGTACCTGAGTCCCAAAACCTAGCTCTCCAATGACTCCAATCATCGGGTCCTCTTTCAAGCGCTCATTGTGATCTTGAATCAGTGAGTAATCACCATAGACAAATTGTGATTTAAATATCTTCCCTTCTTTAACATGCAATAATCCAATCGTTTCTTCCGCATATTTAAAAGGGAAAACACCATCGACACTTTCAGGAACAAAGTAAACCTCACCTGCAGGCAAATTAGCCACATCTGGCTTTCCTGGAGGACATAAGCCATGGCTCTTTTGGGCTTCTTGACCATTTGTACTTAAACGAAGCGTGTAAGTTCTAGACTCAACTTCAAAATCTATCTCAAAATAGTCCGCTTTTGTTAATGCAGCCCGCAATTTCTCTGCATCATCACTCACTTCCTGATAATTAACCGATAAGCCGGTATCTAAAATAATTTGATTGAGTCCATGTAAAGTCGCACCCCTAAAGCCGAATTCTTTACACTTAGCCGTCAACGGAGCGGTTGCTGAATAAGTGGAAACGACTAGTATGATGTCATAATTTGGGTATATGTCCTTATCTAAACTGAGTTCATTTCCCTCTGGATCAAAACAAGCATCCTCCATATCCAAATTACTTCCACCGGTTTCTTTGTAGGCATATAATTCACCGCCTGTCCAATTCATCTCAGCAAGAACTCCACCGTCTTTAAAACCCTTGTAGAAAACTTCATGCCCATAATTCTGAATCGAAAGAGACTCATCTTTAAGAAAGGCAAAATCGGTAACATCCTTAGGATTTGGCAGATCAATTAAAACACACACACGCTCAGAATTTCCAGATCCAAAGGAAGTTTTTAGCAAGCGAGTGAGGGAAAAGGGATCAAAAATTCTCTGTGAGGCGTCGGTATTCATGTTAAAAGTATAGATAAATTTTCCGAAGATTCTGTCAATGAGAAGTTTGACTAAAATAAAATATTAACGCTAAATGAACCTTAAACGATGAAAAGACTAACAGATATTTTATATCTAATTTTGCTTCTTCCAGTTGCCTCTGTGATTATAATAATACTTTGCATCCTTCAAAAAGTAATACAAGGAGGACCAATATTTTTCAGGCAAGAAAGACTCGGTTTTAAAGGCAAACCTTTTACTATTTATAAATTCAGAACAATGAAAGAAGGCAAAGAGTCCGATTCCGAAAGACTCACAAAGTGGGGTCGATTTTTGCGTTCCACAAGTTTGGATGAACTACCTGAATTGTGGAATGTGCTGAAGAATGAAATGAGTTTAGTAGGACCAAGACCACTACCCTGCTTTTATAAAGAACGCTACTCTAAAGAACAATATAGAAGGCATTCCATCCTTCCAGGCATCACTGGATGGGCTCAAATCAATGGGCGAAATGGAATTACATGGGAAAAACAATTTAACCTAGACTGTTGGTATGTAGACAACCAATCAATTATGCTCGACCTAAAGATACTTTTGTTAACAATAAAACGAGTCCTTTCTAGAAAAAATATAACTGAAAAAGACCAGGCAACTCGAAGTGAATTCTTAGGAAACTAATCATGCAATTAGACCGAAATACCATCTTACAAATAGTTCAAGAAACGCTCAAAGAACTCGGGGAAGACTTAAACAAGGAAGAGCTATTAGAAACCAATGAAAACACTCGTTTATTTGGATCGCGCAGTGCCCTTGATAGCATGAATTTAGTCAATCTAATTGCTGACATAGAAGAACAAATTTCCGAAGACTATGGTATAAATATTACCCTAGCTAACCAAAGTGCTATGAGCCGAACGCATTCCCCATTTAGAAAGGTAGGCTCTTGCGTAGACTATATCCTAGAACTCACCTCAAAAGAAACATGAGTAAGATCGCTTTTATAACCGGTACTCGAAAAGGCATTGGTCGATCAATCGCTGAACATTTAGCAAACTCTGACTGGACGGTAATCGGATGTAGTCGAAGAGACTCAGACTTCAAGCACCCTAATTACAACCACTTAATTTTAGATGTCTCTGATGAACCAGCAGTCGTAAATGCATTGAAAAATATTAAAAAAGAATTCGGAGCAGTCAAAGCCCTGATAAACAATGCAGGCGTAGCTTCTATGAATCATCTCTTACTAACCCCTTCAGAAAGTTATCAGAAAATTTTTCAAACCAATGTACTCGGCACATTTTTAGTACTCAGAGAAGCCGCCAAACAAATGAGTCGCAATGGGGGCGGTCGCATCATTAATTTTTCAAGCGTGGCAAGCCCACTAAATTTAGAAGGTGAAGCCCTCTATGCATCCAGTAAAGCGGCTGTGGAATCCTTGACAAAAACTGCGTCTAAAGAACTTGCGCCCATGCACATCACCGTGAATGCCATAGGGCCGACTCCCATTGATACAGACTTAATTAAACTCGTTCCAAAAGAAAAAATTGACGAACTTTTAGAAAAACAAGCGATACCAAGGCTCGGCACTGAATCAGATATCCTCAACTGTATCGACTTTTTCTTAAAACCAGAAAGTGACTTCATTACTGGACAAATCCTATACTTAGGAGGTGTCAACTAAAACTATTCCCAATGACACATTGGCTAATTGAAAAAATACAAGGTTTTCAAGATCGAGCCTTTCTTGCTCAAAACGATACGATCTTCTCGTATTTAGAATTATCGCATGCCATAGAAAATCAAAAAAAACAATTTAAAGATTCAGGCATTCAACCAGCGGATATTGTTATTTTAAATGGAGATTACACACTCACCGCAATTGCAAGTTTACTAGCACTCTTTGAACTAAAAGCCATAGTCGCTCCAGTCGCTGTCGATGCTGAAAATGAGCGTCAACTACGAATCGAAGCTTCCAAAGCACAATGGGAGATTCATTGCGAACCAGATATCCGTATCGAAAAGCTTACCTCTGAAAAAAATTCACATAACTACATTGAAACACTCAAGGACAACAATGAAGGCGGACTGATCCTCTTTAGCAGTGGAAGCACTGGGAAACCCAAAGCTATGATTCACTCAGCAAATCGTTTATTAGAACCCTTTAAAAATAAGCGTCCCAAAAAATTATCCATCCTCATATTTTTACTTTTCGACCATATTGGAGGCATTAACACACTCTTTAATGGTTTATCATCCGGATCCCTAATAGTTGTACCTCAAAGTCGAGATCCTGAAGTCGTAGCACAATCCATTCAAACTCATAGCGTAAAATTACTCCCCGCCTCTCCGACCTTCTTAAATCTTTTTTTAATGAGCGGAGCCTCAGAAAACTATGATCTCTCTTCAGTTCGATATATCACCTATGGAACAGAACCCATGCCTGAAAGCTTACTGAACCGAATCAAAAACGCCTTTCCAAATACTGCTTTAATCCAAACATTTGGAACAAGCGAAACAGGAATCAGCCAAACAATAAGTCGATCCTCAACTAGCACCCTCATCAAATTTGATGACCCCAACACTGAATTTAAAATCGTCGATAGTGAATTGTGGCTCAGATCCAAAAGCCAAATACTCGGCTATTTAAATCACGATATGTCACGCTTCACAAAAGACGGATGGTTTATGACAGGGGATCTTATTGAACCCGCTCACGATGCCGAAGGCTTTTTTCGAATCATTGGTCGAAAACAAGAAATCATCAATGTCGGGGGTGAAAAAGTCACACCCTCTGAAGTCGAAAGTACCCTCTTGCTGATGCCTGAAATTGCTGATTGCCTCGTTTACGGAGAGAATAATGCAATAACTGGACAAAATGTTGCGGCTGAAATTGTCCTAAAAGAAGGACACGACCCCAAAACAACTAAACGAAGGATTAAAAATCACTGTCGATCCAAACTTTCCCCCTACAAAGTGCCCGCTAGAATCCACTTTAAAGACATAACAAATTTCTCTAACCGCTATAAAAAAATGCGTATAAAAAGCTGAATTGTTTAATTGCCATCGAAAAAAAAGGATTTAATGGTAAGAGTTATGACTGTATCAGAAGTTTTAACAGAAGCTAAGTCGCTTCGAGACGGTTTTAAAGGCAATTTTTTATGGGCGCTATTCGTTACCATATTAATTGCTCTGAGCTATAATTTATTATTCTTTTCAGTAGGCTTTTTCATTAGCTTCTATTTATCAGATCTGTTTTTTCTTCCTACAATTTTATCCCTATTGGATTCATTTTTATTGTTTCCGCTCTTTATCTTTCCCATTCAATTTGGACTCACCCTAATCGGATTAGATCAAGCACAAAATAAACCTTTTGAACTAAAACGCCTATTTAAACCACTCAGTAAAAAGTGGAAACTATTCTTGTTTCAATACGCACTTATGCTTGTTATTTTAGCAGGTATTGTATTTGTCGCATTACTTGCCATTCCCACTTACTTGTTATCTCAAGATGTACTGACGACTGCTTTAGTAGCCTTAATTGCACTACTGGTTCCTGTATACTACTTCTTCACACTTTCTTATTTTAGCGGCCTAATGGTCTATAAAACAGACATCGAGATTTTAGAAGCACTGAAAACCTCACATCAAATAGTACAATCCAACCTAAAACGAATCACTTGGTTTGCTACCGTTGTATTTCTTCAAGTATTGGCATCTGCATTATTGCTATTTATTCCCTTAATCTGGATCCTACCTAAAGTAAATGTAGCTTATGGCTTACTGTATGATCATCTCTGTACTAATCGTCAAAGCGAAGAGAACATTACCTCCACTAACGCCGTTTAATACATCCTTTCATTCAAGATAAAAAAGGCTCGTAACTCCTTTCGGAATTACGAGCCATAAGACTGGCAATAACCTACTCTCACACCCCAGCGTGGGGGCACTACCATCGGCGGTTGCGGGCTTAACGAGCGTGTTCGAGATGGGAACGTGTGTTTCCCCGCACCTATGGTCACCAGATTCGGTATCCTCGATTTAACGCGGTTATTGCAAAACGTTAAATGTCATTGGAAAAAAATTTCAGTTCACGTCATAGGAACAATGCATATGAAAAAATACGCTACAGTCAGGACAACTTATCATTTACTTAATACTGAAAGAATTCAGCAAATAAACACAATTGAGTAATTAGTACTGGTCAGCTTAATACATTACTGCACTTACACTTCCAGCCTATCAACCAGGTGGTCTACCTGGACTCTTAGGGAGATCTTATCTTGGGAATCGCTTGGCGCTTAGATGCTTTCAGCGCTTATCGGTTCCGT
>CAJWEH010000010.1 GCA_913031135.1 uncultured Puniceicoccaceae bacterium | reverse complement strand
ACCTGATAACCTATGAAGTTTAAAATTAACAAAGATCACTTTAGTAATGGTCTACAACAAGTATTGAATGTTGTAGGAACCAGAGCAGCCATGCCTATTTTAGGAAACGTCCTAATCGAGGCAGAATCGGGTCATTTATCCCTTACAACAACCAACCTAGACATTGGTATTAGATGTCGAATTACGGCCGATATAGAGGCAGAGGGAAGCATTACGTTGCCAGTGAGAAAATTGGCTACCATTGTAAAAGAATTACCACAAAAGGAAGTGCTCGTACAAGTTGAGTCTAATAATCAGGCGAAAATTACGTCAGGTGGTTCGTTATTTAAAGTCATGGGAATAGCGACGGATGATTTTCCACCATTGCCAACATTTGAAAATCAACATGTGTTTCAGTTAGAGCAGCAGGATTTGTTGAGTATGCTGAAAAGTGTTTCATTTGCTCAATCAACTGACGAGAATCGATATATTTTGAATGGGGTCTATTTTAATTTTTCAGATGATAATTTAACCTTGGTTGCTACAGATGGTCGTAGATTAGCATTAACTAATTTCGAATTAAATACGAATGATTCTGATTCTGGTAATTTAATCTTACCCGCAAAAACGGTTACAGAAATTGAGCGACTTGTCGGGAAAGGAGAGGGCGTCAAAATAGCGTTTAATGATCGACAAGTAGCTTTTGAAATAGCAATTGATGATGACGAAGGAGACAGTGGCTTAGTGGATCAGATCTATTTAGTTTCAAAAATTGTTGAAGGTAATTTTCCAAACTATCGTCAGGTGATTCCCAAGGAAACGGAACATCGTGTAAAAATAGAAAGAGAACTATTTTTAGAATGTGTTCATAGAGCCGCTTTGGTGACTTCTGAAAAAAGTAATTCGGTAAAATTCAAAATGAGTGATAACCTTATGGAAATATCTGGATCTTCTACAGAGTATGGCGAATCCCACGAAACAATGGCCATAGCCTACTCGGGTCCAGAAGTACAAGTGGCCTTCAATCCATCATTCATCGAAGAGCCATTAAGGGCTTTAACTCAAGATGAGATTTATTTCGAATTTAAAGATGAATTAAGTCCGGGCATTGTAAAAACACTTAATAACTTTATTTGTGTTATAATGCCGCTTCGTCTGAACTAGCAGTTTAATTTATATTTTTATAGATGTTTGCTGAAGAGAAATTATCAGTTATTTTTTTGGCGTTGTATTTTACTACGTACTTTTTTGCCAATAAACATACGATCCCAGTATTAAAATTAGTAGCTCATTGGTGCCGCTGGTTTTCATTTGCATTTTTCTTTTCCTATTTGTTAGTCATTTTTGAGTTTTCGAGTCGACCTGATTGGGTTCATTTTATAATAGGAATGGGTCTTTGGTTTATTTTAGAAACACTCTTTTTTAGAGTCTCAGTACAACTATTGAATTCGAGCGAAGTGCCTTTATTTCCAAAATATCAAAGAGATAGTATTGATAATTTGTGGCCAATTAATAACCGAGCACTGAAAATTAAAGATTATTTATTAAATGAATCATTTGAAAATATAGGCGTTATTAAAGCAGAGCTCATGAAGGGTTTTTCTATACGTCAGTCGATGTTTTTGGGTAAAACAAAAAAAGTTCGTGTGAATGTCGTCTTTATTCCAAATGCTAAAAATGAAATAAAGTGCTATTTTTCTCTCTTTAGTATCAATAACACCGGTGCTTATTTAATCACGGATAATTTAAACATACCTTTTGGAGGGTTTTATCCCGATCATTGGTCTGTTAATCGTTATCCTCTGTGTCAATCACTTACTAAATTACTGAAAAAACATATACAAAAAATGAAAGCAAATGGTCTGAATTGGGAAGTCCTCGACACAGATTTACTAAATAAGGTGAACCAGTGCCAGATGGAATTGGAAACTATAAATCAAAAAATGGGATTTTTTTCTTATACAGAAGAGGAGGCTAAAGCACAGATCACTTCAGAAGGAAGTAATCGAATTTGTTTAGAAATGTGGTTGCTATCGTATTTGGGCAAAACGTTTCATTAAGCCTTTTGTTCGATTCGATCCTTTGCTGACCAATCAAAGTGAAAGAATTCGCCACGATTTTCATCGGTGCGTTCATAGGTATGAGCTCCAAAATAATCTCTTTGTGCCTGCAATAAATTTTGCGGCAAAACTGCAGATCGGTAGCTATCATAATAAGCTAAAGCTGAACTAAAGGTTGGGACGGGAATGCCTGAATGAACCGCTTGAGCAATAACGCTTCGCCAGTTAACTTGAGCTTGGTCAATTGCTTCCTTGAAGTAATCATCAAGAAGCAAGTTTTCCAGTTGGTTATTTTTATCAAAAGCTTCTGTAATTTTTTGTAAAAATGCAGCACGAATAATACACCCACCTCGAAAGATTTGTGCAATTGCACTAAAATTTAAATGCCAGTTGTATTCTTTTTGGGCTTCTCGCATTAATTGAAAGCCTTGAGCGTACGAACAAATTTTTGAACAATATAGAGCGTCATGAACGGCTTTAATAAAAGCGTCTTTATCTTCAACCGGCGGATTAGTTTGTTGCGAGTGATTGAGTATTTTTGCAGCATGGACTCGTTCTTCTTTTAGAGCAGAAATACAACGAGCAAACACAGCTTCAGCAATAGTGGGGGTGGGGACTCCCATATCAAGTGCATTAACGGAGGTCCATTTGCCAGTGCCTTTTTGTCCTGCAGTGTCTAAAACAGTATCGATAAATGCACCTCCAGTTCGGGGATCCTTTTCTTGCAGGATATCAGCGGTGATTTCAACTAAGAAAGAATCGAGTAGACCGTGATTCCAAGTCTCAAAAATTTTGCCAATTTCTTTAGGCTCTAAATGCAGTACAGATCGAAGTAGATGGTATGCTTCACAGATCATTTGCATATCTCCATATTCAATTCCATTATGCACCATTTTGACATAGTGACCGGCACCATTTGGTCCTATGTAGGTTGTGCAGCTAAAGCCTCCAGTGACGGGCTTTCCAGGTGCCGCCCCTTCAATCGGTTTGCCATTTTTAGGATCCACTTTAGCCGCAATCGCAGTCCAAATAGGTTCTAATTCTTTCCAAGCTTCTAAAGAACCGCCAGGCATCAGTGAAGGACCAAAACGCGCCCCTTCTTCTCCGCCTGAAACTCCAGAGCCTATAAATTGGAGTCCTTTTTCCCTGAGGGATTGTTCTCTGCGTATGGTATCATCCCATTTCGCATTTCCCCCATCTATAATAATATCTCCAGGCTCCAATAAAGGGATTAGGGAGTCGATAACGGCATCCGTTGCTTTCCCTGCTTGGACTAATATAATAATTTTTCTAGGACGTTTTAGGGATGAAACGAAGTCTTGTATGGTTTCAAATCCAACTAAATTTCCTGGTGTATTTGGATGAGATTCTACAAAAGTTTTGGTTTTGGCAAAAGTTCGATTAAAAACAGAAATATTAAAACTGTGGTCAGCGATATTGAGTGCTAAATTTTGTCCCATAACGGCAAGGCCGATGAGACCGATATCTGAAGATGCGTCTGTCATAAAATTAATTGCGTAATGATTAGTAAATATTTGTCGATTCTTGACTGATTACAGGGTTAACTAAGAAATCGGCCATGAAATTTAAATTAGCTCTACCGGAACCAGCTTTCACACCTTGAGCTGATATGTTTAAAGTGATATCTTTTCCTGGTTTTAAAAGCACTTCTGGGATCCTAATTTTATTATCGATAATAGACCCGCTCATGTTGTTTAAGATCGCTGTCGGCTTCAAGTGCTCAGAAAATTCAATGGTTATCGTTCCACTGACTGGTTCGAATTCTCCTTGGTTTTTCACTTGAATAGTGTACTCAGAATTATCCCCTATTGTAATCGGGTCTTTGGCATCAATGATGGAGATCGTGACACCAGGAACGGCAAGCCATTGTGTGGTCATTTGATCCGTAGCTTCTAAACCATTTGCGGTTTTTAAAAGTGTTTTTACCATGGCTTTGCCTGGCTTGCTTGAGGTCATTTTTGTTTCTATGACTTGCTTACTTCCAGCAGGTAAGAAAGGAATAACCCACCCGATGGCATTTTCGCTTAAACGTCCATTACCAGTTTCTATAATAGAATAGTTTTCAGCAAAAATATCCGTTATGCGAACATTCTTTAGGTCGGTATCTCCGGTATTAAAAATTTGTATCTTGTAGGATTCTGGCTTAAAAACATAAGCGGTTTTTGGTCCTATTTTTTGAACACGTATTTTAGATTGAACCACTCGAGTAGATGCATTTGCAAAACCTTCTCTTTCGGGGACACTATTTTTATAGCTTGCTTTAAATTGATTTTCAAAAAGTCCTTGTTTGATTGCAGACGCTTCAAAGGTAACGCTTTCGGAAGCTCCTACAGGAAGGGATTGAAGGGAATAACTAGCATTTTCGGCTTCAAAAGCATTTGAAAAGAGGGCATTTAGAGTGACATCATGAGCTATAGCGGAACCCTGATTGGTGACAATAATTTCCCAAGTCCCTTCATCATTGAGCTCAATGGTAGGAGGACCAGCAAGCTGTATATTGAGATCGGGTTGTCCTGCAAATAAATTTAAATCGATTTCTTGTTCTAAGCGAACGGTTGTAGGAATCGTATAATCACCTTCGACCTTTGGGGTGACTTGTACGAGTATTTGTTCAGCACTTCCTTTTTTTAAGTCATGAAAATGCCAGATGAGTTGATTCCCTAAAAGAGAACATTTGGGAGTGGTCTCATAGAGTAGAAGGTTTTTTGGCAGACGATCTTCGATCGTCAAATGTTCAATGTCTTTTAGAACAGTTATTGAAATTTCATACAATAGATTCCCTCCTACTTGGTTCGGTTTTAAAAGGGTTTTCTGAACGGTCAATTGATCGTTTCTAAAGACATAGGAGTCATCAATGACCTGATTTTCCGAGACCCTCTCACTGATGGGTGCAATTGATTCTATTTCAACGGGCGTTTCTTTTGGAAGCGCTTGTATGTCTGAGGTGATTGTGACGTTAGAATCACTGGGTAGGGTACTTTGACACCCTGAAAATAAAAGGATTAAAAGAGTAGAATGAAGCAATAAATTAAAGAATTTTGGCATATGCTAATTTTTTAAGTATGTTTTAGGTGATGTAAACGGATTAATCATTTAGATAGTCTTCTTGATAAAATTCGTTGGAATGCTCTTCTAAAGGATTGTTAATATCGTTGTCTACTGCTTTGTGAATGTGTTTGGGTGGTTCTTTAATCGATTTTGACATGTTGTTTTCGCAATCAGCAACTATGGAATCACAAATTTTTCTTATGTGCATTGTAAGCCATTTAGTTGTGGTACTTGATTCCGTGTAATCAGCGGGACCATAGGAATGAATTCTTCCAGCATGCAGTAGAGCGTCATTTTGTTCAAATTCTGCATCGCTTCCGGGTTGAAAGACCGCATAGGTTTTGCCTCCATTATTTTTTACGACTGAGAAACAGGGAATATCGCTCGGTCCATCTGCTATGTAAATCATTCGATCAATAGGAATGCGTCGATCAGCATTTTCAATATGTGCATTAACATCAATGGAGGGATTTATGTTTCCTCCTTTATTAATTTCAAAAATATATCGTGTCTTTATGGTGTTATCAACAATTGTACCAATTTGGCTAATTTCAAAATCTAGCTTGATCATAAGTTCTCCCTGTTTTGAAAAATTAGGTGGCATGGGAGCCTCGATAAATTCACAGCCAAAAATATCTTTGACATAGCTTGCAATTGTACTGCCTCGAATCATTTCTGCCAAACCTGTACTTATAATATAATGCTCTAAGACAATATTGTACTTTTTATAGCTTTCATTTTCGGTCGTTATGTTTTGTAAGCGAGGAAACAATTCAGGAATTCCTGGGCAAAAAGGGATATTTTTTCCTAGAGCTTTCAATTTGGAATTGGTTAGTCCTTTTAATAAGCCATTTTTGACATAGCTAATGAGGTGATTGAGATAGATCGTATCGGGCGATACTTTTGTTCCTCGTTTTGAATAGATTTCTGGCAATGCATTTACTTCTTTCCAAAATTGTGTTTCATCAATATCAAATGCTTTAAATAAAGGCGTTTGCATATAGCCTGGCGTTAGTGTTTTATCGAAATCCCAAACACAGGCGATTATATTTTGTTTGTATAAAGATTTTTTAGCCATTACTAGAACTCCATTAAGATTTTAAAACCGCTTTTCTGCAATGAATTTTACGACAAATCATGCATAATATTCCAAACATAGAGCCCTTTCGAAAAAAATTAAATGAATTAGACTTACAGATGTCTGAGCCAGAGTTCTTTTCGAATGCCAAAAAAGCGTCTGAGGTTTCACGGGAACATCAACGCCTGACGGCACTGATTGAAAAATTTGAAGCTTTTCATGCGATAGAAAAACAAATTGAAGATAATGAAAGCTTGCTTGCCGATTCAGGGACGGAGCAAGAGTTACTTGAATTAATTAATGAAGAGCAAGAATCATTAAAGGCGGAGAAAGAGCAATTAGTCTTACTGGTGTTAAAAAAAATGGTGCCACCAGATGCCAGTGATAGTAGAAATTCTGTTATGGAAATTAGAGGGGGCGCAGGTGGAGATGAAGCCAATATTTTTGCGGGAGATTTATTTCGAATGTATAGCCGATATGCAGAGCGAAATAATTGGCGAGTTGAAGTCATGAGTTCTAGCCCCGCTGAAACAGGGGGATTTAGGGAAATTATTTTTAATATAAGCGGTGAAGATGCGTATAAATTTTTAAAATTTGAGAGTGGGGTACATCGAGTTCAGCGTGTTCCAGTGACGGAAACGCAAGGAAGGATTCACACATCGACAGCCACGGTAGCTGTTTTGCCTGAGGCGGAAGAAGTCGACATTGAAATCAATCCATCGGATTTAGAAATTTCAACAATGCGTGCTTCTGGAGCGGGCGGACAACATGTGAACACGACGGATTCAGCAGTGCAATTAGTTCACAAGCCAACGGGAGTCACGGTGTATTGTGCCGATGAGCGGTCTCAACACAAGAATCGAGCAAAAGCGATGACCGTTTTACGATCCCGATTGCTAAAAGCTAAAGAAGAAGAAGAGCACGCAAAATATGCAGCCGAAAGAAAAGGCCAAATTGGTACGGGCGACCGCTCTGAGAGAATCCGCACTTATAATTTTCCTCAAGGGCGATTAACAGACCATCGAATCGGAGAAAACTTTTCTTTGCCTACAGTCATTGAAGGCAATCTGGACCAACTAATTGATTCACTGCAAAATTTTGATTACGAAGCTAGAATTGAGAATCTTCTAAAGAGGCAGAATCAGTAAAGGTTCAAAATTTTGTATGCACCATGACGGCTACGGTTAAGGAGATCAAAAATAAAACGGAGCAATATTTTGTTTCAAAAAACATACCGAATGCAAAGTTGGATACGGATTTAATCCTAGCACATTGTTTAGAGATTAAGCGATTAGACCTATACCTTGAGTTAGAGCGACCTATTTTCGAACAACAACTAGACAAAATTCGTGAGTGTGTTCGTCGCCGTGGGAAACGGGAGCCGCTCCAATATATATTGGGCTTTACAGAGTTTTTCAACCTTACCTTAAAAGTTGATTCTAGGGCGCTGATTCCAAGGCAAGAAACTGAGCACATGATCGACCTATGTTTAAGTGTAGTAGAAGACGCCTCCAGGGTACTTGATTTGGGGACGGGTAGTGGAATTATTGCTTTAGCATTAGCAACAGCACTTCCTAACAGTAAAGTATGGGCCGTTGATCAAAATGAAGGCGCATTGGATTTAGCCAAAGAAAACGCCAAACTTTTAGGTCTAGAGAACCGAGTCGATTTTTTAGTCAGTGATTGGCTTGCTCAAGTCCCCCAAGAACCTCTTTTTAATCTGATTGTTGCGAATCCTCCTTATCTCAGTGAAGCAGAGCTGGATTGTGCTGAGCCTGAAGTAAAAGAGTATGAACCAAGGGATGCTTTAGTCTCTAAAGAAGAGGGGCTTTGCGATTTAAAGAGAATCATTGATGCAGCGCATCTTTTTTTAAGCCCAGAGGGTTGGTTAGTGCTTGAAACAGGCATTACTCAACATGAGGCTCTTTCAGCGGTCGCACGCAAAATTGGGTATCGTACGATTGAATCTAAAAGAGATTTGCAAAATCAGCCACGGTTCTTGTTTATGCAAAGGTAATCAAACGAAGGATGCATTCTTATTGGACGGAAGAGAGGGTGGCATCTTCAATGGATCGATGGTCTTCCCGCTGTATCCAGTCTCGCATGATACGCGCACTTTCTCGTAGATGTATATCAAAGAAGGGCTCCTCGTCTTCCGAAGAATCTTTAGTTAAGTTAGATTCGAAATCACTTGAGGCTTCCTCTTGTTGTGTTCTTAGGTCTAGGAAAATGTCCTCTTGTTTAAACCGGTTTAGTTTTAGGGCATCATATTGTTCAATCAGGGCTTCTACGGTGTTTTTATCTTCGAGTTGCTTTTGTATGCGGGTTTCTAAATTTAGAGAGATAGTCGTTTCATTTTTTAGCTTTTTCCTCCAATCAATTTTTTTCGATAGGTAGGCAAATTCATCTAGAGTATTTTGTCGTTCAAAGCTCTTGGCTTCTAAATAGTCGATCAGATTGCCATCATAGGGAGTTGAGACTTCGATTTTTTCCCAATTATTATACCAATTTACAGGATCGATTGATTGCCATGGAATGGCGTTTTCATATTCAGATTCTCCAATGGAGAGAAGCTCATTGATAGACGGTAAGGTGATGTCAGATTCGACCCCCTTGAGTTGCGTAGAGCTTCCTTGAGGAAGAAAAAATTGCTTAATGGTGATTTTTGATGCGACGGGCGGGCTTGAAAATGAGTTGGTTTTAAACCAATTAAAGTCTCTTGGAGAATTCATATAATAGACTTCTTGCACGGTCCCTTTGCCATGTGTTGATGGATCTCCTATAATCAAGGCTCTTTCGTTGTCCTGCAGCGCACCAGCAACAATTTCAGAAGCAGAGGCACTCTGTTTTGAGGTGAGAACAATTAGCGGCCTGTCCCAAAATATTTCTGGATTTTGATCATAGAGAACTTGTTTTTTTCCTTTTGCATCAACGACTTGAACTACGGGTCCAACTGGAAGAAATAAGCCGGTGAGTTTTACTGCTTCACTGAGTAATCCGCCGCCATTGGTTCGTAAATCAAGAATTAATCCTTCTGCCCCTAAGTCTTCTAATTTTGTGATTAGCTCTTTCACATCTTCACTGGTCGTCGCCAATGCATTTCCCAGGCCTATATTCCCATAAAAAGAGGGAAGCTCAATGACCCCAATGGGAATGCTTTTATCTGTTTCATTCAAGGGCAAATAGAGGATCTTAGCGCTAGCTAGATTAGCGGTCAATTTAACTTCATCGCGTTTGAGCTCAACGATTTTTCTTGTAGAGGGGTCAGCGCTATCGCCTGGTTTGATCATAAGTCGAACGAGGGTTCCTTTTTTCCCTTTTATCTTTCGGACAATGGATTTCAATTGTAGATCAACCACATCTTCAAACTCGCCATCTCCTTGGGCAACTCCGTGAATCTCATCTTCTGGGAAAAGTGCCCTCGAGCGTTCCGCTGGACCACCTGAAAGAATTTCTTTTATCGTACAAATGCCATCGACATCTTCAAGCAAAGCACCAATTCCAACAAAAGAATTTTTCACAGACGAATTAAATCCTTCTAAGGTATGTGAGGACAGAAAGCTAGAATGGGGATCAAAAAGTGAGGTTATTGAATTGAGAAAAGACTCTTGTAAATCGCTTTGTTCCCACTCCAATATAATTTTTCTATTTCGCTCATAGCGTCGTTGAATCTTTTCTAAAGCATCGACCATTGTTTCATTAAAATAGTCTGGATCATTGGCTAATTGATTCAGTTGTTCCTGAAGTTCTTTGTCGCTAGGAGCATCCTTCTCGGAGGAGTCTTTTTTATAACGCTCACTTAAAGAGGGAATTTCCCCTGTTGATGAAAGTATTTCGTTGAGTAGTTGGTATTTTAAGTATTGTTCCCAAAGGAAATCCAATTCTTCTTGGTTTTCTAGCCAATCAACCTCGGAACGATCTGTCTGAAAAGAGACCGCTTCTTTAAATGTGAATGGGGCATCGAGGCGTTTTTTGACCCAATCATTTCTAGTGAGCACTTTCTTTTTAAAGTCTTCGTATATAATAAATGCGGGGTATAGATTTCCTTTTTTGAGAAAGTCTTCCATAGCCTCTCCAAAGCGAAATTGGTAGGACTCGATATCGCTCTTGAGAAAATATAATTTAGAAGAATCAAAGACTTCTATGTAAGAGCTTATAATGGCATTACCTTCTAGTTCATTGATTTCATCTTTTATATAATGCTTTGAGCGCATTAAATTGATTGCCCATTTTGTTTGCGCTTTCATTAACTCTGGTTCTAGGGCGATTGCTTCGGTCGCTTCCTTAGCCCTTAAATGCAAGCTGAAAGACAGTATAAGAATAATATAGAGCAATAAAGTTTTCATCATGAAAAAGCGTTGCTGGCTTACGGTTTTATTTTTGAGGCTTTATTCAAAATCTCTCGCTCTTCTTTGGTTAAAGATTCAAACCCTTGAGCATTGATTTTATCTAAGACTTTATTCATCTCTGCTTTGAGGGCAGATTCTTTAGTCGTCTTTTGAACGGAGTAAGAGAAAGATCGTTTAGATTTTTGTTGGCGCTGAAACCATTTGGGTAGCTCAATGGTGGGTTCGTTCAATTGGGATAGGAAAGGGTTTCCTGAGGCATAAAAAAACCTAAAATAAATAAGGCCAAATAATAAGCCTCCTAAGTGAGCGGAATGGGCAATGTTGGTGGTATTGGTAAGTTCGGCTGTCAAAAGCAAAAATAAGGAAACAATAGCATAGATTTTTAGGAGCCATTTTGGCTGTATGGATATCGGAAGTATAAAAAAGATCAGAAGCGTGATACGGTCATTTGGCTTTTCTAAACAATAGAAAGCGAGCATTCCAGAAACAGCGGCTGAGGCGCCGACTAATAAACCGCCGGCAGAGTAATTTAAACTGAGATAAAATAGAGCACCAGTAAAAGCCGATGCTAAGTATAAAAGCAGTAATTGTTTTGAGCCTAATAGCGGCTCAATCGCCTTTCCTATAAAATATAGTCCTATCATATTTCCTAAAATATGCAGAAAATCCGAACTGTGCAGAAAAGAATAGCTTAAGAGAGTCCAAAGTTTGCCCTGTATGATATGCATTCCACTGAGAGCAAAGAGATCGGCGAAAAAGTTATTTTGATTGAAGAGCACTTCAAAGAGCCTTTGAAGGACAAAAATTCCAAGATTTATGGCAATTAATTTAATCACAATAGAATTTTCTCGAAAGGACTGTTTCGAAAAAGATTTCATGTATGGCCGGTCATAAATCATAGCCTTATAGTAATTTTTTAAAAGTTTTAGTGCAAGCGTAGATAAAAAAATTCAAAAAATACTTGCCTCTATAACTTGACTCATAGTTTTTATTTTTGATTATTCAACCTTATGGCAGAAAAAGATGAAAAGTGGCCTGAGAACATCTTAGGTAAATTTTATGTGGACGAACAATGTATCGATTGTGATTTATGCAGAGAAACCGCTCCGAATTTCTTTACTAGAAATGAAGACGGGGGGTATTCGTTCGTTTATAAACAACCTGAAACAGATGAGGATAAAGCACTTTGCATAGAAGCTCTTGAAGGTTGTCCGGTAGAAGCGATCGGAGACGACGGAGATCAAGAATAACGTTTCCAAATATTTGGAATAAAAAGAACGATTAGGGCGTATATTTCTAGCCTCCCTAAAATCATTAAAAAGGAGAGGAACAGTTTTGTTTGAGCATTTAAAAATCCGAAGTCTTGAGTTGGGCCAATTGCATCAAAACCAGGTCCGATATTATATAAGCTAGACTGTGCAACAGAAAATAAGCTTATTAAATTTAAAGAGGGCTCTAGGAAGGATAAGACAATAACGGACATGCCTTGGATGGTAAAAATAAAGAGAATGTACAAGAGGATGTTATGAACAAACGTATCCGATAGTGTTTTTGTTCCAAAGCGAGTGATAATGGTTTTATTGGGTCGATAGGTTTGTACTATCGTTTTAAAAATGGCTTTAAATGCGATGATGACACGGATTATTTTTAATCCACCACTTGTTGAGCCGGAACAGCCGCCCATGACCATTAAAAACATTAGGATGATTTTTGCTAACGGCGTCCATAAATCATAATTCCCTGTAGAGTATCCAGTCGTAGTTATAATAGAGACCGTTTGGAATAAAGCATGACGCAGGCCATTGAAGTTGGTTGCTTCAATAGTTGTTTGAGAAATAGAAAAGGCGATTAAGCTAGTGCTTACAATGGTTAGGATATAGAATGCATAGATTTCAGCACCTTTTTTCAAAACATCTTTTGAGCCTTCTAAAATACGAATTAAAAAGATAAAGGTCGTGGCGGAAATCAACATAAAGAAAACAGACACGAGTTCTATCTTCAGATTGTTAAAGTAGGCAAAACTCTCTGAATGGGTACTGTAGCCTCCAGTGGCAATCGTTGTCATGGCATGGTTAACGGCGTCAAACCAATTCATTCCAGCCAGCTTGTAAGCAAAAAAGCAAAGTACAGTGAGGCTCAAATAAAATACTAGTAATTTTATAACGCCATCTTGGATGCGACCTTGTTCAAAGTCGGAAGCTGTAGCGGAGGATTCATTACTAAATAAAATTTTCGCTCCAGCACCTAGTGATGTGAGTATTGCTACGAAAAACACGAGGACCCCCAATCCTCCTATCCATTGACTGAGCGATCGCCAGAGGAACATACTATAGGATAGATCGGAAAAATCGCTAAAGATAGTCGCACCCGTGGTTGTCAGACCGGAAGTGCTTTCAAAAACGGCATCTACAAGCGAACAATTTTCAATTCCAAAGTAAAAGGGGAGTGCTCCAAATAGGGAGGTGGAAAGCCATGAGAGCCCTATCGTACAGAGAGCTTCTCGTCGAAAGAAGCTAGATTGTTTTGAATGGGTACGAGAGCATTGTCTGAGTGCTATCGCTATAATAAAAACAATTAAAATACTTTTGATAAAACCTTTGATGGATTGGGAGTCAAAGGGTTCTCCCAACCAAAGCCCTCCAAACATGCAAAGTAATAAGGCGGAGGCTAGTGCGAAATAAACTAAGCTTAAAAGCTTTTGAATAATTTTAATATTCATTCGTCCAATGGATAGGTTTTAGGAACCTATTAATCGTTTTAAAACGGATTTTCTTGCGTCGGATTTGGTTATGATAATCAAGCGATCTCCAGCAATGATCGTATCATCTGCAACTGGGACTTTGGCTTTAAATTTATGAAGAATTGCCACTATAAGTGTCCCTTTAGGCAAAGCGATATCTTTTATTTGCTTTTTGATGCAGGGAGCATCATGAGTGACGAGCACTTCCAATACGCTCCCTTCGTTATTGGGCAGATCGGCAAGTTCATTGACCAATTCCGTCGACAGGCTTCGTCTCATGTATTCAGTCATGGCGAAACGTGGTGAAACAACCACTTCAATGTTTAAGTCTTCTTTTAAGGTATGAAGCAATTTGTCATAGTCCCCTTTATTTATAACAAGCTGTACGTGTTTAGCTCCGAGTTTAGAGGCTTGAATACAGGTTAATATATTTTCTTCATCATCTTTAGTGCATGCGACAAAGTAATCGGCAGATCCAATTTGCTCTTCTTCGAGCAGACGAAGTGAGGTAGCATCTCCATGAATGACGGCAATATGTGGGAATTGGTCGGCTAGTTGTTCGCAATTGTCAGGATCTTTTTCAATGACTCGTATTTTGAATCTTGGATTAGAAAGCATTCGAATCAAACTGATGGTTGTTTCACTTCCACCAAATAAAACGACTCGTGTGATCTCAATTTTTTGCTTAGGGTCAAATTTTTCTCGATTATTAAAGAGGGTTTCTGGATGACCAAATACGGTTAATTTATCGTTTTCTAAAAGGGTGGTTTCTCCATTGGGAACGATTAATTCATGAGCTCGTTCTATAGAGCCAATTCTTAGCTCATCACCCATATTTAATTCGCTTAGTTTTTTGTTTATAAATTTTGATCCTTTGGCTAGGGATAATTTTTGTACTTCGATTTGACCTTTCGCAAAATCCTCGATGGCAACTCTACTTGGGTTTCGAATGGCTTTTGCTAATTCCACGGCACAAATGGCTTCTGGATTCACAAAAAGGTCGATTCCAAAGTGTGCTTGGTAGCTTAAAATAGAGGCGTCACTAAATGTAACATCATGTATTCTTGCAATGGTACTTTTGGCGCCAAGTCCTTTTGCTAGAGAACAAGAAATAACGTTTGTGTGGTCATTGCTCGTCATTGCTAAGAAAGCATCGCACTCTGCAACATCGAGTTGAGCTAGTTGGCTAACTGAACTTCCGTTGCCCGCGACAATGCGTGCGTTATGTTCTTCGTCAATTTTATTACAACGTTCCTGTGACTGCTCTATGAGCGTTACATTGTGACCCTCTTTCGAGAGAGTCGCAGTTAAGTTGTGTCCGACTTCACCAGCTCCTACAATTACAATTTTCATTTAGATAGTATTCCTATCATGTCTAATATTGACGCCTTTTTTTTAAATTTCGAGTATTTTCTGTTCAGTCAGAATCGTCTGTATTTTTGTATCAATTAGTGATCATTAGAGAAGCGTCTCGCGAGGATTAGTTACAAGGACGTTTTTACAGAAGAATAGATTACAACTACTGAATTAAAGTGCTCTTTACTTGCTATTTTGTCGTGTGCGATACATTGTTGCTTATACCATGAGTTTCAGAGTTTTTAAGAGTTTTGGCATTGTTTCATTTCTTTGTTTGAGCGTTTCATTGCTCGTTAGTGAAACGAATGATTTAGAGCCAATACAGCCCAATGGCTCCAAGGCATTGGTTTATGTTATTCCAATATCCGAAGAAATTAATCAGCCAAACCTTTACATATTGAGGCGAGGTTTAAAGGAGGCGATTCGAAAAAAAGCGGATATGGTTCTCTTAGACATGGATACCCCGGGGGGTCGTCTTGATATTTGTTTAGAAATGATGGAAATGTTGGGTTATTTTGAAGGAAAGACGGCGACCTATGTGAATCCGGATGCGATTTCTGCGGGTGCTTTTATTGCTTCAGCTTCGGACCAAATTTTCTTCTCTCCTAAAGGCAAGATGGGGGCCGCTGGAGTTATTCAAGGAACAGGCGAGGATGTCCCAGAAACGGCTCGTATGAAAATCGAAAGTTATTTATTGGCGAATATAAGAATCGTATCCGAGGAATATCCGTATCGATCGGAGGTCATCCGAGCTATGCTAGATCCCAATTATGAACTGGTTATTGAGGAGCAAGTATTAAAGCCAAAAGGGGAATTATTGACGGTAACAGCGAGTCAGGCAATGGAGGTTTATGGCGATGCAGGAGAGCCCTTATTAGGTGCGGGCATCTTTGAATCTATAGAACTGTTATTAGAAGAGCAATATGGGCGTAATGGATATATTTTGGAGTCATTCGAGATGACCTATTCGGAAGAGTTTGCCAAATGGATGTCGACAATTGCGCCTCTGTTATTGGGCTTGGGTTTACTCGCTTTATTCATTGAGTTCAAAACGCCAGGATTTGGACTGTTTGGAATAGCCGGGATTGTATTACTAGGGGTTTTCTTTTTGAGTAATTACATTGCGGGTTTGGCGGGCAATGAGGCTATTGTTCTATTTGGGCTGGGATTAGGATTCCTCGCAATCGAGATTTTTGTGCTTCCAGGGTTATTTATTTTTGGATTATTGGGCTTAGGAATGGTTGTCTGGGCTTTGATTTATGCAATGAGTGATTTCTGGCCTGGTGGAACCGTTCCGTTTTCTTTCGAAATCTTATTAATCCCAACACAAAATCTACTTATTGGACTTTTTATTGCGATCGTAGGTGCTTTGCTAATCGGGAGATTTTTGAAAGGTTCTTTCATAGAACGGGCGCTCGTTTTGTCTGAGACATTAAGAGATAAAAGCAGTCTTAAAGGGACAGAATCTTTGACGAATAGCGCATTGGTTGGCAAAAAAGGAACGAGCCTAACACGCTTAAACCCTGCTGGAATCATCCAAATAGAAGGGCAGAGATTTGAAGCACATGCGAATATTGGTTATATTGATGAGGGGCGGGAAGTGGTCGTTAGTTCAAGAGATCAGTTTAAAATTAACGTTGATCTTGTTTCAGATGAATCTTAGTATTTAAGTTATGCAGATTATAATTTATTCAGTTCTCGGATTGGTGTTTTTAGTCGTTGGACTAATATTCATTAATTATGTCGGAATTTTTGTGCGATCACTCTTATCTGGAGCTACAGTCGGCTTTCCTACACTTGTGGCGATGAGCCTAAGAAAAGTGCCAGTATCTATGATTGTTGATGCTCGTATTACCGCGGTTAAGGCGGGGATTCATTTATCAACGGATGAACTGGAGGCTCATTTTTTGGCAGAAGGTAATGTCGAACAAACGGTTCAAGCGTTAATTGCAGCGGATAAGGCGAAGATTAATTTGGATTGGCGTCGTGCTTGTGCCATTGATCTGGCGACAAAAGGAACGGGAAAATCGGTATTAGAAGCAGTTCGTACTTCGATTAATCCTAAAGTCATTGAATGTCCGAGTCAGGATGTAGGGGCTAGCAAACGAAGTATTGATGGTGTTGCGAAAGATGGGATCCAAGTTAAAGCGAAGGCTAGGGTTACTGTACGATCTAATTTAGATAATTATGTGGGGAGCGCCCTTGAAGAGACTATCATTGCTCGAGTTGGAGAAGGCATTGTAACAACCATTGGATCTGCAGGTACGTATAAGGATGTGTTAGAATCTCCGGATAAAATTTCAAAGGTTGTTTTAGGAAGAGGTTTGGATGTCGGAACGGCATTTGAAATTTTATCTATTGATATAGCCGATGTGGATGTGGGAGAAAATATTGGAGCTAAATTGCAAGAGTCTCAAGCAGAGGCGGATAAAAATGTGGCTCAAGCTAAAGCGGAAATGCGTCGGGCTGCAGCGGTTGCATTGGAGCAAGAGATGAAAGCTAAAGTAGAAGAGATGAAAGCTAAAGTAGTAGAAGCCGAAGCTGAAGTTCCGCTTGCCTTGGCAGAAGCATTTCGAAGCGGGAATTTAGGCGTCATGGATTATTATCGCCTAAATAACATTAAGGCGGATACCGATATGCGTGATTCAATTGCCAACGAAACTGAGGAATAGTCATCGATAATTTTTTCACAGATGAGCAAGTGCAAGAATTCCTTTTTTACGCACTCGCGCTTGGGAGCTGGATCTTTTTTGAGTTTTTAAAAGGGCGAACTACCAAGAAACCGCCAAAGGAACAGGAGGAAGTTAAAAATGAGGGGAGTTCTCTTGACCCTGTAACGCTTCCCTACGAATTAATACTAGAAGAAATAAAAAAGAAGAAGGAAGCGAGACGTTTGCTTGAAGAAACCGATCGGACGGAAACTAGTACAAATCTAGAGGAAATCCATGAGGCTGTGATAGAATCTGAGGTAAAACCGAATACTCAATTTGAATCAGCATCAAATACTAGCTTTTACAGCGAGTTGGAACAACAAGAAAAAGAAATCGCTCAAAAACAGAAAGAGGCAGAAATGCTGAAGGCTCAGGTTCAATTTCAAGTAAATGAAAAGGTTCTAGCTAAGAAACAGATTCAACCAAGTGACCGAATTACGTCACGAATAAGAAGGAATTTTAAAACGAAAACGCAGGCACAAATTGCTTTAATTTCAGGAAATATTTTATCGAAGCCAATCGCCCTTAGAGGGAATGATTTGAATTAAGGGATAGTGATACTTTTGTTTTTTGAATCGGCTTTGGGGCGAGCAGGCGTATCGAGGCTACTAGAAAAGACGGTGAGATGGTTTCCATCTGTGAAATATACTTTTACAGGACCTCGTTTCTTTAGGGTTTCTTGTTCGCCTTTAAATAACCTCTGCTTAAGTAAGAATTTTTTATCATTTGTTTGCTCGACTATGACATAAACTTCCCCAGAAGCACGAAGTGTCATTTCTTCAAGAGGATAGGCTTCTTTTGTAAAACTAGCGTTTTCTTGTGCTTGGTTAGTAACATTAGAGGATGGAATGGCAGTAGACTCATTGTTCGAATTTACGATGGACTGAATCAGCCAAATGGCACTAAATACAAATAAAAGTGTGCCAATTCCCACGATGCCAGTTTTGATGTAAAGGTCTTTATTACTCGAAGTAGCGGAAGGAGATTCATTTGCATCCAATGGCTCTTCTTGTGTTGATTGTGGCTTTACATTGATTTTACCATAAGAAGGTTTTGGCGTTAAATCATTAAGTAAGGGATCTCCCGTTGCTTGATCTAGATTTAGATTCGCTCCAAAAAGTTCAGCACTTGTTTTTTTAACATTTTTTGAATGCGACAATAGTTGCTCTTGGTACTGTGATAAGATTCTTTCAGGGTTAAGTTTAAGGTATTTGGCGTAATTCTTAATAAAGCCTATCTTATAGATGTTGGGTAGGTCATAATCGAATTCACCCTTTTCGATATGGCTTAGAAAATCACTTCGTATTTTTGTAGCTTCTGCTGCTTCTCTTAAAGAGATACCTTTTCGCTTTCTTGCTTCTTCAATCTTTGCGCCAATGGATTGCATAATTTTTTATTTATTATATTTTCTTAGCATCGCAAGCAATAATCTCAACCATTAAATCGCTCCATTCACCTTTTCTTCGAGAATCTATTTTTACAGACGCATTTGGAAGGATTTCCTGGAAGGCATTTTCATAATGGTTTTGAAGTAGGCTTAGTTCGCTTTCTAAAATTCCACTAAGTATAAGAACAGCATTGGGTCGAAGGCTTTTTATAATTTGAGAGGAAAAAGGGATTAAAACATCCGTTTGAATATTGACCATAAGGAAGTCAATTGTTTCTGCGGGAAGACCCGTATTCAAATCATCTATGCTAAAAGGAGTGGTTGTTATATGTGGGTTATAGTCTAGATTTTCCTTACAAACCTTAATGGCATCGGGGTCGTTATCAAAACCACGAACGGAGGAAAAGCCTAATGCCTTAGCGGAAAGTGCTAAAACGCCTGATCCACAACCAGCATCAACAATTTTTAAATCAGCCGGTATCTCCGGCATGGATTCAACATAGTCTAATAGTCTGGAGGCACATAGTTGAGTTGTTTCATGGCTACCAGTTCCAAATGCCATTCCTGCATCTAAGTAAACAACCTGTGCAGATGCAGGTGTTTTATATGTGTCTTTAGCCCAAAGAGGAACCCAGTGGAGCGAACGATCTGACCATGGTTTGACAAAGGATTTGTAAGCATCTTGCCATTCTTTAGGTTCAATGGATTCTATCTGAAAGTCATTTTGGATTTGAGGGAATTCCATGCGAAGACTTTGTATGTAACCTGTGGACTCCGTTTCGTCTTTGAAATAGCCGATTAAATAAAAAGGATCTGTGGGCGTGTTTTGTTGTAGTGCCCAAGGGCAGGCTTCACTTTCAAAAAAATAGCTTTCTAATGCCTCTACTAAATCGGAGGCAATTTCTAGAGATATTTTTAAGCGAACGGTCATAGGAAATCAGCCTTGTTCTGATGCTTGTTCACTTAATTTTCGAATCACAGATGGCAGTAATTTGTGTTCCGCTCGGTGTACCTTTTCGGTTAAAGAATTAAGAGTATCCTCAGAATTAATCTCAACGCTTGCTTGGTTTATGATAGGGCCGGCATCTAATGCCGGAGTCACCCAGTGGACGGTACAACCAGTTATGGTTACGCCATAATCAAATGCTTGCTTAATAGAATCTATGCCTGGAAAACTGGGAAGTAAGCTAGGGTGCAGATTGATGACTTTTCCATTTAAGGCGTCGATAAAGCTTTTATCCAAGATACGCATAAATCCAGCCAATACGACTAAATCTGGATGGTATCCAAGAATTTTCTCTACAAAGGCCGTTTCTTCGTCGTCGTTAAGGCGTGCTTTTTTTCCAGCTTTAGGGATGCAATGACCTGGTTTTTTGAATTTTTTTGCTAAGTTTAAAATGGGTGCATCTGGGATGTCAGACAGAATGGCAACAGTTTCAACTGAGCCTAAAACTCCAGATTGCTCTGCTTCTAAGAGGGCTTTAGCATTATTACCTCTCCCAGAGCCAAGTATGACAATTTTAAAAGACATTATAGCGTGTGTTATTTAAAAAACTTCTTTGCCTTATCAACAAATGATTTTGAAATGGGATTACCGGAGTCTCCACAGGCTTCAGCAAAAGATTCGAGTTTCTCTTTTTGATCTTTGTTTAGTTTCTTTGGAACTTCAACTTGTATTCGAATCAATAGATCTCCTTGACCGCCTCTTATATGGGGCATTCCCTGTCCTTTGAGGCGAAATGTAGTGCCGGTTTGTGTTCCGCTTGGAATTTTAAGCGTTCCTTTCCCAAAGAGAGTGGGTACATGGATACTTCCTCCTAAGCAGGCAAGAAAGAATTTAATGGGTACTTCGCAAAAGAGGTCGTCTTCATGGCGTTCAAATAATTCGTGCTCTTTAACAATTATGATGATGAATAAGTCGCCAGAGGGGCCACCACCTATGCCTGCTTCTCCATTGCCTGAAGAGCGAAGACGTGAGCCGGTATGAACCCCTGCGGGGATTTTAACTTTGACTGTACTTGAGTCAATATAGCGACCCTCTCCCTTGCATTTCGCACAAGGGGTTTCAATTATTTGCCCACTGCCATTACATGTCGGACATGCTTGGCGAAAGCTAATAAATCCGCGATTAGAGGTCACCTGACCAGTTCCATTACAGGTTTTGCAGGTGGATTTTGATGTCCCAGCTTTCGCCCCTGAGCCGTTACATTCATCACAAGTGCAGTGCCGGCGATAACGAATTTGTTTTTCAGTTCCTTTAGCGGCTTCTTCTAAGCTAATCTCTAAATCATAACGTAGATCAGATCCTTGTTGAACGCCACTAGAACCACGTCCAGATCCCCCGCCAAAAATGTCTTCGAAGATGCCTCCACCCATTCCGCCACCTCCAAAAGCTTCACGAAAAATATCAAATGGGTCAACCCCGGCACCTCCGCCACGAGCAGCACCGCCACCCATACCATTTTGAAAGGCGGCATGTCCAAATTGATCGTAGGTAGCTCTTTTATTTGGATCTTTTAAAACATCGTAGGCTTCAGAGATTTCTTTAAATTTGGCTTCTGCTTGGGCGTCTCCTGGATTTTTATCTGGATGGTATTTGACGGCCAATTTCCTGTAAGCTTTTTTTAAAGCTTCATCGGAGACACCACGCTCTACACCAAGAAGTTCATAATAGTCTGTTTTAGACATAGTTATTCAGTTTTTGAGTTATCCTTGCCGCTTGATACAATGACATTAGCTGCACGAATGAGTCGATCATTCAAAACATAACCTGCGCGAATGGTTTCTATGACATGATCTTCTGCAATTGTTTCAGACGGTTGATAAGAAATACTTTCATGAAGGTTTGGGTCAAAAAGACTATTTTCTGGTTGGATTTCCTTGAGTCCGTTTTCCTCCAAAATTGTTTTAAATTGGAGCAAAACCATTTTAAAGCCTTTTGTTATTTCCTCAGCTTCAGGGTGATTTTTTGCCGCTTCCAATCCAAGCTTCATGTTGTCAATGATCGGAAGCAGGGCTTCAAACAGTGAAGCATTTGCCATTTTAATAATCTCTTGCTTATCTTTGCTCACACGTTTCCTAAAATTTTCTAAATCTGCCATGGCTCTTATGTAGAGCGTTTGGTAATCTTCTTTTTGGGAATGCGCAGATTCTGATGAAACGGTTGAATCCTTGATGCCAGCCGCTTCAGCTCCTGTTTCAGCTTTTGATTCTTCTGATTTTTCTGATTTTTCTGTGTTCATTTAAAATTTTTTTTAATTCTTTATTTTCATTCATAACAAGAAAGTAAAGATATAAAGAAATGCAATCAGTCAATTTATTAGCTTGGGATTGCTTTTTAAACAATTGACCTTTTATGCAGAATAATCTTCCTTGTGACTTCCATTATTTTTTAGGAAAAAGTGCATGTCAGAAAAGAGCAAATGTATTTTGGTTGTCGATGATGAGCCAGATGTAACGGAACTTGTGAAATATAAGTTAGAGCAAGAAGGGTATCATTGTGAGATTTTAAACAATCCTTTGTCATTCATAAGTAAAGCGCGTGAAATTAGTCCGGATTTGATTTTGTTGGATATTATGATGCCGGAATTAAATGGTTTGCAGTTGTGCAAAATAATCCGTTCGGATCCTAAAATGCGATCGACGCCGATCATATTTTTGACAGCAAGGGGTGAGGCAGAAGATCGAGTAAAGGGCTTAGAATCTGGGGCAGATGATTATGTCGCTAAGCCATTTAACACAAAAGAATTAATTTTAAGGGTTGGAAAAGTGCTCAGTCGTGGGCATTTGCAACACGAGTATACTAATAAAAATCGTTTGCAGATTGGAGGCGTAATGCTAGATTCATCAATTTATCAATTAACTGTGGATGATAAAGAGATACCACTAACTGCAACGGAGTTTCGTTTATTAAAGCTTTTAATGGAGCGAAAGAATCGTGTGCAGACGAGAGAGAATTTGCTAATCAATGTCTGGAATTATGATACAGATATCGAAACGAGAACCGTTGATACCCATATTCGAAGACTTAGAGAAAAGCTTGGGCCATATGCAGATTTAATCGAAACCATTCGAGGTGTCGGCTACAAAGCGGTAGATCTCAAATGAATCAAATTATAATTATTTTGCTCTCAGGCATCCTTGTATGGGTGCTTTATCGTTCGTATCTTTCCCAGAGAATCATACAAAAATTACACGCTTCTTTATTAAAGAAGAAACGGTACCTTCTGAAAGATTCTAGTTCACAAATTCACCTGAAAGGCTTAGAGCCGTTAGTTCAAGAGGTGAATGCTTTAATTGATTATGTGTCGAATGCGGATTCTGAGTCTAGTGGGTTTTCTAACCAAGTAGAAATTACGCTCAGTGCGATTCAAGAGGCGGTTTTTATACTGAATCAGCAACACGAAATATCATATGCCAATGAGTCAGCTGAAACGATTTTTAATTTTGGTGCGAGCGTGAAAAAACAACGCCTTGAGTCAGTCGTTCGATCGCCTGCCTTGTTGGAATTGTTGTCTCAATACAATGTCGATAGCCCGTTGCCTATAGAACAAATATCGGTTGATAGAAAAGGGGAGCAGTTATGGTTTGAAGCATCCATTTCTGTGATTTCTAAGAGTAAAATGCAGAAAGAGAATGCCATTTTATTGGTCTTACATGACATCACCATGCTCAAAAAATTAGAAATGCTCCGAAAAGATTTTGTGACAAATGTCTCACATGAACTCCGAACTCCTATTACGATTATAAAGGGGTTTTCAGAAACGCTAGTAGACGATTCGGAATCATTAAGCGATGAGGCAAAGGCACGATTTTTCGTTAAAATTAAAAACAATATCGAGCGGCTTCATCTGTTGGTTGAAGACTTATTTACTTTATCTAGGTTAGAATCTCAGCCAGAGCAAATCGAGTACTCGGTACAATCGTTAGAAAGGTTATTTACAGACGTGAAAGATAATTACACTCGTCGGCTTGTTAAGGACAAGCAGTCGATTCAAATTGTGTTTGACTCAAGAATTGAGCCATTTGCCTTTGATGCTCATAAAATAAACCAAGTTTTAGATAATTTAATCGAGAATAGTTTTCGTTATGCGCCAGAATTTAAAGAGATTACAATCAAAGCAACGCTTCTTGATGAAGACAATATGATTGAATGTTCTGTTTCAGATGATGGGCCAGGAATCCCCGAAAAGAATTTGCCTCATATTTTTGAGCGCTTCTATCGGGTGGATAAAGGGCGTAGTCGTGAAGAGGGAGGGACTGGGCTTGGCTTGAGTATTTTAAAACATATCATTTTGTTGCACGGTGGAGCCGTTCGCGCGAAGAGTATTTTTGGAGAGGGGGCAGAAATTTTGTTCACGCTTCCCTACAGAAAAGCTTTAGACGAATAAGTCATGAAGGGGGAAGAAGTGTCAGGCGCCGTTTCGGAGGGCTATATTAAGGAGCTCAAGCGACAAAAAGAGCGAAAAGAAGAATTGAAGGATCGTTTGGTTGCAGATGGGTTTCCTTCTTTTAAAGAGGCAATTTTATTTGAAGCTGGGTGTGGACATGGGCATTGGTTAACGAGCTTCTCTAACGCAAACCCAGATACTAAATGTGTCGGAATTGATTTAATTGCAGGACGAATCAGCAAAGCAAACGCTAAAAAAGCAAAACGTTCGCTAGAGAATATGCATTTTTACAAAGCAGAATTGTTAGAGTTTTTGGAAGTGCTTCCGCCGAACATACGATTTTCGAATGTCGTTTTCTTATTCCCTGACCCATGGCCTAAAGCGCGTCACCATAAAAAACGTATGATTCAAATGCCGTTACTTGAGGGCCTTGCTCAGAGAATGAGTCCTGATGGGAAGCTTTATTTTCGAACCGACGATCGCTCATACTATGAATGGACGTGCGATCACATTGAGCAATCGGACTTTTGGGAAATGAAGCCCCAAGATCAGTGGATTTTTGAGGAAGATACCTATTTCCAAAATTTGATGGGTTCGTATTTCTCTGTAATTGCTCGGGCTTTGCCTGGATTAAAATAAGTCCAAGCTAACAATGAGGAGGAGTTGACCCATTAATGCCATAATGAGGAGTATGTAAGAAAAAGTGCTAAAATAATCATATGCTAAGCGTTTAATCGTAAGGGGCTTCAGTTCGGGATTCGGACGCTCAGTCAAATTATTATTCAAAATGGACGAAACATTTTTTTTCTCACGAAGTTGTGCGATTCGATCGGTTAAATTTGTAGGACTACCCATATACTGACTATGAACAAAAAATTATGAGGTTTAAATACTTTTTTTCATTCTTGTGTTGACCGAAGCGCGACTCGTGTTCATTTCAGATTGTTTTATATCATTTTAGTAGTTAAATTGCAGCAGTCTTATATTTGAAAAAATTACTTTCATACATTTTTTGGGGCTTACTTTTTGGTGGTTTTGTTTTTGGGGCCGATTCTTCGGGAGAATCAGCAGGTGTTAGTGCTTACGCTTATGAAATTGGAAAAGTATTTAATTTGCCACTTACAAATGCTATTTTAACTACGTGGATCGTTTCTATTGCGTTTATTTTATTGGTTCGTTTCACGGTTGGAAAGCCTGGGCTTATACCTAATAAAGCTCAACTGGTGTTTGAAAGCTTGATTGAAAGTTTAAAGGGGCTGTTAGAGCCGATCTTAGGCAAAAAAGCGTTTGATATAGCATTCCCTCTATTATTGGGATTTTTTGTTTTTATTCTCATAAATAATTGGAGTGGTATTTTCCCTGGCATTGGTGTCTTTGGATTTCAGGAAGTCATAGGAGACGAGAAAGGGCCTATTAAATATTGGCTCAGACCTGGAAGTTCAGATTTAAATGCAACCTTGGGGCTTGCTTTAATTGGAATGATTGCTTGGGCATATATTTGCCTTCGAGTCTCTGGTGCTAAATTTATGATCTGGGAGTTGTTCGGCAATAAGGCGAGCAAGGAAGAAACTCCAAAGCCGATTTATCTCTTGCTCACTCCGATTTTCATTGGGGTGGGATTGATTGAAATGGTGTCGATTGCATTTCGTCCCGTTTCTTTATCATTTCGTCTCTATGGAAATGTTTACGGGGGAGAGAATCTTTTGACGAGCATGACGGCGCTTGCTCCTTGGGCAGTCCCTGTTCCATTTTATTTTTATGAAATTTTAGTAGGGGTCGTCCAAGCTCTAATTTTCACATTATTGATTGCTATTTATATAGGATTAATAACTAATCATGGGGAGGATCACTAAATCAATTTAATTAGATGACCGTGTAGAAAATCGCGGATCTAACATTAAACAATAAACTAAAA
>CAJWEH010000009.1 GCA_913031135.1 uncultured Puniceicoccaceae bacterium | reverse complement strand
TTTATGGTCTCATTGTATTCCTCCATTAAACTATTTAAATTATTAGTGAGATCTATGTAATTTAAGTCCGAGCCGATCACTCCAGTTTCATTTACAACTGAGGCTATGTATTTTTTAAGTGTAGAAACAAATTCGTTTGAGTTGAATGATTCAGCTAGGTTTTGAATTTTGTTTATGATCGCTATAAGCACGCTTGAGCCTTCGGAATTTTCGATCAGTGTTTTTAATACACCTAAATCGTAGGACAAACTTTCAGTAAAAGTATCGTCTATGGCTTTTAATAATTCTTCCAATGAAGCCTCCTTAACTTCGTGTTTAAAAAAGTAAGGGTTAAGTAATAATTGCCTGAGGTGTTCAATAGTTAACTCACCTTCAAGTGCAATGAGCGAACGGACAAAGTTGCCAAGGGCTGTATCACTTAGGGGGCGTCCTTCAGGGTTATTGAATTTGATGGCTTCAATTTTGAAATAATTCTCTAGTAGATCAATTAAAGTTCTATCTAAAAGTCCAACTTGTAGTGATTCTATGGGGCTCATTTTGATGCTATCTTCAATGATACTTGGTAAATCTAGAGGTTGTTTTATTTTATTAATTTCTAGATTCCATTCATCGTACTCTAGTTTTCGATTAAGCCATTTTTCAGTAATAGGGATGCCCCATTCATCGAATAGATCATCATTTGGGCCGTGTACCCAAACTTCTATATCAACCTTTGAATTTAAATTTTTAAAAGCAGTTAAGGCAAGTGGTTGAGGATCAGGGGTAGCAATTAATAATAGTTTAGTGATGGATGGATCAAGTGGGTAATTATTCACGGTGATCTGCTTCAAACTAGTCGGATCAATGAGCTTATGCTTTTTTAAAATAGACTCATATCGAAGTTCAACGCTTGCTAGTTGTTGCCATCGTTCTACTTCAATCTCGAATTTTTGGCATTTTCTTGCAATACTTTGTATGTCATAACCTTCAGCCCCTATAGTCTGCTTCAGCTGAAAAAATCGTTGTGCATTTGATCGAATAAAAGATTCATTAATGCTAACTGCTTGAGGGAAAATTTTATCTAGATCAGAGTGGCTTGAGTCCTTTAATACTTCAATCCAGGCAGAAACACATTGTATTTCATTTGCCTTATTGGTGGAATGGGATCCAGCCTCAAGAAATTGGACTGGGGTTAAAATTTTGGGGCTAAGTAAGCCTTTTGCATATGTCAATGCATTGTCTGCAAGTGCTTCAAGTAAATGTCGTCCTGATTGATTTGTTGGAACAATGATGACATAGGCACTTAAATCAATCGGCTTAACCGTACTGTCGATTTCATTGAGTAAAGCATCTCGAACTTGGGGTATTAAAGCTTTATTCCAATCGAGGTATTTATGGGTTAGTGGCATTTACTTAAGCAGTTAAGTCTTTTAATAATTTTAATATTTCTGTTTCTGGGTCTTCATGATTTTGTTGAATTGCTAGATCTAATGCGATTTCTAAACAAGATTTTGCTTCTGCTAATCGATTCGTTTCGATTAAGGATTTACCTAGTAAAATTCTTGCTAGCATCCAGTCCTCCTGCAGTTCAATGCATTTTTCTAGATGCGGAATCGCTTCTAGATGCAAGTTTTCGTCAAATAAGGCTTTCGCAAGACTAAAGCGAAAAAGCTTATTTTCTGGATCTTGATTTACTTTATTTTGAAAATATTCTTGCTGAGCCATAAAATCATTAGGATATAATACATAGTACAGTTTACTTCAGCTAAATTATTAATTTTAGAAACTTTTTAACAATAAAAATGAACGATCAGAATCAAAATAATGAGAATACCCATGACTTGTATGCAGTTCGCTTGCAAAAGTTGGAAGGGCTTATAGCTGAAGGTAACAATCCATTCTTATCTAATTGTCAGCAGAATCATACCTCGGAATCTGCTAAAACACTTTTTGATGAATCAAAAACAGATGAAAATCAAGCAGAGGTGCAGGTGGCGGGTCGCATTGTTTCGTTTCGAGTTATGGGCAAGGCAAGCTTTATTAAGCTTCAAGATCGAGAAGGGCAGATTCAATGTTATGTGACGCGTGATGAATTGCCAGAAGGGGTTTATAATACCTATTTTAAAAAATTAGATCGTGGAGATATTATAGGAGTTGAAGGGCGATTATTCAAAACGAAGACCGGTGAAATTACAGTTCGTGCTTCTAGTTATACTTTAGTTTCAAAATCATTGAGACCTTTACCAGAAAAATGGGCTGGACTGACCGATGATGATAAAATCTATCGTCAGCGTTATTTGGATTTAATCGTCAATGCAGATTCAAGGAAGCGCTTTAAGCAGCGTTCCAATATTATCAAAGAAATACGAAATTATCTTTGGGGCTTAGATTTTTCAGAAGTTGAAACTCCAGTACTGCAATCAGTGGCTGGTGGTGCAGCGGCTCGACCTTTTGAAACGCATTCCAATGCATTGGATTGTCCTTTTTACCTTAGAATTGCTCTAGAGCTATATCTAAAACAAATGCTTGTATCGGGAGAAGAGCGGGTCTTTGAAATAGGACGTGTGTTTCGAAATGAAGGTTTGTCTCGTAGGCATAACCCTGAGTTTACAATGCTAGAATTGTATCAAGCTTATTCAGACTTTCGAGGCATGATGACCTTAACTAAAGGTTTAATTCAACATGTAGCTGAGCGAGTTATCGGTGCTTTAAATATTGAGCGACCAGATGGTACCATTATTGAGCTAGGTGGCGAGTGGAGAGAGGTCGCATACAAAGAGTTGATTGTTCAAGCAACTAATGATCCGAAGTGGTTTGAATTATCTAAAGCCGATAAATTGAAAAAATGTGCCGAACTCGGAATTGAAGTAAATCCTGACTTAGAAGATTATGAAGTAACAAATAATGTATTTGAAAAATTAATCGAACCAACTCTTATTCAGCCAACTTTTGTGACGCACATTCCTAAAGAATTATGTCCTTTAGCCAAAATAACTAAAGAGGATGACTCTACAATTGATGTATTTGAGCTTTGTATTAATGGTCAGGAAATTGCACCTGCATATTCAGAACAAAATGATCCGATTATTCAAAAAAATATGTTCAAAGCACAAGTTGGAGAAGAGGTTCAAGATATGGATACCGATTTTTTAACTGCTTTAGAATATGGCATGCCTCCTGCCGGAGGAATGGGTTTGGGAATTGATCGCTTAGTTATTTTACTTACTGGGGCTGAAAGTATTCGAGATACGATCTTATTTCCAAGTTTGAAGCCATTGAGCTAATAAAATAGAGCTATTTTTTTTCTGGAGGTGTTAGTACTAATTTAGTTTTAAGTCCAGGTAGATAGTCTGATAAAGTGGCGTTTACCGGGGCATTTCTTAAGGCTCTTTGCACCATTCCCATTTTGGCATCTAAGTTATCAACCATAGATACAAAAACGGCTTCGGGTGTTGCTGCCATTGCCGCCGCTCCCCATTCTTTTTCTCCTTGGTGACTTAAAATGATATGTTCTAGACGCTCCGTTAAGTCCTCGCTAAGTTTTGAAACAATAGCAGCTTTACGAACTATTTTGTAACCCAGCACCACATGACCCTGCAATAAACCTTTTCGTGTTGTTTGTACGGAGAATTCTCCTTCATATTCTTCTAGTTTCCCAATATCATGAAGGATGATTCCGGCTACCGCTAAATCAAAATCAACTTCCTGATAGAGTGGGAGAATGGAAAGCCCAACATTTAACATATGAACCGTGTGCTCAAGTAATCCATGTCTATAGGCATGGTGCATCGAAATAGCTGCGCTAGAGACTCTAAATTGAGATTCGTATTGAGACAGTACGGAAGTAACTGTCATTTTTAAAGCGCTGTGTTGGATTTGTTCAACCCCATTCATAAGTACTTCCCATAAATCGATTTCACTTTCTGGTGGTATTTCGATCAGATTTTCGGCAATTCCCTCTTCTTGAGCTTGAGTTAGTGTGTAGGGTGATAGGGTCTTTAAATCAGGGGATAATTGAGCATTGTAATAATTGAGCTTTGCAGAAAGTTTTACTAAAGACCCTTCTGAGAAATCATCCAGCATATTATAAACAGGACTGTTGTTGAATACATTTGTGGAAAAAGTCCCTGTTGCATCAGCAAATTCGACATTTAAAAAAGGATTTCCAGTCTTAGTTGTTTTTGTAGCTTTTCGTTTTAAAATAAAGACACTGAAAAATTCAAGGTCAGCAGAGGGACCAAGCGTCAGCAATTTTTGTATAGTTAAATAATCAGACACTTAGTTAAATTATTGCAACTAGTTTTCAGGTGCAACTGAAAATAAACTCAATTTTTTAGGAGTCTTGAACTTGCTAGAAATAAAATGCAAATCAATGGAATGATCCATGACGCGGTATTGGCTTCAGGAATTTGCACTAAGATGGAATCTAGGGCGAAGTTTTCTCCTAGCTCGCTATTTTCGCTGATACTCAAAGTAATCTCTTGCCCCGCTGAAAAGAGTTCATTGATTAAAAAATCATCCTCCCCGCTAAGTGCTGTTGCAGTATTTAGATTAAAAGTGTTCCCTCCAGAAAATAGCAAAATAGCTTCATCGGAAGATTCTTCAATATATCTGAGGTTTAAAGACTTGAAAGTGCCAGAGGTATTGAAAGAAAAAATAATTTTTTCAATGCCATTAATATTATCAATCCTTTGTGTCTGATCTCCTGTCCCAATGCTATTAATTCCTAATCCATCAGCGCCACCATTAATGGCAGTTCCTATTGAATTATCATTGAGATAGGCTTCAGCATTTAATGTCGTTGAACCAATAGTATAGCTAGCAGAGCCCTCTTGATTGTCGTAAGCTTTTCCAATTTCTGTGAGTTCTGTTCCATTGAAAAGTTGGAATTCTATTTCCTGTGAATATACTTCAGTTGATGAAAAATAATAAGTAGGGTTAACGGGGAATATATAATTTTCATTTTATTAACCAATCTTAAAATCGTTAATTATTCAAGCAAAAAAAATCCTAGACAAGCCCTAGGATCATTTTTCCTTCCTCTGTGATCATTTCTTGATCCCATGGGGGATCCCATACAATTTCAACATTCGCTTCGTGTACGCCTGGAACACCTTCCAAATATTGCTTTGCATCTTCAGCAATTGCCGGGCCCATCCCACAGCCAGGTGCTGTTAGAGTCATTTGCATAGCGACCTTGTAGTTGCCTTCTGTCGTTTCATTAATTTCTAGTGAATAAACTAATCCAAGATCAACGATGTTGACTGGAATTTCTGGATCAAAAACTTTTTTTAATACAGCCCATAGTGAATCCATTTCTGGGGGCCCTTCGTGAGTCTCCTTTGCTGAATTTTTTGTAATGGTAACAGCTTCACCCAAGGCATCTGCATCGATTCCTTTTATTCGATACATTCCGTTTTCTGTCATAATGGTAAAGTTCCCACCTAGTCTGTGAGTGATGACAAAAGAATCACCTTCAGCTAGTTGCATATTAGTCCCTTGAGGGATTAGAGTGGCGTCTACACTACGAAGTAATATTTTTTTTTCTTCACTCATATACTTATATATTAGCTTAATTTAGCTGAAAATTTAGTTTCTAACAGCGTGCGGATGGTATTGATTAATGATTCAGAATCGAGCTCATCAATAATTTCTTCAAAGAAGCCAAGAACGATCAGTTGCATAGCAACTCTATGAGATATCCCTCTACTTAATAGATAAAATAATTCTTCTGGATCAATATTGCCTGTGGTTGCGCCGTGTGAACATTTAACATCATTCGCCAAAATTTCTAAGCCAGGTAGCGAATTAGCATCGGCTCTTGGATCGAGTAGCAAATTTCTATTTGTTTGGTAGGCATCGGTTTGTTGAGCCCCTTCAGCTACTTGAATTAAGCCTGAAAAGATCGTTCGGCTTGTATCAAATAAAGCATTTTTATATAATAAGTCTGAGACTGAGTTTGGTGCATTGTGTGTCTGAAAGGTACGCTGATCAAATTCTTGCTGATCTTCTGCAACCGTAAGTGAATACATTTTAACATGGGCACCCGACCCATTAATTTTTACTTGGTTTTCAAAGCGAGCTTTGGCAGACCCTAAATTCAGTGCTAAGTTTTTTACGGATGTGTCTTTTTCGGCAATTGTTGTATCGAGCTGAAAGGATACCGTTTTTGTATTAAAGTTTTGAATCACTTTTCTAAATACATGAGCGGTTTCATGTGCATAGATATTACTCACAGAAATACTCATTGCTTGGTTTGAATCTGATAGAGAATTAAAGACATCGATCGTCGATATTTTTGAGTGGGCTTCTGCAATGATAAGGGTGTGTGGACAAATCAATCCTTTTTCGGTGTCTGTCCAATAATAGTTGATAATGCTGTCTTCTATTTCGACACCTTTTGGTACATAAAGAATTGATCCAGCTTTTACATGGGAAGCATGCAGTCCAAAATATTTCTCTGAACCGAGCTCTGTAGATTGCTTGAGGAAATACTTTTTCAATAAGTCAGGATGTTCATCAATTGCTTCTTGAATACTTAAATAGAGGACTCCTTTAGCTTTTAAATCATCCGATAGACTTGTCTTTTTAATTAAATGATCATCTAGATAAATCGACTCTGCGCTCGATTGATCTAATAACTGGGATTGTTTAAGACATAAGTCTTTAGATTGTGAAGATGGTTCGCTGGAGGGTTTAAATTCTGCTGCCTCGGTTGAAAATAATGAGGCAAATCGCCAATTTTCATCTTTGGCTGTTGGTACAGGCAGAGTCTTGTAATCTTGTGTACCTTGATTACGGAGTTCTTCTAACCATTTTGGTTCACTTTTTAAAATTGCTTGAGTGTTATTCATGATAGCATCCATTTATATTTTTTTCTTATCCTACAGAGCCTTCCATTTCCATATCTATTAAGCGTTTCAGTTCAACAGAGTATTCCATAGGGAATGCTTTGAGCAAATCATTGACAAAACCGTTCACTGCTAAACTCATGGCTTCTCCTTCTGAAAGCCCTCTTTGCATCATATAAAATATCTGTTCAGCACTGACTTTGGAAACACTTGCTTCATGCTGGACCGTATTTGCATCTCCTCTTGTTGTGATCGCGGGGTAGGTGTCTGTACGACTGTTGGAGTTAATTAACAATGCGTCGCACTCGGTATTATTTTTGCAAGATTTTAGATGTTTCGGCATGTGTACTTGACCTCTATAAGTGGAACGTCCTTCGCCTATAGAGATGGATTTCGATATAATGTTACTAGTGGTTTCGTCAGCCAAATGAACCATTTTTGCTCCAGTATCTTGATGTTGGCCATCATTTGCTAGCGCAATGGATAAAACTTCGCCTCTTGCTTTGCGTCCCTTTAATACGACACCTGGGTATTTCATGGTTAGTCGTGAGCCGATGTTACAGTCAATCCACTTGACTTCCGCATTTTCTTCTGCGTGTGCCCGTTTGGTAACAAGATTGAATACATTATTAGACCAATTTTGAACCGTTATGTATTGAATCTTAGCGTTTTTAAGTGCAACGAGCTCGACTACAGCACTGTGAAGGGTGGCAGTCTCAAATTTAGGGGCTGTACAGCCTTCCATATAGGTTAGTTCTGCACCTTCATCTGCAATGATTAAGGTTCTTTCAAATTGTCCAAAATTTTCTGCATTGATTCGGAAATAGGCTTGTAATGGTTGTTTCAATTTTACGCCTTTGGGGACATATATGAAGCTACCGCCTGAAAATACTGCGCTATTTAATGCAGAGAATTTATTGTCTGCTGATGGAATAACTTTTCCAAAATAGGGTTTAAAAATTTCTGGATATTTTTCTAATCCTTCCGAGGATCCGACAAATATGACACCCTCTTTTTCGAGATCTTCTTTCATTCTTGAATACGCTGCTTCTGAATCAAATTGCGCTTCGACACCCGCAAGAAATTTTCGTTCCTGTTCGGGTATTCCGAGTCTTTCAAATGTCTCTTTGACGTCATCAGGCACCTCTTCCCATGTGCGACTTGGTTTTTGTCCTTTTGATAAGTAGTAACGAATATTATCAAAAACAATGTTCTCTAGATCAGAGCTTGCCCAATGGGTGGGCATTGGTTTTTTTTCAAAGAGCTCTAGTGCTTTCAATCGGAATTCTTTCACCCATTCAGCTTCATTCTTGACGCTTGATATGTAGGCTATGGTCTCTTTTGATAGTCCTGTTCCTGCATCAAATTGGTAGTCCTCTGGGAAACTAAAATTACCTTTTTCATTATCTACAAGAATCGATTCTTCTTGCTCATTTAAAGTTGAATCACTCATGGTTTTATTTCAATGGAAAGATTACTGTACTGTAGGACTTGCAAAGGTTTCTTTGACCCAATCATAGCCTTTTGCTTCAAGTTCATGAGCCAATTGAGCGTTGCCACTGTGTACGATTCGCCCATCAAACATCACATGAACGACATCTGGTATAATATAGTCGAGTAACCTTTGATAGTGCGTAATAATAAGAAAGCCTCTGTCAGGTCCTCGCATTAAGTTGACCCCTTCAGAGACAATCTTTAACGCATCAATATCTAACCCAGAATCTGTTTCATCCATAATGCAGTATTTGGGTTCTAGCATGGACATTTGAAGGACTTCACATCGTTTCTTTTCGCCACCAGAAAAGCCTTCATTTAAAGATCTTGAGGTGAATTTTCTATCGATTTTTAGGGCGTCCATTTTTTCGTACAATTCCTTGTAGTAGGCAACTGCATCTAAAGTATTTCCCTCTTCTAACCTTGATTGTTTTGCCGCTCTAATAAAATTTGCAATACTAACACCTGGTATTTCAAGTGGATATTGAAAAGCTAAAAACAAGCCTGCCTGACTAATTTCATCGGGCTCGTTTCCGAGAATGGATTGTCCATCTAATTCAATGCTACCAGAAGTTACTTCGTAGTCTTCGTGGCCAGCAATGACTTTAGCCAAAGTGCTTTTACCAGTTCCATTAGGTCCCATCAATGCATGAACCTCTCCTTTAGGAATAGTTAGATTGAAGTCTTTGAGTATAGGCTGATCTTCAATGCTGACGTTTAAGTTTTTAATTTCTAATGAGTGCATAAGTTTCTAGTTTTAAATTTTAGTTTTTTAGTCCGTTAAAATTAATTTCTATATGTTCGGCGATAAATTCAGAAGGTAGAGCGTTTGTTATTTGATCTAAGAGGGGTTTTGAAAGTTCTATATCATAAACTTCTCCTGATTTTTTGCATAAAAAGTGAGCATGTGGTTTTAAATTTGGGCAGTATCGAGTGGATTCTCGTTCAAAATTTACTTGTCGAATTAACCCGCTTTCAACAAGGGACTCTAAGCAATTGTAAACGGTAGCTAGTGAAATTGATGGCATGGATGCTCTAGATCGCTTAAATATCTCATCTGCTGTTGGATGATCTTTTTTTTGAAGTATTAACGAAAAAATATGCTCGCGTTGTTTTGTGGGTCTCAGGGAACACTTTTCTAAGGCCTCTTCAAATAAATACTTATATTTTGACGATAATTTCATAAAACATACTAAAGAAGATTTAAATTCACAAAAAGACAAGCGTATTTAGAATAATTCTAAATAAAACTAACAAAATTCATATTCGACAGGGCTTCTAAACCTTTTTCTATTATAACTTATGTCTGGCTATAAAGCGTATTTATCAAAGGATTCAATCGTCGATGAGGACTTGATTCATCTCGATAGAAATGAGAGCCATCATTTATGTAGAGTGCTCAGATTGCGGCATGGGGATATGGTATCAGTACTCGATGGAGATGGAACTGTGTTCCAAACGATCATTGAGAATGCAGATCCTAAAGGAGTCAGCTTGAAGATTGAGTCCCAAAAGACATACGCTCGACCAAATCCTAAAATAACACTTTTGTTGAGTGTTCCTAAATTGAAATCCATGGATTTAATTTTAAAGGCTTGTGTTGAAATTGGAATAGATGAAATAAAGCCAGTTTTAAGTGATCATAGTGCCTTTCATCTCGATGCAAAAAAATCAGATGATAAGGTTTCTAAGTGGAAAATTTCATTGATTGAATCGATCAAACAATGCGAAAACCCATTTATCCCAATCTTAGAACCGATTACTAAGCTAAATGAATTTTTAGAATCCTATCACTTTAATGAGATGGGACAATTGAATCTAGTTGCGAGTTTGGAGGAGGGAAGCGAATCACTTAGGCAGATACTACAGCAAAAGTTAAAAACAAACACTTCTATTTGTTTGGCAGTGGGTCCGGAGGGCGATTTTTCAAAAAATGAATATGACTCATTTCGAGCCAAAGGTTTTTTTAATGTCCGTTTGAGTCGGCATGTTTTAAGAACAGAATCAGCAGTCTTTTACGCTCTTAGTGTTGTTGATCAATTTGTTCAAGAGTTGAAATGAAATGTCTGCTGAGAGTTTGAAGGAAGCATTTTTTGAGCGCGATTCATTTGAGGTCGCGGAGGCATTAATTGGATGTCGGCTTTGTCGCAAGTCTTCTGATCAAGTGATTTCTAAGTATACAATTTCTGAGATTGAGGTGTATGATGGTTTTGAAGATCGAGCATCCCATGCTTTTAAGGGTAAAACAAAGCGTAATTCCGTGATGTTTGGTCCTGCTGGTAGGCTCTATGTGTATTTATGCTACGGTAAGCACTGGATGCTCAATATCACGACTCAGCGTTATGGCTATCCGGCTGCAATTTTGATAAGAGCTCTGTCTGAATGTGAAGGCCCTGGTAGGCTTACAAAACGGTTATCAATAGATGGTGGATTCAATGATTTAGTCGCTAACAAAAACAATTCAATTTGGTTTGAAAATAGAGCGAGTCAAACTGTTCAATTGAAAAAGATGCCTCGAGTAGGAGTCGCTTATTCGGGTCCCGTTTGGTCTCAAAAGCCTTTCAGATATTGTTTGGATTCTTAGCTCACTCGTATTATTCACGAATGGCTTCGATATTAATGGTAATATCAACATCTTCGCCGACTGCTCCTAATCCTCCATCAATGTTCCAATCGGTACGGTTAATCGTGGTTTTAGCTTCCCAGCCAGAAAGGTATCGGCCATGCATGCCAGGACCCATTCCTAATAACTCAACTGTCATAGTGATATCCTTGCTCACATTGTTCATGCTTAATTCACCAGTGACTAAAAACCTATTTGTGTCTTCAGTCGGAACCCATTTGGTTGATTTAAAACTTATTAATGGGTGATTCTCACTATTGAAATAGTCCTCTTCTTGTAAATGAGCATCTCTTTTTTCACTGTTGGTGTCGATGCTTGCAATGTGAATCGTCGCTTCAGCATAATTTTCTTCTGGATGGTCTATATCCACATCTATGAATCCATTAAATTGACTGAAATCTCCAGTCGTTTTTGCAACAAAATGGCGTATTGAAAATTCAACTGATGAGTGGGATGTGTCGATATTGTAACGAACCGCTTCATCAGCAAGGGATAGGTTACTTAAAAGACAAGATACAATCATTAGGAAAAGGGACGATATAAATTTGTTCATAGGGATTTTGGTTTATGTGTTATAAAGGACTACTTGTTTGTTATAAAGGGCTATTTAATGAGTTACTTAATGAGTAATGCATCGCCATAAGAGTAAAATTTATAGTACTTTTCGATAGCTTCTTTGTAAAGTTTTTTTAGAATATTAATTCCAGCGGTATCATTTGGTGCCAAAAATGCTGAGACTAAACATAATAGTGATGATTTAGGTAAATGGAAGTTTGTGATCAAACAATCAACTGCTAGTATGTCTGCTGGTGGGTAGATATAGAGGTCGGTACTTGCGTTTAATACTTCCGTATCCATAGGCATCGATTCATTGAAGGGAAATCGGTCAAATTTCTGAGCAATTGATTCGATGGTTCGTAAACTGGTCGTACCAATAGCAATTTTTTTCCTTCCATTATTGCATAGAATGGCCTGAAGGGTCTCTCTTTCTACTTCATAAGATTCTTCATGAATTTTATGATTTTCTATTTGATCTACATGAATCGGCTGAAAGGTTCCTATGCCTACATTTAAAGTTAAATCATAAATGTCATGTCCTTTAGATTTCAGTTCATCGAGCATTTTGTTTGTGAAGTGCAAGCCTGCAGTTGGCGCGGCAGCGGCATATGGTTTTTCTTTATCTGCATAAACAGTCTGATATCGTTTGCTATCAATTGCATCTCTTGGATCAGTTTTGTCTCTGTTAATATAGGGTGGCAATGGCATTTTCCCGAGTCGATTAGCTAGTTCATAGATCGTTTCATTGTTATAGGTTTTAAACACTATTTTGTATAGGCCCTCGTCATTTTGATCAATGACTTCAGCCTCATAATTGTTTTTGCTGTAGAAATTACCCGCTTGAAATGTTTTTTTTCCAGGTTTTAAAAGGCACCACCAAGTGTTCGCATCTTCTGCAGGATTTAATAATAAACACTCAACTCCGCCACCGGTTTTTCGCTCACCAAATATTCGAGCTTTTAAAACAGTGACTTTGTTTCTGAAAAGGTCAGAGTCTTCAGGTAAAAAATCATTTAAATATTTAAATACCGTATGCTCAATAGAATCGTTTTTGCGATCGTAGACCATTAAACGAGATTCACCTCTTTTTTTGCTTGGTTCTTGAGCTATGAGTTCATTTGGTAGATGGTAGTCAAATAGTGATAAGTCCATATTATTGAATTAACAGTTTGATTTCACATTGGTACAGTTTTTCGATTATCTAGCTTAGATGAGTACAGTTTTACAACAATTTAAAGATATGCGATATGAAATAGAGCCTATGGTCTACAAATTTCTGAAAGAGCTTGGAGGTGCTAGAATCATTGTGGCTTGTTCTGGAGGTTCGGATTCTGTTTTCTTGCTTTACTTACTTAAGTCTTATGAAGAGGAACTACAGTTGGATATTGTCGTAGCACATTATAATCATAAATGGCGTGCAGAGAGTTCCGATCAAGATGGTCACTTTGTACAAAAACTTTCACAAGACCTAGGTTTAGTTTGTTGTGTTGATTCCAGTCACGAGGATTCTGTTAAAAAAAATGAAACATACGCGCGCAATCAACGGATTGCCTTTTTGAGGAAAATTGCGCAGGAAAAGGAATCGCATGTGATTGCTTTTGGGCATCAGTGTGATGATATTTTAGAAACCCAAATACAACGATTGGGAAGGGGCGCTAGTCTAGACGGCTTAATAGCTCCGAGACCTATACATAAATTTGAGCAGTACCCAACACATATTCGCCCGATATTACGTTACCAGTCTTATTTTATTCAAGCGGCATTAAAAAAAGTTTCTGCTCAATGGAGGGAAGATAGTTCAAATAAAGATGAAACAATTGTTCGAAATAAATTGAGGCATTCGATCATTCCAGAATTATCTCAGTTGATGAAACGGAATGTTTCTGAGTCTGCTAGCCGGAGTCGGTATTTGTTAGAGCAAGATGCAAATTTTCTAAATGAATTAGCAAGAGAACGCCTCAAAGCTTGTTTCGATTTAGAACCAAAACTAGATCGATTACAATTAAGGTCTCAAGAAAAACCGCTAACTAGAAGGGCTTTTTTTTATTGGTTAAATTCGCTTATTGAAGGCGATTCGGTGAGTTCAAAATTGCAAGATCAAATATTAGAGGCGATATATGGAGAGCGTTTCCGAGAAAAGTTTTCAGTCGGTCTTTCTTTTGTTGTAATGAATAAGCGTTACATTTGGATAGAGGATGGTTCTTAGTTTGTTGTTTAACTTTTAGTGTGCTCAAGGGTTGACTTAGAGTATACATAAAACACATTTAAAGGTTGTAATGTCAGATAATTCAAAAAATAAGAACAATATGTCTTCGCCTAAACGATTTCAGCCCAAAATATTAGTCATTTATTTAGTGATTTTGGGAGTGATTCTAGCTTTGTGGAATACGCAACCTAACTTAGGTTTGTCTCAAAAGTTTTATACGGTCAGCGAATTGATTGATCAGATTCGTTCTGATGATCTTGTTGAGCTGGAAGGTGTTATGAAGCCTAATCCATCATTTGGGCGTGAAGGTTATACCATTGAAGGATCTTTTAGGACAGAAGCTTCATTGGCAGAAGTTATTGGTGACGCAGAAGTTGATTCAAATGAATTTAAGTTTGTAGCGCAAGGTCGTTTAACTGAAGAAGACTTTCTTTTCCTTCGTTCTTATTTTAAAGAAAAACAATCTAGTACTGTTTTGCAGGATGTTTTAGTTAGTTTTTTACCCTTTATTTTAATCGTTTCTTTGTTGTACTTTTTGTTCGTTAGGCAGTTGAAAAATGCCGGAAAAGGCGCTATGAGTTTTGGAAAGAGTAAAGCAAAGATGCTGACTCGTGAAAAAGATTCGATTACATTTAAAGATGTTGCAGGATGTGACGAAGCAAAAGAAGAGGTCGGTGAAGTGGTTGACTTTTTGAAGGACCCCAAAAAATTTCAAACCATTGGAGGTAAAATTCCTAAAGGGGTTCTCATGGTGGGTCCTCCTGGTACTGGTAAGACTTTATTGGCAAAAGCAGTTGCAGGAGAAGCAGATGTCCCATTTTTTTCAATAAGCGGATCGGACTTTGTAGAAATGTTTGTTGGCGTAGGGGCTGCTCGAGTGCGTGATATGTTTGAGCAAGGAAGAAAAAATGCTCCTTGCATTGTATTTATTGATGAAATTGATGCAGTTGGTCGCCAAAGAGGAGCTGGACTTGGTGGCGGAAATGATGAGCGAGAGCAAACACTCAATTCGCTATTAGTTGAAATGGATGGTTTTGATGGGCATGAAGGCGTTATTATTATTGCCGCAACAAACAGACCTGATGTCTTAGATAATGCATTGTTGAGACCCGGTCGATTTGATCGCCAAGTAACTATTGATTTGCCGGATGTTATGGGTCGTCATGAAATTTTAAAAGTTCATGCGAAGAAAATTATTCTTTCTGAGGCAATTAATTTAGAGCATGTGGCGAGGAATACGCCCGGCTTTTCTGGAGCAGATTTAGCGAACTTGTTGAATGAAGGAGCGCTCATTGCTGCTCGACACAATAAAAAAGTAGTTGAAATCGATGATATCGATGAGGCCAGAGATAAAATTTCATTTGGACGAGAGCGTCGTAAATTAATGGATGAGGAGGATCGTAAGATCACCGCCTACCATGAGGCAGGGCACGCAATTGTTCAGGCAGTCGTTGATGACGGGTATTTGCCAGTGCATAAGGTGACCATCATTCCGAGAGGTCAGAGTTTAGGTTCCACTATGTTCATGCCTAAAAAAGATATTTTAAATCATTCTAAACGCCGCTTACTCAATCAAATTTGTTGTGGTATGGGAGGACGTTGTGCTGAAGAAATCGTCATGGGAGATATTACGAGCGGAGCCTCTGGAGATATTAAGATGGTTACTAAAACAGCTCGCCACATGGTATGTGACTGGGGCATGACAGAATTAGGGCCTGTCGCATATGGCGAAAATAAAGATCATGTATTTTTAGGACAGGAAATCCAAAGATCTCAAAATTACAGTGAAGCAACAGCCATCCAAATCGATCAAAAGATTCACGAGATTGTTGCTGAGCAACATCAACGTGCCTTAGCTATATTGAATGAGCATAATAAAGCTTTAGATGTATGTGCACAAGCCTTACTTGAGCATGAAACAATCGAAGGCAAACATGTGTATGAGATTTTGGAACATGGCGAAATTCGATCACCGATTCTAAAGCGGGAGTCTTCGGATGAAGCGATTCAAGAATTAGATTCTGATGAATCAGTAAAGCCTCAGAATGAGTCTAAAGATGATGATACAGGCTTAGCTGGAGAGGAAGCACCTGCTGCTTCTCCTGCTTAATTTGTTTTTAAGCGATTGTGGTTTTTTTTTACTGTAGTTACACAGTTTGAGGAGCACGAACAAGATCCCTTATTCCTAGCACTTTTTAATTTCTTAACCAATAGAAAAAGTGCTAATAAAGCTATAGATAGAACAGTAATGGTATCTATTAGGTTCATAAGAATATCAGCCCTAATTGGTAGGTTGCAATAGCTGCTAGCCAGGCTAAAATACTTAGTCCAACAAAACAAGACAGTGCCCAAACCCAATTTAATTCTTGCTTAATAATAGCTACGGTTGCCCCGCACTGCATACAAAGCGCAAAGAATACCATAACAGAAAGAGCGACAGGTAAGTTGAAAACCGATTGTCCCATTCGGGGGCCAGAGTCCCATTTTGTGTTTTTAAGTGCGGTTCGGAGATCATTAGAGGTTTCATCCATTTCACCGCCCAGAGAATATAAAATCCCTAATGTTGCGATGATGACTTCACGGGCAGGGAAGCTGGCGACTACGGCCACAGTGACTTTCCAATCATAGCCCGCTTGATTAAAGATGGGTTGTAGTTTTTTGCCAATAATTCCACCGTAGCTATTTTCAAGGTATAAGGTGTCGAGTTTAGATTGATAAACGGCTTCAGAATAGCTTTCGGTTTTAGCTTCTTTTTGAAACGCTTCTAAAATACTTTCTGGTCTAGGGAAATAAAAGAGTGCCCAAATCACTATTGTAATACAAAATATGAAAGTGCCGGCTTGAGTCACAAATGCGTAGCCACTTTCATAGATGCGAGCAAACATACTTCGAAAGTTTGGAATCCTATAGCGGGGCAATTCCATAACAAAGGGCATTTGTGTACGATTAGTTTGGATGCATTTATTTAAAAAATAAGCGATGGGGGCAGCAAATAATAGCCCAACGAAATGCATGAAAAATAGCGTAATCCCTGCAATGGTTGGTCCGTAGCTAGGTTCGACAAAGACACCAATCATCAAAATATAAACAGGGAGTCGTGCTGAACAACTCATGAGGGGTGCCACCATAATGGTAATAATTCGGGTTTTTCGGTCATTAATCGTTCGAGTCGCTAAAATACCTGGAATGGCACAGGCATAGCTTGATAAAAGTGGCACAAAACTTTTTCCATTTAACCCGCACCATTGGAATAGTTTGTCCATGAGAAAGGCTGCGCGTGCCATATAGCCAGTCTCTTCGAGTAATGAAATGAAGAAAAATAAGACTAGAATTTGTGGTAAAAAGATGATGAAGGCACCGACTCCGCCAAGCACTCCATCAACAATTAAACTTTGTAGCATAGGCGTTTCGGAGAGTTGATTTGAAGCAATCGATTGAAGGTGTGAAAAGGTACTTTCAATTAAGTTCATGAAGGGTCCAGACCAAGAATAGACGGATTGGAAGACAAGGTACATCATTCCTATGAAGATAACGAGACCCCAAAATTTATGTAAAAATAGTTGATCGATACTTTCAGTATGAATGGCTTTTTTTAATGTTGATTGTCGGGCAATAATATCTGAGAGAAGGGGTTTTAAAAATCGAAATCGAATCAGAGATTCAACTGCATTTGGATGGTAACCGCCTTTGTGAATCGAATCTTTGCTTTCTTGGATGCACTGTTTGTTTTTGACGGAATCTCCGTCTAGTCGTTCAATTAGAGCACTCGAGTTATCAAAAAGAAGCCTCTGCGTTTCTCCATTTGAAAGATGAGGGAATGTTTCTTTAAGGGATTCAATAGCTTTTTGAACGGGTTCGGGCCATTTGGGTCGAACCATCATTGGTTTTGATTGTAAGGCTACTTTGGTAGCTTGAGCTAAATCTTGTATTCCTTTGGACTGATTCGCAATCGTTGGAATGACTGGAATGCCTAAGCGTTTTTCTAATAATTTAGAATCGATTTGTATTCCTTTTCTTTCTGCTACATCCCAACAGTTTAGGGCTACAATCATAGGCAGGTTTAATTCCGAAGCTTGGGAGGCTAGATATAAGTTTCTTTGCAAGTTTTCTGCATCAACAACGACGATAACTAGGTCTGGTTTAGCGTCGGAGACATTTCCAGAAAGAACATCTACGGCGATTCGCTCATCAATAGTTTGAGCACTCAAACTATAAGTTCCTGGAAGGTCGATGACCGTTACAGGATTGTCCTTATCTAGTTTCCATAAGCCAGATTTTTTTTCGACCGTCACGCCCGAGTAATTACCAACTCGTTGTTTTTCGCCAGTCAAGGCATTGAAAAGAGAGGTTTTACCTGTGTTTGGATTGCCAATGAGTGCAATGGTTGGGTTTTTTTTTGCCTTGTTAGTCATGAATCGATTCCACCTCAAGCTGATCTGCATCTTTGAGCCTCAGTGATACATGACTATCTCTAAATTCTATGGATATGGGGTCGCCCAATGGAGCCTCATGTCGGATTCGTATGCTTTCACCTGGTAGTAGTCCCATGTCCATTAGCCTAGTGATACTTTTTTCCCGTTCGTTCATTTTGAGAACTTTATAGAGACCGTTATCTGTTACTTGGCTGAGCTTCATTTCATAATTGAGATTTAATCTCAATAAATTTAGGCGTCTTGAAATGTCAAGGTTGCATATTCTAAATCGAAGTTTATTTTGATTTCGAATGAAATTGAGCAGTGATGATGTATTTTTCTGCCCAAGTTTTTAGACTCTTGCGTTCGTTTTCAGTTAGTCTTCTGACGACTTTAGCTGGAGAACCGAGAACAAGGGAGCCTTCGGGAATGACACTGCCTTTAGTCACTAGAGCATTGGCACCTACGATGGATTGGCGACCAATGATCGATCCATCTAAAATAGTTGCGTTCATTCCGATTAAACTTTCATCTTCTATCATGCAAGCGTGAATAACTGCGGCATGTCCTATCGTGACATATTTACCAATAGAAACGCCATAATCATCTGCTAAGTGGACTATAGAGCCATCTTGTATATTACTTCCTTCATCGATAAAAATCGAATTAATATCACCTCTGAGAACTGCATTGTGCCAGACACTCACATGGGCTCTCAATTCGACAGCACCTGAAACAATAGCACCTTTAGCTAAATAAACGGAAGGGTCTATGTTTGGTTTTGTATTTAGATATTTCTGTAAGCGTTCTTCTAATGTCATATTAATATCCAAGGGATGGATTCCCTCCAATTGGTATGTTTGGTTTTGAGCCTGGATCCTTTTGATCTACAGAAAAGAGTTTGTGGAGTTGATATCCCGCACGAAAGGGGTCGCCGTATTGTTTGATGGTATCTGTAATACTGTCTAAAATTAATGGATTATTTCTTTGAGTCCATTCAGGATGAAGCCATATGGTTTTGCATTGAAGTATTTCTGGGTTTGAAGAAAGCCAATCTTCAATGGAGTTTTCTGAATCAACAATGATTTTAAGCTCATCGGCTAAATGCATGGATTCTTTAATGGGACGCTTCCATACTTTTGGACTGAGAGTTACCCAGTCAAAGGTACCTCTGATAGGAAATGCACCGGAGGTTTCTATGTGTATGGGTAATCGTTTTTTGTGGCATAGTTCCGTGAGTTCGGATAAGTCGTGAATGGCGGGTTCACCTCCAGTAACAACTAAAATGCTTGGTTTCTTTTTGAGTGCCAACTCAACTAAAACTTCGGGAGAAATTTTCTCTATAGAGTTTGGGATATAGTTTGGGTGCCAAGTTCCTGCACTATCACACCATGGACACTGTACGGGGCAACCAAATGTACGAATGAAATAAGCGGACCTTCCCTGGTGAATTCCTTCTCCCTGCCAAGTAAAAAAGTGTTCATATATGGGGAGCTTTTGTTTCATGCTAAAAAAACAATTTAAGGGGTGTAGCGAACAAAGTTTTTTTCATCTTCGTGTAATTTTATAGAGCGAATGGAGACTCGTTCGCCTTCATGCTCTCTGACTAAACGGGATATTTCTTCATAGAGAAAGACGGCAATACCTTCGCAAGAGGCATTCTCGACCCAACAAATACGAAATAAATTTTTATACTGACTTTCTGCTAATTCTTTGGCTTGAGTATCCTCACTAGAGAGTAAACAGGCATGGTCTAGTTGTTCGTCAATAAATTGTTTAATGTATTTTAATTTTCCGAAGTCTACAACAAAACCATTTTTATCTAAGTCAGTGGCTTGAAACTCAATGGTAACGGACCAATTATGTCCATGTATTTTGGAGCAATGTCCTTCATGGAATGGTTGCCGATGGGCAAACGGTATATCCTTATAGGTTTTGGAACAGGTTAACATGAATTACTCTTCAATTAATTTCCAATTGGTTTCAAGCATTTGTTCAATAGTTGGCGCATCATCACTGTAAGGGGTACGGTCTTCAACCCCAGCTAAATGAAAGGCTTCTCTGCGTTCAATACAAGTACCACAGCGCCCGCAATGATGCTCCCCGCCTTTATAACAAGACCAGGTTTTAGTAAATGGAACCGATAAATCATTACCTAGTTTACAGATATCTGCTTTCGTTAAATTGACAAAGGGTCTGTGGAGCTGCACTGAATTCCAGTCGCATAAATTTAATGCTTCATTCATTGCTTGAGCAAAGGATTCTCTGCAGTCTGGGTAAATCGCATGGTCTCCTGCATGTGCGGCATAGCTAACGTGTGTACTTTTTGTGGAGATCGCCCAAGCCGTTGCGAGCGAGAGTAGGATCATGTTTCGATTTGGAACAACCGTTGCTTTCATAGTTTCTTGTTCGTAATGCCCTTCAGGTATGGCATCATTCTCATTGATTAGACTACTGTTTTGAAACAGTTGGTTTAAGGACGAAAGATCAATACACTTATGTTCGACCTTTAACTGATTGCAGATTTCAGACGCTGATTGGAGTTCTTTTTTATGTTTTTGCCCGTAGTCTATAGAGAGACATCGAGTTTCTATACCCTGACTCAAAAGTTGACACAGCAGAACCGTCGAGTCCAAACCTCCAGAGTAAATTAATATGGTGTTTTTTACTTTCATTTTTTTCAAATGACTCAAATACATTATTCTCCTTTTATTTCTATCTTCAATGCATTTATGAAAATTCTTTCTGCTCTGTGCTTGTAATTCCGTGCGAGTAACCGTTGACAGTAAACAGATTAGTTTATTTATAAAGTTATGCGTTTAGATCGTTATATTGCCCAAAATAGAGTCATTGATATCAAAAGTCATGATTTTAAAGGAGCGATTTCCGAGCTTTTAGATGTTTGTGATCTTTCAAAAGAGTCTCGGGTGAAAAAAAACGAATTACTCAAAGAGCTAGTAGATCGTGAAAAACAAATGACGACTTATCTTGGAAATGGCGTCTGTTTGCCGCATGCTCGGGTAAAAATGAAGCGCCCTTATTTAATCGCTGTGGGACGTTGTTCAGTCGGTTTAGAATTTGAAGGTCAAAGAGATTATCCGGAGATTCGCTATCTATTTCTTCTCTTAGCTGCAGAAAATGCTCGTAGCTATTTGTATGGATTAGCGGCTTTGGCGAGAGTGTTTCAGGATAGCAACCAGATGAACCGCTTATATCTAGCGCATTCGTTACCGCAGTTTAGGAAAGAGTTAAAATCGGTTTTTGGTGGAGAAGGTCGTTTGCCAATTCATGGGCACAATCGGTTTAATTTTTTAATTTTAAAAGAAGCAGCAAAAATTGCTCGAGGGTCTCGTTGCTCATCAGTGGTTGTTTTTGGAGATACCTTTGGTGGGGGTATTGAAATCGGCGACTTTTTTAAGGGTTTTAAAACAGTTTTGATTGCACATGGTAGTTCTGAAGCAACACAAATGCAGAATGGAATTGATGCGGTTTTGCCAATAAGAGCATACAATCAACAGAGATTCTCCCAACTTAGAAGTGCGGTTCTGATTGGTTTAGCTCGAGGGATTTTTAAGAGTACGGATCGAATTTGCTGTATTGGTGGAACTCCACAGAGCAATCAGTTTGATAGTATCATAGTTGTTGATATAGATCGTGAATTTCGATCCCTGCTGGTTGATCGTGCGGATGTTTTGCCCTCAAATGTGTTACCTGAGGTGGTTGAGCGAGTGCTGGGAATTGCGACCGAATTGGCGGTAGAAGGCAGAGAAGGACATTCCGTTGGATGTCTTTTTACGTTAGGTAATAGCGATCAAATTAACCAATATACAAAGCCTTTAATTTTAAATCCTTTTCATGGATACAATGAAGAGGATAGGAATATTCTGAATCCTTTTATGGATGAAACCGTAAAAGAACTTTCTTCAATAGATGGAGCTTTTATTATTCGAGGCGATGGGGTGTTGTTATCTGCGGGTACTTTGATTCATGCACCTGATTATGACCATCATTTACCAAGTGGTTATGGCAGTCGTCATGCAGCAGCAGCTTCTATAACGAGTGTAGCTGATTGCCTTTGTGTTGTTGTCTCTGGAAGTACGGGGCAAGTATCATTATTCAGGAAAGGGGAAATGTTACCATTGATTGATAAGAGTTTTGTTCGAAGATAATGAGAAGGACTCATATTTTTGTTGCCAAATGTTCTATTTAAGGTGATTGGATTTTGTTTGTGAAAGACTCTAGAATACAATCTATTTTCGCTCAGTGCAAGGAAGAGCAGCGTGCCTGTTTTGTCGCTTATGTGTGTGCGGGTGATCCCAATTTTGAGCTTTCAATTCAAGCCTGTAAAAGTTTGATTGATTCTGGAATCGATATTTTAGAATTGGGAGTGCCTTTTTCAGATCCTTTAGCGGATGGATTGACCAATCAATTAGCGGCACAAAGAGCTCTTGAATCGGGAATGAATAGTGGTCGGGTTTTTGAGTTTGTTCGAGCGATTCGTGAATTCAGTTCAATTCCAATCGTTTTTTATACCTACTATAATCTTGTATTTTCGATGGGAAGTGAGTCGTATGCACAGCGAGCAAAAGAGGCGGGTGTCGACGCTTTATTAACCTTAGATCTGCCGCCTGAAGAAGCTAAAGACCATTTAGATGCTTGTGAACGTGTAGGGATTGAAACCGTCTTTATCGTGGCTCCGACAACTCCCGAAGAGCGACTAGTGAAGATCTGCGAAGCGGCAACAGGCTTTATCTATTATGTCTCTCGTGAAGGGGTTACGGGTGAGCAGTCAAATCTTTCAAATAATATTCAATCTAGGGTGTCCCTGATTAAGCAATACACGAATTTGCCAGTTGTTGTTGGGTTTGGCGTATCAAATAGTTCGCATGTGCGTGCTATTTCATCCGTTGCTGATGGTGTGGTTGTTGGTAGTGCCATTGTGAATTGTATCGCAAATAATTTGTCTGCCCCATCAGAAATTCAAGGAGCTTTAAGCACTAAGATGAGAGAGCTTCTTGAGGAGGGCGCATTGAGCAAGGCTTAGTTATTGATTGATGTTAATGGTTACGACTTTATTATAAAACTGACTATGAAAAAAAGATATGCAGTGATCCTGGCAGGGGGCAACGGTGAGCGATTTTGGCCTGAAAGTCGTATTGCGAACCCCAAGCAATTTTTGCCAATAGTTGGAGACATTCCAATGTTAAAACAGACGATCAATCGTTTGAAAGACTTTATCGATGTTGAAAATATTTTTGTGATTACCAATGTTAAGCACCGATCAATCGTATTAGATGTCTGTCCTGAGTTAGATACAAAAAAAGTTATTGGTGAACCGATCGGTCGGGATACTGCTCCTGCTGTTGCCCTTGCTACACTACTGGTGCAGCGAGAAGATCCTGATGCTGTTTTTGCAATGTTGCCTGCGGATGCTGTTATTCAAGACAAGAGTGCATTTTGCTCCGTTTTGGAATCTTCCTTTAAAATAGCTGAAGCCGAGCCCGCATTGGTAATAATTGGGATTAAGCCATCGCACCCCGCTACTGGATACGGCTATATTCAAAAATCAAATGAGTGCGGTGAATTTTCTGGTAATGTTGCCTACAGTGTAAAAAAATTCGTCGAAAAACCTAATTTTGACAAAGCGAAAGCTTACTTAGAATCCGGTGATTTCTATTGGAATGCAGGCATGTTTATTTGGTCTGTGAGTGTGATTCGTTCAGAATTTGAAAAAAATTGTGCAGAATTATGGCGAAGGATAGAAACAATTTCTGATCATCTAGATTCAGGTAAGGGGTTAAATGTTATTTTAGAGAGTATTTACCCCGACTTAGAAAAGATTTCTGTTGATTATGCGATCATTGAAAAGGCGAGTAGGGTTGTTATGTTCGAATCCCTTTTTGACTGGGATGATGTAGGCGAATGGTCAGCTGTAGCGCGTCATAATCCTATAGATTCGGACGGTAATTGCTTGCGAGGTCTTTCGTTGGCAGTCGATTCGAAAAATAATATTATTTCAAACAGAGATGATAAGCATGTAGTCACTGTATTAGGTGTTGAAGATTTGATTGTTGTCCATACAGAAGATGCCACCTTAGTTTGTAAGAAGGATCAGTCTCAAGCTGTGAAAAATTTGGTGCAAACATTATCAAAAAAGAGCGAAACTAAAAAATTTATTTGAATATTCTCGGAATAGATTGGGGGGAAAAGCGAATCGGACTTGCTTACTCTGATTCAGTCGGTTTTGCCGTTCCTATACAAGCTGCCACACAATCCAATTTGAAAAAACGGATGGCTTACTTAGAAAGCGTCATCCAAGAGCGAAGGATTGAAAAAATTGTCATCGGATATCCTTTAAATATGAATGGAAGTGTTGGCTTTAAGGCAAAAGAGGTGGATCGGTTTATTCAGCGATTAGACAGGCGTTTTCATTTGCCAATTGTAAAAATAGATGAGCGCTTAACGAGTCATTCAGTTGAGGAGGCTTTAAAATTTATTAAGAAAAAAGTGGATGTTAAAAGCGGACAAGTTGATTCAGGTGCCGCTTGTATCATCTTGCAGGATTTTTTGGATCAAAATGAAAATTTAGATGGGTCTTGAAATTCCTTGCTTGACCGAAATCTATTTGAATGCAGATTATTGCCTTTCGAGCGGGTATAGTTTAGAGGTAAAACTCCTGTCTTCCACACAGGTGTCGTCGGTTCGATTCCGTCTACCCGCACCATTTTTCATCCAATAAATGACGTGAACTAATCTTGAGATAATGACACACGTTTGTAGATATTTAATGAGTTCAATCTCTGGGTTAGGAGGTTTTGTCTTCTTCTTGGTGGAATCATTTTTTGCCTTCTTAGGCTGTCAGAATCGTTTTAATAAATTAATCCATAGTATTTTAGAGATTGGTTGTCGCTGTATTGTTATTGTTCTCATAATTGGTCTATTTACTGGAATGGTAATGGGGTTACAGATGTATTATACTCTAGTGAAATTTGGGGCTGATGCTGCGTTAGGTACAGCTGTTTCATTATCGATTATACGTGAGCTTGGTCCTGTACTGACTGCCTTAATGATTATCGGACAATCGGGTTCTGCTCTTACATCTGAAATCGGAATTATGAGAAATGATGAACAAATTGATGCTTTGGAAACCATGCAAATTGATTCTAAAGGCTTTTTGTCGGGACCTCGTATTTATGCTGGCTTGATTTGTTTTCCTATTTTAACAGCTTTTTTTGACATTATAGGTATCTTTGGTGGGTATTTTTCTGGTTCTTTTTTAATGGGCTTAGATGCGGATATTTATTGGAAAAAAGTTTTTCAAAGCGTACAAGTTTCAGATGTTTATGGTGGATTATTTAAAGCCTTAGTTTTTGGATTTTTAACAATGGGTATTTGTACATTTGAAGGGTATTACGCTCACGTGAATTCTAACTTTAAAGGGGTTCGTGGTGTTACATTAGCTGCCACCAAAGCAGTCGTTAAATCGAGCATCTGTGTTTTGATCTTTGATTACTTAATCACTTCCTTTTTACTGTAGCGATGGATGTATCTTTGAAGATTGAGAATCTTAAGAAGCACTTTGGAGAGAAAGTGGTGCTTGATGATGTGAGTTTCGAACTAAAATCAAATTCTGTAACCGTTATTATTGGCAAAAGTGGCACAGGTAAATCTGTGCTTTTAAAACTCATTGCAGGTATTTTAGAACAAAATAGTGGTTCGATTCAGTGGTATGATAGTGCGAATGGTGAAGCGATCAATATGGATCAAGTTAGCCTTAGTTATATGTTTCAAAATAATGCTTTGTTTGACTCAATGACAGCTTTTGAAAATATCGCTCTTCCGTTATTGGAGTCGCCTAAAAAAGTTTCTGATGAAGAAGTTCAAGATAGGGTCAATACTTTATTAAAACAATTAGATTTAGAGAATATTGGAACAGTTTACCCGGGGCAATTATCAGGAGGCATGAATAAAAGAGTCGCCTTTGCCCGAGCCTTGATTACCAAGCCTAAAAGCGTACTGTTTGATGAGCCTACTACGGGCTTAGACCCCGAGAGAAAATTTACTATCTTTGAATTAATCAAACGTTATAAGGAGGTGTTTGGTTTTTCAGCCTTGTTGGTTAGTCATGATATACCTGAAGTGTACACAATCGCAGATTCTGTTATTTGGCTAGATGATGGGATCGTAAAGTATTTTGGTGCACCTGATGAGTTTAATTCAGTGCCAGATCCATCCGTCAAAAAATTTTTAAAAACAGGTCGCATTCACGATTAAAATATTATATTTATTAAATTAATATATGA
>CAJWEH010000008.1 GCA_913031135.1 uncultured Puniceicoccaceae bacterium | reverse complement strand
AATCACACAGCAACCTCTGGGCGGTAAAGCTCAATACGGTGGTCAGCGATTTGGTGAAATGGAAGTCTGGGCTCTTGAAGCTTATGGCGCTGCTTACACGCTCCAAGAATTGCTTACAGTTAAATCAGATGATGTCTCTGGTAGAACTCGAATTTACGAATCATTGGTTAAAGGTGATAACAGCTTGCAAGCTGGTACGCCACAATCCTTCAACGTGTTAATGAAAGAAATTCAAAGTCTATGTTTAGATGTTCGCTTGGACTCCGAAGGGAAGTTTGAAGTGGGCAGTGGTCTAGCGGAGGAGAATTTATAAACTTTAAATTTAAGAAATATGAGTACAGAAGTCGCAAGAGATATTTTAGGTTACGAAGCCACTAAATCATTCGACCATGTGAAAATCACGGTCGCCTCATCTGAGTCTATTCGTGATTGGTCACGGGGAGAAGTTAAGAATCCTGAAACGATTAATTATCGAACTTTCAAGCCAGAGCCAGGTGGTTTGTTTTGTCAGCGTATTTTTGGTCCTGTAAGAGACTACGAGTGTGCCTGTGGAAAATATAAGCGTATTAAATACAAGGGTGTTATTTGTGATCGATGCGGAGTTGAAGTCACTGTCTCTCGAGTTCGACGCGATCGAATGGGACACATTGAGTTGGCTGTACCCGTTTCTCATATTTGGTTTTTAAAGAGTATGCCTAGCCGACTTGGCTTATTGCTAGATATTACTGCAAGAAATCTTGAGCGTGTTATTTATTACGAAAATTACTTAGTTATCGATCCAGGGAAAACTCCGCTTGAGGAGAGACAGTTGTTAAATGAACAGGAATTCCTCCAAGCTCAAGATGAATACGGTGAAGATTCATTTGTTGCTGGTATGGGAGCCGAGGCTGTTCGAGATGCACTGATGAGAGTCGACCTAGAAGCGACCGTCATCGAATTGAATGAGCAAATGCATGCGACTCGTTCAAAACAAATCAAGAAAAAGGTTTCTAAACGCTTGAAGACCATTCAAGGGTTTATCAGTTCAGGCTCAAAACCTGAATGGATGGTATTAGAGGCATTACCTGTTATTCCACCCGATTTGCGTCCTTTAGTACCGCTAGAAGGTGGTCGTTTTGCGACATCGGACTTGAACGATTTATACAGGCGTGTGATTAATCGTAATAATCGTCTAAAGAATTTATTGCAGCTAAAAACGCCCGATGTGATCATTCACAATGAGAAGCGAATGCTTCAGGAAGCTGTGGATGCACTATTTGATAATGGACGTCATGGAAGAGCCGTAACTGGTGCAGGTAATCGTCCCCTCAAGTCACTTTCTGACATGCTTAAAGGTAAGCAGGGTCGTTTCCGTCAAAACCTTCTTGGTAAACGTGTCGATTACTCTGGTCGTTCTGTAATTGTTACTGGGCCTGAGTTGAAGCTGAATCAGTGTGGTTTGCCTAAGAAAATGGCATTGGTTTTATTTGAACCATTCATTATTCGTCGACTTAAAGAGCTTGGCTTTGTGCATACGGTTCGTGGTGCACGAAAAATGATTGAGAAGCAGTCACCGGAAGTGTGGGATATCCTTGAAGAAGTTACTAAAGGTCACCCAGTGCTATTAAATCGTGCTCCTACCTTACACCGTCTTTCAATTCAAGCATTTGAGCCTGTTCTGATTGAAGGTGATGCGATCCGAGTCCATCCACTTGTTTGTACTGCATACAATGCCGATTTTGACGGTGACCAAATGGCGGTGCACGTTCCATTGTCCCTTGAGGCTGTGATGGAAGCCAAGACATTGATGATGGCGACTCACAATATTTTCTCACCATCAAGTGGTAAGCCTATTTTAACACCATCGCAGGATATTGTGTTAGGGTCTTATTTCCTAACTTGTGAACCAAGAGTTGAGCCTAAAGCCAATAAGCGCTTACCATTGATTGTTGATCAAGATGAACTTGAAACTGCGGTAGCCGATGGAGCTTTAAATGTTTCTGATTGGATTAATTTTATCAATCCGGATTTTCAAGTGGAGGATACGTCATACGGTAATTCAAATGATAAAGTCATTCGTACAACAGTTGGTCGGGTGATTTTCAATACCATTTGGCCAAAAGAGCTAGGGTTCATTAACTTCCCAGTCGCTAAAGGTAAGCTTGGAGATATTATTTTAGAAACTTATCGCAAGGTAGGGAAGGCAGAAACTGTGAAGACCTTAGATGTTCTTAAGGATGTCGGTTTCAAAATTGCTACGAAAGCAGGTGTGTCGATCGGTATTGATGACATGATCATTCCTGAATCTAAACCTGAGATTGTTAAGGAAGCACGTAAACAAATCGATGAAGTTGAAGGTCAGTATAAGAAGGGTATCATTACCGAAGGTGAGCGATACAATAAGATCATTGATATCTGGACAGGTACAACCGATGAAATCGCAAAAGCTGTGTTTGATGAACTCAAGGATAATGGCGGAAAAGAAAACGTGAATCCTGTATTCTTAATGATGGATTCTGGGGCTCGTGGTAATAAGCAGCAAGTTCGTCAGCTATGCGGAACGCGTGGGTTGATGGCGAAGCCTTCAGGTGAGATTATTGAACGACCTATTCTCTCTTCATTCCGTGAAGGGCTATCAGTTCTAGAATACTTTATTTCTACGCACGGAGCACGTAAAGGATTAGCGGATACCGCTCTGAAGACTGCGGATGCTGGTTACCTAACGCGTAAACTTTGTGATGTCGCAATGGATTGTATTATCGAAGCTTACGATGATGAAAACCGTAACGGCATTTGGAAATTTGCTATTTATGAAGGCGATGATGAGATCGTCAGTTTATTTGATCGAATCGTTGGTCGTTGTTCTTCCAATGATATTAAGAACCCACTCAATCCAGACGAGATCATTGTGAAGAATGGTGAAATCATTACAGAGGCTGCGGCACATAAGATTGAGGAGGTTGGAATTGAAAAAGTTAAAGTGCTCTCAGCACTGACAACTCGTAAGAAGATCGGCATTACTGCCCTTGAATACGGAATCAATCCTGCGACAAACTCAATGGTTGAGCGTGGTTCATCTGTTGGTATTATTGCGGCACAGTCAATTGGTGAGCCTGGTACTCAGTTAACAATGCGTACGTTCCACATTGGAGGTATTGCGAGTGGTGTTCTTAAAAACCCTGAAATTAAAGTACGAACAGGAGGAAGCGTACAGTATAAGAATTTAAGATTCGTTCAGACTGCTGATGGAGCCAATATTGTTTTAAATAAGACTGGGTCTATTAATATTTTAGATAGCAAAGGTCGTGAAATTGAAACCTATAAAATCGTTGTCGGTTCTGTTCTTACGAAAGAAGATGGAGCTGCCATCAAGAAAGGTGAGATTTTAGCAAGATGGGATCCGCATAACATTCCAATTCTCTCTGAGAAATCGGGTAAAATTGGCTTCTCAGATATGATTCCAGGAGTGACCATCAAGCGTGAGCTCGATGAATCAACTGGTCGAATTGCCACTGTCGTGATCGAACATAAAGATGACCTAAGTCCTCAAATTGAAATTATTGAAGGCGGTAAAGTCATTGCGACTTATGCAATTCCTACCGGTGCTCAAATTGCGGTGAATGATGGGGACTCCATCTCTCAAGGTGCGATGTTGGCAAAAACACCACGACAGGCTTCTAAGACACAAGATATTACAGGGGGTCTTCCTCGAGTTGCTGAGCTCTTTGAAGCACGTCGTCCAAAAGAAGCAGCTGAAATGGCGAAAATTGACGGGGTTGTCTCATTGGATGGGATGCTTCGAGGCAAGAAAAAACTTTTAGTAACGGATCCAGATAGTGGAGATGAAGAAGTTCATTTAATTCCGCACGGTAAACACTTGCTCGTTCAGGTCGGTGATGTTGTTTATAAAGGTCAGCATTTGACCGAAGGAGCGGCTGATCCTCACGAACTATTAGAAATTTTAGGACGTGAAAAAGTCTGTGACTATTTGATCGAAGAGATTCAAAAAGTGTATCGATTACAAGGTGTTACCATTAACGATAAACACATTGAGGTGATTATTTCTCAAATGCTGAAGAAAGTCCGCATCACAGATCCAGGCGACTCAGAGTTTTTCTGGGGTGAGCAGGTAGACCGTTTTGAATTCATGAAGGCGAATGATGAGATTGAAGAAGCGGGTGGTAAAGCGGCTGAAGGTGAACCTGTCTTGCTTGGCATCACGAAATCATCAATTGAAACAGAATCCTTTATTTCTGCAGCCTCTTTCCAAGAAACAACTCGAGTTCTAACAGATGCATCAACGTTAGGTAAGGTTGATTGGCTGAAAGGATTTAAAGAGAATGTGATTATGGGGCACTTAATACCAGCTGGAACCGGTTTACCTGCCTATCGTCGATTAAAAATTGATACTTTAGGTGCGGATGTTGAAAAACTATCACCAGAAGAAGCGGCAAAACATGTGGAAGGTGTGAGTTTGCCAACACCAGAAGTGGACTTAACGCAAGTACCTGGGATGTCATCTGAAAATTCAGAACCATCTGATCAGGAACAAACAGAGGAAACGGAGGCCGAAGAAGCGAGCTAATGCTGTTGAACTTAATTTGTAAAAAATGAAAATTTTTAAACAAAGTTCTTGCACAGTCTAGTAGACTTGCTACTTTGGCGAACTTTTCATATTCATTATATTTGATAGATAGAATCTATGCCAACAATTAACCAACTCGTTCGTACACCTCGTGTGGTACAAAAAGTAAAGTCTAAGTCTCGAGCTTTAGACCGTAATCCATTTCGTCGTGGTGTTTGTGTGCAAGTTATGACACGTACACCTAAAAAGCCAAATTCAGCGATTCGTAAAGTAGCGAAAGTGCGTCTGACAAACGGCATCGAAGTCATTGCCTACATCCCAGACGAGGGACACAGTTTGCAGGAACACAGTATTGTTTTGGTGCGTGGTGGTCGTGTGAAGGATTTGCCAGGTGTACGTTATCATATCGTACGAGGAACCCTTGACTGTGTTGGAGTTGAAAAACGCCGTCGTAGCCGTTCTAAATATGGGGTTAAAAAACCAAAAGAGTAGGTCGATCCGTAACCATTTAAAAATAAGCGAAAACTATGTCACGTCGTCGTAAAGCAGTCAAACGTCCAGTAATTCCAGATCCTCGTTATAACAGCACTTTGGTCACTAATTTAGTGAATATGATCATGGAGCGAGGTAAGCGCACAGTCGCACAGCGCATCGTTTATACAGCCTTTCAAAGGGTGAGTGAAAAACTCGGTAAAGGTGATCCAGTAGATTTAGTTATGGGAGCCTTAGAGAATGCACGTCCTAAGATTGAGGTGAAAAGTCGCCGAGTCGGAGGTGCAACCTATCAAGTACCCGTAGAGATCGCTTTTGAGCGTCAGCAAACTTTAGCCTTCCGTTGGATGGTTGCTTCAGCTCGTAAACGCAAAGGTGTTTCAATGGATGAAGCAATGGCGGATGAGATTATTGATGCTTACAATAATACAGGTGCCGTAGTGAAGAAAAAAGAAGAGACGCACCGAATGGCACAAGCCAACCGAGCCTTTGCTCATTTGCGATGGTAACGATTTAACTCGTTCCCCCCCCTTTTTGTTCTTTTCCAGTTTATTTATGTCAGCCCAAAAAACAGTTTCTTTGAATGCGAAAAATCGTAAGTTCCCGATGGAATATACGAGAAATATAGGCATTGCGGCTCACATAGATGCAGGAAAAACAACAACTACAGAGCGAATTTTATACTACACCGGAGTCGTTCATAAGATGGGCGAAGTCCATGAAGGTAGCTCAGTAACAGACTGGATGGAACAAGAACGAGAGCGAGGCATCACGATTACCTCGGCAGCTATTTCTTGTAATTGGACTAGCGAGAACGGACTTTTCAAGGGTATCCAGCATCAAATCAATATCATTGATACACCTGGTCACGTGGATTTCACGGCTGAAGTTGAGCGTTCATTAAGAGTGCTAGATGGTGCGGTTGGGGTCTTTTGTGCGGTTGCTGGAGTCCAACCACAATCAGAGACCGTATGGCGGCAGATGGACAAGTACCAAGTGCCTCGCATTGCCTTCATAAATAAAATGGATCGAGTTGGTGCCGATTTCAATGCAGCGATAGACAGTATGCGAGAGCGATTGAATGCTAAAGCTCAAGCGATTGTTTTACCGATAGGCTCTGAAGAATCGTTTGAAGGTTTGATTGATTTAGTGGAGCAGGAGGCTTTGTTGTTTGATTCCTCCGATGAAACAGGAATGACATACCGCAAGGAAGCCATCCCTGAGGTCTTAGTGGCAGAGGCAGACCGTCATCGTGAAGCCTTAGTAGAAACACTAGCCGATCTCGATGAAGACTTAGCCAACGCCTATCTCGAAGGGAGTGAAATTTCAGCAGACTTATTAAGGAAAGTTATTCGAAAAACCACGATTGCTTTAGAATTTTGTCCTGTCATTCTGGGAAGTGCTTTTAAAAATAAGGGCGTTCAAATGCTCTTGGATAGTATTGTGGCATATTTACCTGCACCTATTGACTTACCTGCGATTGAAGCTGAGGACATTAAGGGAAAGCCCGTGCACATAGAGTCCGATGATAATGGATCTTTAACCGGGCTCGCCTTTAAACTCATGACGGATAGCTTTGTCGGTAAATTAGTATTTTTCCGAGTTTATTCAGGTTGTTTAAAAAAAGGCGCGGCACTCCTCAATCCACGGACAGGAAAAACTGAGCGTATTGCACGGATTTTACTGATGAAAGCAAATACTCGAGAGGATATTGATGTTGCCTACTCTGGCGATATTTGTGCTCTAGTTGGACTTCGTCAGGTCGTTACTGGAGACACGCTCAGTGAAAAGAGTCATCCTGTTCGACTGGAACCGCCCACATTCCCTGAGACGGTTATTTCGATGTCCATTGAACCGAAGACAACCTCTGATAAGGATAAATTAGAAGAAGGATTAGAGCGTTTATCTGAAGAAGACCCAACCTTTTTTGTCTCTACAAATGAGGATACTGGTCAGACCTTAATATCAGGGATGGGCGAGTTGCATTTAGAAATTATACGAGATCGACTCTTTAGGGAATTTAAAGTACAAGCAGAGGCAGGACGACCACAAATTGCCTACAGGGAAACCTTTGGGCAGGCTGCAAAAGGAGAGGGACGATTCATACGTCAATCCGTTGAGGTTCCACAGTACGGACATGCCTGCATCAAGGTTGAGCCCTTAGAGCAGGGAAGTGGCATCATCATTGAGGAAAAACTTGCCGAGGGGGTCATTCCCAAAGAGTTCATTGAGCCAACACTTGAGGGTATCCGAGAAGCAGCCCATAATGGTGTGGTAGCGGGTTATCCAGTGACCGATTTTAAAGCAACACTCAACGATGGGTCTTTTCATGAAGTGGATTCCTCGGAGATGGCATTTAAGATGGCTGGCATTTTTGCATTTAAGGAAGCTATGGAAGCATCAAACCCTCAATTACTAGAGCCGATGATGCAAGTAGAAGTGGAGACCCCCGAAGACTATCAAGGAGATATCATGGGGGATTTGAATCGTAGGCGAGGGCAAATTCAGTCAATTAATACTAAAGCCCTGTATATCGTCATATCAGCGATCGTTCCGTTGTCCGAAATGTTTGGCTATTCAACCATAGTTCGCTCTCTCAGTAAAGGGCGTGCCGGCTACAGTATGAACCCAGAGAGTTTTCAACCTGTACCCGATTCCATTCTAAAAGAAATTATTGGAACAACCTAAATTTTTAAAATTATATAACAATCAAATACCTAAAAAATTATGAGTGCTCCCAGAATAAGAATTCGCCTTCGCGGTTTTGATCATCGAGTGATTGATCAGTCTGCAAGCGAAATTGTAGAAACAGCTAAACGCTCAGGTGCCCGTGTATCAGGCCCTGTTCCAATGCCGACACGCATTGAAAAGTTTACCGTAAATCGTTCTCCACACGTGGATAAAAAATCAATGGATCAATTTGAGGTTCGGACACACAAACGCCTGATTGATATCCTTGAACCGACTGCCGCGACCGTTGACGAGTTGAAGAAGTTGAATCTGCCTGCAGGTGTCGACATTACGATTAACGTCTAGTCAACAAGGTGTAGTCGATTGGGATTGGATATCGTAAAATCCAACCACCTAAATCTGCGTAAGATTTTGAGAAAAAGCAAAAAGCTATAGTGTGATAACTATGGCTTTTTTCGTATCACTTCATTGCAAGTCACGTTTTCTAATGACAGTAAGGGCAAGGAGACTAGCTCCTAAAAGCAGTGCATAGGTGCTGGGTTCGGGGACAGCTATAGCGCTCGTTGTGATTTCGTTGACTAAGAAGAAGAACGAATCATCAACAGTATATCCCTCGGGCAAACGCAGGCGTAATACTCGGATACTATTCGATACACTAAATGTGATCGAATGAATGGCTTGATTCAAGCCATTATTAAACGCATCCTCCATGGAGATCAAGCCAGAGGCATCAATTGTTGTATCAAGCTCGGTAGAGGATGAAGGATTATAGCTTCTCATAGAAGCGGATACAGCATCAAAGTCCCTTACAGTATTAAAACTGTCCCCATTATCAGAAACTTGTATGGAATAACAGCTAAGCTCATTGTAAAGAAGATTACTAGTAAGTCCTGAATGTATCTCTAGTGTAAATTGTATAGTGTCCAAGGCACTTGAAACATCTGCTTCTGAGATGTTTTGAAAGACGTTGGTTGTCCATTGGATAAAATGACTTCCAGACTCTGTGTCGACACTCCATCCATCGACAGCTAAACATTCAAAGGAATTAAAAGCTTCTTGGGGAGGAAGGCTAGCATTTCCTGTATTGGATGCTTGAATATTAGAAGCCCTTAAAGCTCCTAGGTCAACCGTCTGAGCGAAGTTTGCGTGTAAGGGGAGTAAGTAAGAGAGCCAGAGTCGCTATAAAGGTTCGAGCGTTTGCTTTTATTAAGCGAGTGAATGCGTGGGGTGTGGGTGCGTATTGCATTGTATTAGAGATTTTAGGGTTTTCTTGAGAAAATTCCAAGATCGACATTTTGTGCGTGCGTGACTGCTGGGAATGTTGATACGCTTGCTAGTAGGATAGCGGGCAGTAGAATGACCTGCTGGAATAATGTGGATGAAATCGAGCTTTTAGCTGTTTTGCATGTAGGGGGGGAAGTTAGTTTTCATAAGTATAAAATAGTGTAGGCATTAAATAAGAATCATTTTTCAGCTAATTATTCCCTTTATTTATAAATTCCCTTTATTTATAATTTAGGTGATAATTTTTTCTTCTTTAACTGGTAAGGGGATAAAATGGGCGAAATGGGTCTAAAAAGAGCCAAAATGCAAAAAAAAATAAAAAAAATGAAAACAAGTATTGACCTTGTTTTAAAAACTCCCTTTTTTCCAACGCTCTTTCTTAATTATAAATTAATATAACAATTAACCACTAAAGCAGGCACTTAAACGGTGTATTTCGGTATTCCTCCTGCCAATTAGTATTATGAACATAGCCCTTCTAGGAAAAAAAGTAGGAATGACTCAGGTATTCGATGAGGACAATCGAATCGTACCTGTGACAGTCATTGAAGCGGGTCCTTGTCCTGTGGTACAGATTAAGTCTGTCGATTCAGATGGATACGATGCGATACAACTCGGTTATGGTGCTCAAAAAGCACAGCGTTTATCGAAAGCGGAGTTAGGACATGTGAACAAGGCAAAGGTTGACCCAGTTTCTACCTTGCAAGAATTTAGAACCAATGGATCAACGGATTTCAATGTTGGTGATGTATTGACGGTTGATCGTTTTGAAGAAGGGCAGAAGATCGATGTGATCGGAACGACTAAGGGTCGTGGTTTCCAAGGTGTGGTTAAGCGTTATGGATTTGCGGGTGGTCCTGCTTCTCACGGATCAATGTTTCATAGGCGAGGAGGTTCTTACGGTATGTGCCAGTGGCCAGGTCACGTGATCAAGGGTAAAAAAATGCCAGGTCACATGGGAGATGCACAAAGAACCGTGCAGAATTTAAAAATTGTTAAAGTGATTGCAGATAAAAATCTAATTTTGATCAAAGGAAGCATACCAGGTGGTAATGGTAGTTTGGTCACTGTGCGTACTGCAGTCAAAAATAAGGTAAGAAAAGGGTAACTATAGGAGCTATCGATTATGAAATTAACAGTATTTACAGCAGACGGTTCAAGTAGCACAGAAAAAGATTTTCCTCATTTTCCTGAATTTGATGGCGAGAAGGGCGTTGCCGCTTTGCGTCAAGTGGTGATTGCTCAACAAGCGAATAAACGCCAAGGAAATGCCAGCACCAAGACACGTGCGGAAGTGAGTGGTACGGGTAAAAAATTATTTAGACAAAAAGGAAGTGGTACCGCTCGACAAGGTTCTCGCAGAGTGCCTCACCAAAGACATGGTGGTGTCGCTCATGGACCGAAGCCGAGGGATTACTCACAAAAGATCAACCGCAAGATGCGCCTCTTAGCCATGCAGCGTGCTTTATTTGAGCGTGCGTCTTCTGGAGGACTATCAGTTATTGAAGATTTTGCAGTGGAAGCACCTAAGACAAAGATTTTCAGTAGTGTCCTCAATAAAGTGTTCCCTAAACGAGGTAAGGTCTTAGTCGTCGATGATGCCTTTGAGAAAAATGCTGCATTAGCTGCCCGTAACATTGAGGGTATCTCATTGAGCGAGTCGAGCGATCTTAGTGTTTTAGAAATCGTAAAATTTAGAAACCTAATTGTTAGTACAAAAGCAATAGAGACTTTGATAGCCCGTGCGAATGGTGCTCAATCGGAAGGGAGTGAATCATGATTATACCCGATACAATTATAAAAGATTACCGTATCACGGAAAAAGCAGCGAATTTATCTGCTAATCTCAATCAGTATACGTTTGAGGTTTCCAGTCGAGCGAACCGAATTGAAGTCGCACGTGCTGTGGAAAAATTATTCAATGTAGAAGTGACCAAGGTGAATATTCTAAACAAAAAGCCTAAGTACAAACTAGATCGCTCAAGAAGAGGAAAATTGGGCAAGAAAAGTGGCTATAAGAAAGCCATCGTTAGTTTGAAAGCGGGCGATACCATTGAAATTGTTTAACTCATTATTAGGAGATTTTTAAAATGCCACTCGTAAGCTCAAGACCACTGACACCCGGACAAAGATTTTTAATACGAAACAAAGCGGATGTTTCTAAGAAAAGACCGGAGAAAAAATTAACCGTCAAAACCCATGATAAAAAGGGGAGAAATTGCTATGGACGCATCACATCTCGTCGTCGTGGTGGCGGTCATAAGAAGCATTATCGTATTATAGATTTTCGCCGTGATAAAATTGATATTCCGGCAACAGTGCAAGCGATTGAGTACGATCCAAACCGCTCTGCCAATATCGCATTACTAGCATATGCTGACGGAGAAAAGCGTTATATTTTAGCTCCAAGAGGGGTTCGTGAAGGCGATTCGTTAATTAGTACCAACAAGCGCACTGAATTCTCTGCAGGTTACAGTTTCCCATTAGAAATCATTCCACCAGCAACGAAAATTCATGCGATTGAGTTACATCCAGGGCGTGGTGCTCAGTTAGCACGTTCTGCGGGTCAGGCGGCTCAATTGATCAATGTTGATGGCAAGCGAGTGACGATTAAACTCCCGTCTGGCGAAATTCGTTATTTAAATTCAAAATGCCGAGCAACGATCGGTGAAGTTGGAAACCATGAGCATGAAGGACGGAATCTTGGTAAAGCAGGACGTAACCGTTGGATGGGTCGCAGACCAAGAGTTCGTGGTGTAGCGATGAATCCTGTGGATCACCCAATGGGTGGTGGTGAAGGCCGTACATCAGGTGGTGGCCATCCTCAGTCACCATGGGGTCAACTTTCAAAAGGTTTCCCAACTCGTAAGAAATCTAACCCTACAAATTCTCAAATTATTGTTCGTCGCAATGGGCGTCCAATGAAGCGCAAGTAATTCAATTATGTCACGTTCTATTAAAAAAGGTTTTTTTGTTGACCAGCACTTAGCTAGAAAAGTTGAGGCGGCACAGGCAAGTAATGATCGTAAACCGATACAAACTTGGTCTCGTCGTTCTACGATCACACCGGATTTTGTGGGTCTGAATTTTAATGTTCACAATGGTAAGTCCTTCTTACCTGTTTATGTGACAGAAAATATGGTCGGGCATAAGCTTGGAGAGTTTGCGCCGACTAGAACATTTAAGGGGCATCCAGCAGGTAAGGCGAAATAATTATTTAAGAATGAATTCAATTTGTAACAGATTAGGGATTTTCTCATTGAGAGGCGTTATCATAAGCATGATGGCCGCTTGCTCAGTGTGTGCGTCTGTTCCTGATTTTGTACAAGAATCTATTTATACATCCAATCAAGCAGCGGTTTCTAAAATTGTTGAAGTGGACCATTCAGCGATTGTATTTTTGAATGATGGGTTAAATGCAGGATTGGATGTTGGTATGATGGCTACTGTTCGCCGTGGCGATTTAGAAGTCGCATCGGTTTTGATCGTCGCTTCAGAGAAGCTGAGGTCGGCTGCTATGATTTTAGAATTAACCAATGATCAATCCATAGAGGTTGGAGATATAGTGAAACTTAAAACAACTCGATTGAGCTAATGTTACCAAATTGTTATGCAAGTAAAAGCTTATACTAAATACGCAAGAATGTCGCCACAAAAGGTGCGCAAGGTTGCACGTGCAATCCAAGGTCGCAATGCGGCAGAAGCACTTGAGATGTTGAATCTCATACCAAGAAAATCAGCTCGATTGATTGGCAAGACATTGAAATCTGCGATCGCAAATGCAGAAAATAATAATAATTTATCATCGGATGCACTGAAGATTGAGTCTGCAATTATTGAGCAAGGACCGGCATTTAAGAGATTTCGTCCAGCAGCACGTGGGTCAGCTCATCCGTATAAGAAGTCAACAAGTCACATTCGTATCGTACTCACAGACGAGGCATAAATAAATTTTTAAAATTATGGGACAAAAAACACATCCAATTGGTTTTCGCTTAGCAGTTACTAAAGACTGGGATTCTCGCTGGTATGCGAATAAAAATGATTTCCCTATCTATGTAAAAGAGGACTATCTGATTCGCACATTCTTAGAAGAGAAATTGCGTTATGCTTCGGTGCCTCGTATTTTTATAGAACGTGCTTCTGGAAGAATTCGTGTGAAGATATTTACTGCACGTCCTGGCATAGTGATCGGCAGAAAAGGTCAAGAGCTAGAAAAGCTTAAGGCACAGCTTAATAAAAAAATCGGTAAGGACATCATGTTGGACATTCAAGAAGTGAAGCGTCCGGATCTTTCCGCACAATTAGTGGCTGAGAATGTCGCCCTTCAGCTAGAAAGAAGAATAGCATTTCGTCGTGCAATGAAACGTGCCGTACAGACAACGATGTCACTAGGTGCCGATGGTATTCGAATTCAATGTGCTGGCCGTTTAGGTGGTGCAGACATCGCTCGTACAGAACAGCAGCGACAAGGTCGAGTGCCCCTACAAACACTGCGCGCAAATATTAATTATGGTTTCAGTGAAGCAAGCACAGTGTATGGAATCATCGGTGTTAAATGTTGGATTTGCTTACCAGACGGAGAACAAGCTTTATAATTTTTGTATAGGAACGCATATAGAAGAATACGATCATGGCCTATTTACCATCTAGAACAAAATTTAGAAAAGTACATAAAGGAAGAATTTATGGAACTGCACAAAAGGGAAACACCATCGCTTTTGGCGAGTTTGGTATTCAATCTTTGAGTCGCGGACGAATGACGTCACGACAAATTGAAGCAGCTCGTGTTGCAATGACTCGTAGCCTCAAGCGTAAAGGTAAAGTATGGATTCGAGTATTCCCTCACAAACCAGTTACGAAAAAGCCAGCTGAAACACGAATGGGTAAAGGTAAAGGTTCTGTTGAAAAATGGGTCGCAGTGATTCGTCCTGGAACCATGTTATTTGAAGTCGCGGGTTGTTCAGCGACAGCGGCTAAGGAAGCACTTCGACTAGCCGATACAAAACTGCCATTTAGATGCCGATTTGTTCAGCGTGATGAAGTATAACCACTAGGAAGAATTTTATGAAAGCAAAAGAAATACACCAACTGTCAGAAAACGAAGTGGAAAAGAAACTTCGAGATTCTCGTGATGCACATGTGAAATTACGCATGAGCAAACAGACTGGTCAGGTTGAAGAGACACACAAAATTAAACAATTACGTAGAGACATCGCTCGATTAGAAACTATTCTAAGAGAGAAGAAGCTAGCGAACACATCTGCGTAAAAACGAACTTAGAATTATATTATGGAAACTATCGCCAATCGTAATACTCGAAAAAGTCTTATCGGAACGGTCACAAGTCGTTCAGGTGATAAGACGATTAAGGTCACTTATTTTTATAAAATTCCGCATCCTTTATATAAGAAGGAGATCAAGCGTAAAACGGTATTGCATGTTCACGATGAAAAGAATGAGTGCGGACTTGGTGATAAGGTTGAGATTATGGAGACACGTCCATTGAGTAAATTGAAGCGCTGGAGAGTCACACGAGTGATTGAAGTGGCTCCAAAATTGGGAAGCGATTCATAATCATTTAAAACAGATAGAATTTAGAACGGAGAAGAAGATATGATACAGATGAACAGCCGCGTTTTTATCGCAGACAACACAGGAGCGAAGTCTGCTGAAATGATTCGCCGAATTGGACAAAACAAAAAAACCGCAGATGTGGGTGATGTTGTTGTTTGTGCGGTGAAGGAAGCTGCAACGGATGCTTCTGTCAAGAAAGGTGAAGTTGTGAAAGCCGTTGTTGTTCGTACCCGAGCGCCAATTCGTCGAGGTGATGGTAGTTATTTGAGATTTGATAACAATGCAGTGGTTATTATCAATCAAGATGGAAACCCTAAAGGGACTCGTATCTTTGGACCAGTAGCTCGTGAGCTTAGAGCTAAGTATATGAAGATCATTTCCCTAGCACCGGAGGTATTATAAGATGTCAAAAAGAATTAAAAGAGAGCAAGAAGTTGTCGTTATAGCTGGATCAAATAAAGGAAAGCGTGGCAAAGTATTGGAAGTCAACCCAGGTAATACAGTCTTGGTAGAAGGGGTTAATATGATCACTAAGTACGAGCGTAAGAGCCAAGAAAATCCGGAAGGTTCATCAATCAAGAGAGAAGCACCGATCCATTATTCAAACGTAATGCTCGCTGAGAAATTTGACGCTAAGTCTAAAAAGTAAGGAATTTTAAAATTTATACGTTATGGAAACGCCAATCTTAAAAAAACAGTACAACGAGTTCGTTGTTCCAGAGTTAAAGAAAAAGTTTAACATCACGAATGCGCATTGTGTGCCTGCAATCAAAAAGGTTGTGGTTAATTCAGGTTTTTCAGCTTCTTCTGATAAAAATCACATCAAGTATGTGAATGAAGAGATCGTTAAGATCACTGGACAACAGCCCGTAACGACTAAAGCAAAGCTCAGTATCTCTAACTTTAAGTTGAGGGAGGGACAAGCTATCGGCTGTAAAGTTACTTTAAGGGGGAACGTAATGTATGATTTCTTAGCACGTTTAATTCATATTGCACTTCCTTGTATACGAGACTTCAGAGGGATTCCTGCAAAATTTGATGGAAACGGGAACTATACTTTGGGAGTGGCTGACCATTCAATTTTCCCTGAGGTGAGCGTGGAAGGTAACACTGCAACCATCGGTATGGATGTCTGTATTAATACAAGTGCAGAAACGGATGAGGAGGCGAAAGAGTTGTTGAGCTTATTAGGAATGCCATTTCGTAAATCTAGCTCCGAGACGGAAGCATCTGAAAACACAGAAACTAAAGAAGAAGCGGCAGCTGTTGCATCCGAATAACGACTTTTATTTTAAATCATGGCCAAAAAATCAGCAATACAAAGAGATCTTAAGCGTCGCAAATTAATTGCAAAATTTGCAAGTAAACGGGCAGAGCTTAAGGCGATCCTAGCAAACCCAGAAACTTCAGACGAAGATTTCTATAAGGCACAAGGTAAGCTATCTAAGCTTCCAAAGAATAGTTCGCCGATCCGAGCTCGTAACCGTTGTTCAATCACTGGACGACCACGCGCTCATATTCGTAAGTTTGGTCTTTCAAGAATCACATTCAGAGAATTAGCCAGTAAGGGTAAAATTCCTGGAGTCACAAAATCATCCTGGTAACACTTTAATTGAAAACCCAGCAGTAAAAATATAATACTATGGCAGTTCACGATACAATCGGCGATTTCTTAACCATCATACGAAATGCAAGTATGGCTAAGAAAGACATATGCACAGCGCAGCTATCAAAAATGCGCCTATCAATAGCCCAAATTTTAAAACAAGAGGGTTTTATTTCGGATTATTCGGAAGAGGAAAATGAAAAAGGATTTAAGCAAATCAATCTTCATTTAAAATACGTGAATAGCGTTCCAGCGATTACAGGCATAGAGCGTCACAGTACTCCAGGCCGTAGACTCTATTACGGTGTGCGTGATATTCCTCGTGTTTTGGGTGGTCTAGGTGTTGCTATTTTGACAACCTCTAAAGGTGTCATGCGTGCAAGAGATGCTCGTGAGCAAGGCGTAGGTGGTGAGTTAATTTGTAAAGTTTGGTAATTGGAGTATCGAGTATAGGAGAAAATTATTATGAGTCGTATCGGAAAATTACCAGTAGCCATCCCTGAAAAAGTAAAAGTATCTGTTGATGGTCAGAACGTTTCAATCGAGGGACCAAAGGGATCTTTAAAAAAGTCTTTTGATCATTCGGTTAAAATTGAATTAGTAGAAAATGAAGTGCGTGTGTCACCTGTGGATGACAGTCGCCACTCAAGAGCTATGTATGGAACTGTGCGCTCCATTATTAATGGTATGGTGGTAGGAGTGGTCGATGGGTATACCAAGAAACTACAAATTAAAGGCGTTGGTTTTCGTGCTGTGCTGAAGGGGAATATTTTAGATCTTGCTCTAGGTTATTCTCATCCTTGTGAGTTAGAGATACCAGAAGGCATTAAAGTGACGGTAGCGGAGAATACTAAAATTACGGTTGAAGGGGCAGACAAACAAGTGGTTGGTCAAGTAACGGCTGAGATTTACCAGTTTTTCCCTGCTGAACCTTATAAAGGAAAAGGTGTGCATATTGAAGGTCAGTATGTGCGTCGTAAGGAAGGTAAGAAATCTGCTTAAAGGAGGATTGTATTTATATGAAATTATTAAAAAAGCTTTCATTATTAAAAAAACGTCGTTGGCGTATTCGTAAGAAGATCAATGGAACGAGTGAGCGCCCGCGTTTAACGGTTCATTTTTCTAATAAGAATATCTATGCTCAGTGCATTGATGATGTTAGTGGACATACATTGGTTCAGGTTTCATCTATTGGATCAACTGATGTTAAGGCAAACAAAGACGGTGCCATTCAACTAGGTAAGTCAATTGCTGAGAAGGCGGTTGCTGCTGGCATCGATACCGTTGTTTTTGATCGTTCGGGTCGCTTGTACCACGGCTGTGTCAAATCATTTGCTGAGGCAGCACGTGAAGGAGGTTTGAAATTCTAAATTTATAATATTATGAACGACAGAAATAAAAATTTTAATTCAGAAGAGAGTGATGCATCCGAGTTGATCGAGAAAGTCGTGCACATTAACCGTTGTGCTAAAGTGGTTAAGGGTGGGCGTCGTTTTAGCTTTTCAGCCTTGGTAGTGGTCGGTGATCAAAAAGGTGGCGTCGGCATTGGTTATGGTAAAGCAAAAGAAGTTCCTGAGTGTATTCGAAAAGGGACAGAAGATGCTAAGAAAAATATCATTAACATACAATTAAGGGGTGACACAATACCACACCACGTGCTCGGTGAAGCGGATGGTGGTAAAGTGTTATTACGTCCAGCCTCTAATGGTACTGGAGTGATTGCCGGTGGTGGTGTTCGTGCCGTATTAGAAGCGGTAGGAATCCATAATGTGCTATCAAAGTCCTTAGGTTCAAATAATCATTTAGCGATGGTCAATGCGACGATGGACGCATTAAAGAAATTGCGCTCAAATAAGGAAATTCAATCAATCCGTTTTGGAGACAAAGTGGCAACCGAGGCATAAGTTTTATTATGAATTTAGAAAATATACCAACGATTAAGGGTGCAACACACTCAACGAAAAGGCTTGGACGAGGACATGGTAGTGGCCACGGTAAAACATCTGGTAAAGGACACAAAGGTCAGAAAGCACGCTCAGGAGGCGGCATACCAGTTGGTTTTGAAGGTGGTCAAATGCCTTTGTATCGTAAGTTACCAAGACGTGGTTTTAATAATCATAACTTTCGCACAACCTATCAAACTGTTAATGTCAGTGAACTCAGTCGAGTAGAGGGTACGGTGATCAATCGATCTGTCTTGATTGAAAACGGTTTGATTCGAGATAATAAGGAAGGTGTTAAGATTTTAGGAAATGGAAAGCTTGAAAAGGCTTTCACTGTCGAAGTGGACAAAGTATCTGCGTCTGCTTTAGAAAAAATTGAAGCGGCTGGTGGTACAGTCGTTTCTGCTAGTGCAGGTGAATCTGCTGAATAACCGTTAACTCTTTTAAATGCCCATTTCATGCTTTCTGCATTTACGAATTCATTAAAAATACCCGAACTTAGACAGCGTATCTTTTTTACGTTGGCACTGTTGTTTATTGCTCGTGTGGGTGCTAATATCCCCTTGCCAGGAATGAATACCGAGCCTATCCAAGCTTTTTTTGCTGAGCAATCAGGTGCAGCGGGGGGCTTGATCGGATTTTATAATATGTTTACAGGTGGTGCGTTATTGAATGGTGCGCTATTTGCGTTGGGTATTATGCCCTACATCAGCGCTTCAATTATTATGCAATTAATGGGAGCTGTATTTCCGACAATTGCTCGATTGCAGCAAGAAGGTGAGATCGGTCGCCAAAAAATCAATAGTTATACACGCTACTTGACGATTGCGATCTGCGCGATTCAAGGATTTTTATTGTTGTTAGCGCTAGCGACTAACCCCGGTGCTTTGATTGGTTACGGCTTTAATCCATTAGACTACGGTCAAATTGTTATAGCTGGGAAGGTGCAATTTTTAATAACGGGTACTATATTTTTAACTGCAGGATCTATGATTCTTGTTTGGTTAGGTGAGCAGATTACGGAAAAGGGGATTGGTAATGGTATTTCTTTATTGATTACCGTCAGTATTATTTCTGCTTTACCTGCGGCGGTTGTTTCAACGTACCAAATGTTTGTGGCTCCTGTTGGATCTGAAACGCAATCGCTTGGGGTTGTTCAAGGCGTCCTAATGTTGGCACTGTTATTTGCGGTGACTGCGGGCTTGGTTGCCATTACTCAAGCACAGAGAAAAATTCCAGTCCAATACGCAAAGCGTGTGGTTGGGCGTAAGGTCTATGGTGGGCAATCATCCTTTCTGCCACTTAAGGTGAATTATGCAGGTGTGATGCCGGTTATTTTTGCTAGTGCTATTTTAATGTTCCCAGCACAGCTTCTAAATATTTTAGGTTCAGCTACAGGAATGCGCTTTTTTACGGATGTTGCTCAATCGTTGGGTCGTGGCGAGTTTGCCTATTATTTTATCTTCGGCCTTTTAATTTTCATCTTTAGTTATTTCTGGGTCTCTTTGATGTTTAAGCCTGTGCAGATCGCAGATGATCTCAAAAAGAATGGTGGCTTTATTCCCGGAGTTAGACCAGGAGATGCAACGGCTAAGTTCTTGGATCACATTATGACTCGTTTAACGATGGCAGGTGCGCTATCGCTAACTTTGATTGCTTTATTCCCTGATATTTTATTGTTTAGCTATAACATTCCTTTTAATGTGGCATTGTTCTTTGGTGGTACAGGGATGTTGATTACCGTTGGCGTGCTCTTAGACACGATGCGTCAGATTGAAACATTCTTAATGCAACGCCACTATGATGGATTTTTGAAAAAAGGTAAGATTCGTGGTCGTTCAGCTGCTCGGGCAAAACAGTTAGTGGACTCTGCTGGAATTCAAGATTTCTGGAGTGCATGGAGCCCACTTTTATTACTTTCGGTCTTATTGTTTGTTTTAGGAATCGTATCTTGGTTTTTAAAATTAAACTGACCTGATTTTTTAATTTTTTTGTTCTTTGATTTTTTATTTTTTTAGTTGATGAAAGCGATACGTCCGGATTCTGAAGTAAACGCTATTCGTGAATCTTGTGAAATTGCTGCAATGGTTCTTCGTGAGCTTGAGTTGGTCGTTGCCGAGGGGATTAATACTTATGATATTGATCAAATAGGTAAGGAAAAGATCGCTAGCTATGGAGCTAAAAGTGCGTGTTTTAATTATCGTCATGGTGCACAGATTTTTCCCGCTCACACCTGTATTTCTGTAAATGAAGAGATCGTCCATGGAATTGGTCGCTTGGATAAGGTCTTAAATTCTGGAGATATTATCTCTTTAGATGTCTGCGTAGAATACAATGGGTTTATTGGAGATAATGCTAAAACAGTCGCTGTCGGAGTCATAAAGCCAGAGGTTAACGAGCTCTTAAATACCACGAAAAGTGCCCTAGAAAAAGGCATTGAGCAGGTACGTGCTGGTAATAAAGTAGGTGATATTTCGAATGCTATCGAAAAAGTGATTCGCCCCAAGGGTTTTGGAATTGTACAGGAATTTGTCGGTCATGGTGTTGGAAAGACAATGCACGAGTTACCACAAATACCCAATTTTGGAAGCCGGGGAATGGGATCTGTTTTAAAACCCGGAATGGCTTTAGCGATTGAGCCTATGGTCAATATGGGAACACATAGAATTCGCTTTTTAAAGGATGGATGGACGGCTGTCACTTTAGATGGTAAGCCTTCAGCACATTTTGAGCACACCGTTTTAGTTACAGAGGGGGATCCAGAAATCTTAACAAAATTAAAAAAATAACTTTTCAAATGCAGATAAAGTGCTAGTTTTTAGGACTTTTTCTCTTAGAACTGCTACAATTTTACATTTATTAAACATTACAATATATTATGCCACGTTTACTCGGAGTCGATATACCTGCAAATAAGAAGCTAGAATTCTCGCTACGCTACATCTATGGAATTGGTCCTACTAGGGCTAAGAAGATCGTCGCTATCTCTGGATTTGACCCAGATCGACGTGCGGGTGATTTGAGCGAAGAAGAAGTGAATCAATTAGCTTCGATTGTTGCGGAAAAACAATATTTAGTAGAAGGTGATCTTCGTCGTGAACGAATCGCAAACTTAAAGCGTCTCTCAGCGATTAGAGCCCATAGGGGAATTCGTCATCAAAAAGGATTACCGGTTCGTGGACAAAGAACTAAAACGAACGCAAGAACTCGGAAAGGCGCAGTAAAGCCAGTTCGTAAATAATCGTTAACTAAATTTATAATCTTATGAGCGAAGAGGAAACAGTAACAAATACGGAAGAAAAAGAGCTTCCTCAAAATGAAGTTGAGGGAAAATCAGAAGAAGTGGTTGAGAAAAAAGCTGAAACTGCTGAGGATTTGCTGAAGAGTGATCTTGAGGGAGTAAAAATTCGTAAGGCAAAAGGTAGTAAGAATATTACTTCTGGTATCGTAAATGTCTTGGCGACATTTAATAATACAAAAGTGACTTTTACCGATCTTAGAGGAAATGTTATTTCATGGTCGAGTGCTGGGAAGTGTAATTTCCGAGGATCTAGAAAATCAACAGCCTATGCCGCACAGGTGGTAACACAAGATGCGGGTCGAGTTGCTGTTTCTCACGGAATGAAAGATGTGGTGGTTAAATTAAACGGCCCAGGGATGGGGCGTGACTCTGCCGTCCGTGCACTTCAGTCTTTAGGAATCATAGTTACAGAAATTGTTGATGTAACTCCCGTTCCGCATAATGGGTGTCGTCCACCTAAACGTCGTCGTGTATAAAATGATATCTGCCATTTATACACAGCTCACTTAAACTTAAGCAGTTAAATCAATAGAACAACATTATGGCTCGTTATACAGGTCCAACAACTCGAATTAATCGCCGATTTAGTCAGGCGATTTTTGCGCCAACGAAAGCGTTTGAGCGTAAACCACACCTTCCAGGACAGCATGGTCCTAGACTTCGTCGCAAATTGAGCGATTATGCTATCGGTCTGAATGAAAAGCAGAAGCTGCGTTATATGTATGGAATGACTGAGAAGCAATTCCGCCTCACCTTTGCTCGCGCTAAAAATAAGCGTGGTGTTACTGGTGAAATTTTCTTACAGATGCTCGAGTGCCGATTGGATAATGTTGTCTATCGACTTGGTTTTGCCAAATCAAGATCAGCGGCTCGTCAGTTTGTTAGCCATGGTCATATCGCGGTTAATGGTAAGAAGACAAACATTTCTAGTTTTATGGTTAAAGAAGGGGATGAAATCGAAGTGCGTGAGCGTACCTCTTCTCGGCAGTTAGCCACAAAAAATATGGAGGAAAGCCAGGCAAGGACTGTTCCAGAATGGTTAAATCTCAACACGGATGCTTTGAAAGCAACTGTTAATAGGATTCCGTCTAATGATGAGACAGAACCTAGTATCAATGTTCAGCTAATTGTTGAGTTTTACTCTCGATAAATCAGCACTCCATTTTAACTTTATTATAATCAGTACAATTTTTTATTATGCCAAAACGTTTAGGAAAATTTGAATTACCAAATAGACTATCTAAAGCAGACGATGTATCTTCAGATACATTTGCGATATTTCAAGCAGAGCCATTTGAATCCGGCTATGGACACACAATCGGTAATGCGCTTCGAAGAGTGCTTTTAAGCTCGATTGAAGGCGCTGCGATATCCTCTATTAAAATTGAGGGAGTGCAGCATGAATTTCAGAGTGTAGAGGGGATTGTCGAAGATGTGACTGATATTGTTTTGAATTTAAAGAAAGTGCTCTTCGTCGCTGAAGGTCGAGACACGGTCAATTTAATGATTGATGTTGAAAAAGATGGTGAAATAACTGCAGGCGACATTCAGCTTGTTGATGGTATTTCTGTTGTGAATCCAGATCATGTGATTTGTACTTTAAATAAAAAGAAGCGTTTCCAAGCTGAGCTTGAGGTGCGTGTCGGTCGTGGGTATTGTCCGGGGGACGACAATAAAAAGGAAGACCAAGCAATTGGTGTGATTCCGATTGATTCACTCTTCAGTCCCGTCACCTTGGTTAAGTATTCAGTTGAAAATACTCGAGTGGGGCAAGAGCTTGACTATGACAAATTAATTTTAGAAGTGACAACGGATGGTCGAATCACTCCAGAGGAAGCAATTAAGCAGAGTTCTGCTATTTTGAAGCATCACTTAGAGGTATTTGAACAATTATCTGATGAGGCGATTGAGTTCGAAAATGAAACTAAAGAGATTAGTGAAGAGCAAAACCGACTTCGTAAACTGCTCAATATGAGTGTGAATGAAATTGAGTTGTCGGTTCGTGCAGCTAATTGTTTGAATAATGCAAATATCACAACCGTTGGTGAGTTGGCTATGAAGTCTGAGCAAGAAATGCTCAAGTATCGTAATTTTGGTAAAAAGTCTTTGAATGAAATTAAAGATAAGCTCGAGCAATTAGGTCTTTCATTAGGAATGAAGATTGATGAGCGTTTGCTAGATAATCCAATCGAACTATAATCATAACATTTAGAACATCATGCGTCACAGTAAAAGAAGACACATCCTTGGCGTTTCTGGCCCACATCGCTCAGCATTATTGGGTAATTTATCAGTAGCTTTGATCACTCATGGTCGTATTAAAACGACTTTGGCAAAAGCAAAGGGATTACGCCCATTCATTGAAAAAGTGATTACTTTAGCAAAGAAAGCACACCAAGCGAATGATGCTGCTAGAAAATTACACTTTCGTCGCTTAGCGATTTCTCGAGTTCGTGATAAAAAAGTAGTTGCGGAGCTATTTGATACAAAAGTTGAAGAATTTATTAATCGCCCAGGTGGTTATACTCGAATTTACAAGCTAGGTCAAAGAGTCGGTGATGCGGCTGAAATGGCATTGATTGAATTAATCAATTCATCTGACGAAGGTTATCCAAAGCCAAGTAAAAAAGCTGGAAAACCAGCTGCTAAAAAAGATTCAGCAGCGGAAGAAGCGGAAGTTGAGGAAGTGACTGAAGAGGTCGAAGCAGAAGCGGAAGCTGAGGAAGTAGCTGAATCAAATGATAGCGAGGCAGAAGAGGAAGCCGCTAAGTAAGACACGATTTAATTTATTTACCCCATAAAAAAGAGCACATTTCCATATTTGAGAGGTGTGCTTTTTTATGAGTGTATTCTTGCAAGATTCACTTCGGATTGTTATCTAAAAATTCATGCCTCGTATTTATTTATCACCCCCGGATATTTCTTTAGACGATCGAGCTGCGATTGAGAAGGCTTTGGATTCAGGTTGGGTGGCTCCAGTTGGTCCTCAAATTGATGCATTTGAAGCCGCATTGTCGAATCGCTTAAACCGGAAGCATGCACTTGCTGTTCATTCGGGAACATCTGCTTTGCATTTAGCCTTGTTAGCTATGGGAGTTTCAAAAGGAGATATTATAGTATGTCCAAGTCTTACCTTTGCAGGCTGTGCCTTTCCTATTCGATATTGTGGTGCGGAGCCAGTTTTTATTGATAGCGAAACGGAGACATGGAATATGGATCCAAATTATTTAGAAGATGCACTGAAGACATTAATCAAAGAGGGGCGAAAGCCTAAGGCTGTGATTGTTGTTCAAATCTATGGACAGTGCGCTCAAATGGACCGTTTATTAGGTATCTGTAATGAATATGAAGTGCCTGTTATCGAAGATGCTGCAGAATCCTTAGGAGCTAGTTATAGAGGCAGTGAGGCAGGATCATTTGGAACGGTTTCGTTTCTTTCCTTTAATGGGAATAAAATTATAACGACTTCTGGCGGTGGTATGCTGTTGACTAATGATGCTGAAATTGAAGCGAAGGCGCGTTATTTAGCGCACCAAGCTCGAGAACCCGTTTTGCATTATGAGCATAATGCGATTGGTTACAATTATCGTATCAGTAATCTTTTAGCGGGTCTAGGGCTCAGTCAATTAAATGCTCTAGACAATAAAATTAGTAAAAGAAAAAGCCATTATATTGCTTACAAAGAAGTATTAGAGGGAATGGGTGGCATAGAGTTTATGCCTATCGCTAAAGAGGGTATTCCCAATTACTGGCTAACTATTTTTCAGATCGTTGGTTCGGATGTCAACTCTAAGCGTGATGCTCTTATACAAACTTGCTCTAACGCTTCAATAGAAATACGGCCTACTTGGAAGCCGCTACACCTTCAAAGTGTGTTTAAGTCGACTCGTTATTTTGGAGGGGAGGTTTCTGAAACATTATATAATGGCGGTCTGTGTCTTCCAAGTGGTTCGTGTTTAAGTTTGAAAGAGCGTGATGAAGTTATTGATATAGTGCAAACAGCATTATCTAAATGGTCATGAGAATTTTACAGCCATATTTTAATATAAAGTTTTTTGGGTTAGTTTTTTTATACGGCTTTTTGTCTTACTTATGTCTGACATTTGCTTACGAGTTGCGATTTGATTTCAATGTACCTGATAGTTACATAGAAAATCGTAATCAAATTTATGTATGGTTTATTTTCATGCAATTGGCTTTTCTTTTTGCACTAGGTCAATTTGAAACCGTATTGTCGCAGTTCAGGTTGCCGGATTTATTTCGATTGTTTTTAGCTCTAGCGCTTCAGTCACTTTATTGCATTTTCTTGTGGTATATTTATAATGGGCAGGACGTTGCTCCTCGGTCTATCATTGTAACGGATTTATTGCTTTTGTTTATATCAATTGCCGGTTTTAGACTATTTTTAAGAATTTATTTTGGTGAAGGCTTTTTCAATTGGCTATCCGGTAGATACTCATTAAAGAATGTCGCGATTATTGGGGCTGGAGAAGTGGGTTCACTGGTTTGTTCGGATATCTTGTCTAAAAAAAATAAGTTAGGCATTAGACCAGTGCTTTTCTTCGATGATTCAGAGGAGAAAATTGGAAGGCTTATGCACGGTATTCCAATTATTGACAAGATAAGCACTCTGAAAAATTACATTGATCGTTATGTTATTGAAAAGGTGATTATTGCCTTTCCATCGGCTAGTGCTAAAAAGATTCGTTCGGTAGCGCAATTAGCTAAGTCTTTAAATCTAGAGGTGGATATTGTTCCTGCTTTGTCGGATCTAGTTAGTGGGCGTGCAACGGCTACTCAGTTAAGGCCTGTCGAGTTAGAGGATTTATTGGGTCGCAAGAAAGTGAACTTAGATCAAGGGTCTATAAAGAATTTAATTTCAAAACAGCGTATTATGGTGACCGGTGCTGGTGGTAGTATTGGCAAAGAGTTAGTTAGTCAGATGCTCGATTATCACCCTGAACAATTGCTTTGTTTAGATCAGTCCGAAATGGCAATATTTGATCTTAATTTTACGGTGCTTAATAATTCTACGGACGAGGGTCGCATTAGTGTAAAAGTTTTAGATATAACAGATGAAGAATCCTTAAGGCATTGTTTTGAGATCTTTAAACCCACGCTTATTTTTCATGCGGCGGCTCATAAACATGTGAATTTGATGGAAGATCAACCCGACGAGGCTCTAAGAAATAATTATTTTGCTTCTGTCCAATTGATGCGTCTTTCAAAAGAGTTTTTAGTAGATCGATTCATTTTAATTTCAACAGATAAAGCGATTAATCCTACTAGTGTCATGGGGGTTACTAAGCGTATGGCTGAATTAGCGATGCAAAAGATTCAAGTGGATCCTGAAAATAAAACTCAGTTTATGGCAGTTCGTTTTGGTAATGTTTTAGGATCCTCAGGAAGCGTTATAACTATTTTTAAAGAACAGATAGCCCAGGGTGGTCCAGTTACAGTAACAGACCCAGAGGTTACTCGATTCTTTATGACCATTAGTGAAGCAGTTAGCCTTGTTTTAGAGTCGGCAACAAAGGGAACCGGTGGTGAAATATTTGTTTTAGATATGGGTAAGGCTATCAAAGTTTTAGAACTAGCGCGTCAATTGATTAGTTTAAGTGGACTGAAAGAAGGAGAGGATATTGATATTGAATTTACAGGTCTAAAACCGGGCGAGAAATTATATGAAGAAGTGCAGCATTTTGATGAAGTTCATATGAAGACCGATCATAAACAAATTTTTCGTTTCTCAGCTCATGGTTTAATAGAAGATGATTTAGATCGTATTTCTTCTCAATTAATGACCGCGATGAAATCGCATGACGCTAAGCAAATTAAAGAAACGATCTCAAGAATCATTCCTGAGTATAATCCATATTCTATAGATTAAATTTTTGAATTTGGATCATTCTGAACTCCATCGTCAATTAAGGTATTTGGGGAAGTCGGTTTAGGCCGTTGGAAGAGTGTTAGTTTTTTCTTTAGATAGAGAATCGTTGCTTGGATTAAGATTCTTGGAAATGCATTCAGCGCTGTATCAAAAGGGTGCAGTAGCGTGTATTTAATAAGGTTTTTGGCATTTAGTGTGTGTGATCGCCCAGACATATAGGTCTGCATAATACATTGATCGCTTTTGTATAAGTCGATTCCAAGAAAGATTGAGTGCTCGCTGAGTTTGAACTGAAAGCGATAATGCCCGTCCATTGAATTAAAAGGAGAAACATGGAATGCTTTCGAAGTTTTTCCAGAATAGGTTCCGTCGCTTTCTTTTTGCAGGTTACAGATTGGGTAAATGTGTCTGTCTCCAAAGGTGTTATTGACTTCAACGAGTGCTTTTGTGATTGCATCCGTTTGATCGATTCGAAAATAAAAGTTTACTGGATTAAAGGCGGCACCTAAGTATCTAGGAGAACTCACTAATAGAGTGCGTTCATTAGATACTTCACTGCCAAAAAATTCTTCTAACGCTATGAAAATGGGTTTGTCCTTGCTGTGAAGGTAATCGTTATCTCTAATTTCCAGTAGCCTCTTTTGGTTGTAGCCAAAAAAGTTGTGCTGATTCGATAAGCTTTTTAGTTTTTTAATTTCAAAATGAAAAAAGCTAAAGGGATATTCAAAGCGGTGCTTTTGGGGGAGGAGGCGTTCGTGCAAAATCTTGCCTCTGTAAATGGCATGGTCTGAAATCATAATTGAATACCAAATGCATGCGCAATTTCTAATGAAGATTGAACGGCATCTTCATGAAATCCATAACCAAAGTAGCTCCCACATAACCAAGTATTTCTTCTTCCATTTCGCTCTCTCAAGAACTTTTGGCTATTCATTGATTCAAAGGAATACATCGGATGAGTTAGTACAGTTTGATTTATGATTTTCTGTGGATCGATCTCTGTTTGAGGGTTCAGTGTCACGATATAAGGCGTTTTTGTTTTAAGTTTTTGTAAGCGATTCATGTAATAGCTGACACTTACTGGGGAAGCTTTAGTGCTGCCTGTCTTTCGAATAAAATTCCATGATGCCCACAACGATTTATTGGGAGGCATATAGTTTGTATCATTGTGTAAGATTACATTATTGGCTTGATATTTCCAGTGTTTGAGGGAATTTTTTTCTAGCTCATCGGCATCGCTTAAAAGATCTAGAGCAGTATCTGCGTGGGTTGCGATCACTACCTGATCATAGTTTTCAGAATTTTCATTTTCATAATGGATCGTGACTCCATTTTTTTCACTTCGTGATAGTTTTGTAATCGTTGCTGATGTTCTAGGCTTATTTTTTAAGCTTTTTAAAATAGCTTTTATGTAGCTATGACTGCCCCCTTTAATGGAATACCATTGTGGTCGATTGATCAGACGAAGTAATCCATGATTCTCTAAAAAGTGTAAGTAAGGTTCCGCTGGAAATTCTCTCATTTTAAGCATAGGAGATGACCAGATAGCGGCACCCATAGGGAATAAGTAGGCATTTTGGAATTCTGGGCAAAAGTGCCGCTCGTCTAAATAGTCTCCGAGGGTTTTATTTTTAAGAAATCCGCTTTTTAGGTCTTTATATCCAATTAAAGCAAATCGAATGAGGTCTCCAATTAAAGCAAAGTGCTTTAGGCTAAACAAATATCGGAGCTTAGGAATCATCCCCTTTAAGCTAGTTCCTGCATAGCCGTAAGAATTTGTGTGATTATAGTAACTGAAGGTCATACAACTTTTTTGTATTTCGACGTCTAGTGATTTTAGCAAGCGGCTAAATTTTGGATAATTCTTGAGATTCATGACAATGAATCCGGTATCGACAGGAAGTGACTCGTTTTCACCC